>CACOVJ010000011.1 GCA_902630465.1 uncultured Alphaproteobacteria bacterium | reverse complement strand
TTTAATCTTTGATTTATTAGCTACTTTTAAAATTTCATTTGGTGTAATACTTCCCAATCGCAATACTTCTATACTATTTTTATTAACTTTTATAACTGTAGACTCTAATCCTAATTTTGATTGTTTTCCTTTAATTGTAAATATTTTTTTAATTAAATTTTTGTCTAAATCTTCAAATTTTGTAACAGATGTTCGCTCTGAGAAATTTGCACTTGGTGCAGCTACAGGAAAATTTAAATTTTTTAAAAGTTGTAAAGCAATCTTATTTTTTGGAATTCTACAACCGATATAAGATGATTTATTAGAAACTAATTGTGAAATTTTTGACTTAGTTTTTTTTCTTAAGATTAATGTAATTGGTCCAGGCCAAAGTTTTTTTGCTAATATTTCTTCAAGCTTACTTAAGTGAAAATTTTTCTTAATTTCATTCAAACTTTCAAAATGACAAATAATAGGATTATTTGCCGGTCTTTTTTTTATATTATAAATTCTTTTTATTGCTTTTTTATCATTTGCATTACCACCTAAACCATAAACTGTTTCTGTGGGAAAAATTACAAGTTCTCCACTACGCAACAACTTTTTTGCATTTTCAATCTTGTTTTTAGTCATATTTTTTTATAATTTCTTTCCATTATCTACAAAATAGTTAATATCAATTAATTTTATGGGTAAAGTAATAGCATTCTCAAATCAAAAAGGTGGCTCAGGTAAATCTACACTTTCTGCAAATCTTGCTGTTTTGTGGAGTAACAGTGGATATAAAGTTGCTGTAATTGATGCTGATGCTCAGAAAAGTTTAAGTTATTGGCTAGATGCAAGAAAGAGTTATTACGGAGAAGATGACGTAGGTATCACAAAGTTGAATTTTGATACAAGAGACCTCATTGATGAAATAAAATTAATTAAAAGAAAATATGATTTTATTATTATTGATAGTCCACCATCAATTACATTTGAAACTATGCAGGTTGTTAAAGCATCCGATAGAGTTTTTGTACCTGTGCAGCCAAGTCCAGTTGATTTAATGGCAACATTGCCCTTTTTAAAAATTGCAAAGCAAGAAAGAAAAAATCCGATTATCATTTTAAACAGAGTTATGCCAAGAGCAAAATTGACAGATGCTATGATTTTAAGATTAAGATATGCAGGAGCAAAAATAGCCCGTTCTAGACTTTCAAGTAAAGTAATATTTGCAGAAACTTTTTCTGTTGGAAGAGGTGTAGTTGATATTAGTATTACATCAGATGCTTCTAGAGAAGTCATAAATGTTGGTAATGAAATTTTAAGAAATTTCTAAATTTAATGTTTAGTATAACAACAGTAATACTTGCTGCTGGTAAAAGTAAAAGATTTAAAGCGACAAGTTCTAAATTAGTTTATCCTTTATGTGGGCTTCCAATTATATCTCACGTGTATGCAATAGCTAAAAAAATATCAGGAAAAAAAGTAGTTGTTGTATGCAATAATGAAAATATCAACGAATTAAAATCAATTCTAAAAGATTGTGTTTTTGTAATTCAAAATCAACAAAGAGGTACTGCAGATGCTATTGAACAGGCACAAAATAAAATAAATTCAAAAAATGTATTAGTATTATTTGGAGATACACCATTAATTACTCTTTCAAGTATAAAAAAATTAATAAAGAAATTTCTCTCTTCAAAAGTCAAAGCTTCACTTATTGCCTTTAGAACTCAGAAACCTTTTGGTTATGGTCGACTTCTAACAAAAAATAATGTTCTTGAAGAAATTGTAGAAGAAATAAATTTAAATATTTATCAAAAAAAAATCAATTTATGTAATTCGGGTGTATTAATTGCAGAAAAGAAAATATTATTTGATAATACAAAAAAAATTAAGATTAATAGAATTAAAAAAGAGAGATATTTACCAGATATATTTAAAATATTTCATTCTAATAATTTTAATTCAAATTATATTGAGTGCAATGAAGATGAGATGCTAGGTATTAACACACTAGAAGACTACAACAAGGTTCAAAGTATTCTCCAAAAAAGATACATAGATAAGTTTATAAAAATTGGTGTTAATTTTCTTAAACCTAAAACTTGTTATTTAAGTTATGATACAAAAATTGAACAAAATGTAATAATTGAAAGCAATGTTACAATTAAAGAAAAAACAATAATTAAAAAAGACTCGATAATAAAAAGTAACTCCTATTTAGAAGGAGTGACTATTGGTGAAAAGTGTAACATTGGTCCTAGTGCAAGAATAAGGCCTAATTCTATTATAGATAAAAATTCTAAAGTAGGAAATTTTGTTGAAATCAAAAATTCAAAGATAGGTAAAAAAGTGTCAATTGCTCATCTCTCTTATGTTGGTGATGCGGATGTTGGAAATAATGTTAATATTGGAGCTGGTACAATTACTTGTAATTATGATGGAAATAAAAAACACAAAACAGTAATTAAACATAATGTTTTCATTGGTTCAAATTCTTCATTGATAGCACCTGTAATTTTAGAAGCTAATTCAAAAGTAGGGGCTGGAAGCGTAATAACAAAAAATATACCAAAAGGTTCACTTGCAATAGAGCGTTCAGATCTAAAAATTCTAAGTAATAAAAGAACTAAATAATATAACTTGTTTATGATTAATTAACCGTTTATTAGCCAATTTGAAATATGAATAACAATTGGTCACCATCTAGTTGGAGAAAAAAAAATGCTCTTCACATGCCGCAGTATCTTGACGAAAAGCATTTGAACAAAACTCTTGAAAAAATTTCTAAATTTCCACCTTTGGTTTTTGCAGGAGAAGCTAGAGTATTAAAAGAAAAACTAAGTGATGTTTCAAAGGGGAAAGCATTTATGCTTCAAGGTGGTGATTGTGCTGAAAGTTTTGCTGACTTTCATCCTGATAATATAAGAGATACTTTTAAGGTTATTTTACAGATGGCAGTTGTTCTTACATTTGGAGCATCATGTCCAATTGTTAAAGTAGGAAGAATAGCAGGACAATTTGCTAAACCTAGATCTTCTGCAACTGAAAAAATTAATAATATAGAATTAGAGTCTTACAAAGGCGATATAATTAATGGAATTGATTTTAATGAAAAAGATCGTAATCCAGATCCTAACAGACTAGTTCAAGCATATAATCAATCCGCATCTACTTTAAATTTGCTTAGGGCTTTTTCTCAAGGAGGATTTGCAAATTTAAATAAAATTCATCAATGGAATTTAAATTTTGTAAAAGATGAAAACGCTACAAAATTTACAGAAATGTCTAACAGAATTGATGAATGTTTAAGTTTTATGCAAGCATGTGGAATTAATGGAAATAGTGTTAGGCAACTAAACGAGACTGATTTTTTTACTAGTCATGAAGCATTACTGCTTCAATATGAGGAAGCTTTAACAAGAATTGATAGTACCTCAGGAAAATGGTACGATGTCTCTGCTCACATGCTTTGGGTTGGTGATAGAACAAGACAATTAGATGGAGCTCATATTGAATTTTTGAAGGGAATTGAAAATCCCATTGGAATTAAAGTTGGACCTAGCACAAAGACTGATGAATTATTAAAAATTTTAGATGTTTTAAATCCAAACAATGAAAGTGGTAAAATCACCCTTATATGCAGAATGGGTCATGAAAAAGTTGGAAGTATGCTTCCAAATATTGTTAATACTATACATAAATCTGGGAAAGACGTTGTTTGGACTTGTGATCCGATGCACGGTAATACAATTAAATCAAATACAGGATATAAAACAAGACCATTAAAAGATATAATATCTGAAATTCATCAATTTTTTCAAATTCATAGATCTGAAGGAACTTATCCTGGAGGTGTGCATCTTGAAATGACAGGCCAAGATGTTACTGAATGCATGGGAGGATTGCAGGAAATCACTGATCAAGACCTTCAAAATAGATATCATACCTATTGCGATCCTAGGCTTAATGCTTCACAGTCTTTAGAGTTAGCTTTTCTATTGTCAGATTTTTTAAAAGAAGAAAAATTACTTTCAAAGCAATCTTCAAATTTATAAATTTTAATTTATATTATATAAAATGAACTCAAAAGATAAAATAGAATACATTGTAAATTGGATTAAAAATTATACAAAAACTATTAAATCACAGCCTGTAACTCTAGTAATTGGTGTGTCAGGAGGGGTAGACTCAGCGCTTACAAGTACTTTGTGCGCTCATACTGGACTTAAAACAATTGCTATTTCAATGCCTATTAAACAAAATTCATCACAACATGATTTAAGTCTAAGACATTTAGATTATCTGAAAAAAAACTTTGATAATGTGGATTGCAAGATTATTGAGTTAGATAATATTTTTAAAACTTTTGAGAATACCATGCAAGATTTTGATAGCGAACTTGCATTTGCAAATTCTAGATCAAGATTAAGAATGGTAACTTTGTATCAGGTAGCACAAAGCAATAATGGTATTGTTGTTGGAACAGGCAATAAAGTTGAAGATTTTGGTGTAGGTTTCTATACTAAGTATGGAGATGGTGGAGTTGATATATCTCCAATAGCTGATTGTACCAAGTCAGAAGTATGGGATTTATCATCAGAAATAGGTGTTATAAAAGATATTATTGATGCAGCCCCAACTGATGGTTTATGGGATGATAGCAGAAATGATGAAAATCAACTTGGATTATCGTATAAGCAATTAGAAGAAGCAATGGAAAATAAAAATAGTCAATACTATAAGAGATATGAAGAAATAAGAGGTCCCAATCTTCATAAGATGAAACCAATTCCAGTTTGCGAATTTCCGAGAGACTGATATGAGATGTAGGTTCGCTCCAAGCCCTACAGGAAAAATTCATATAGGTAATGCTAGATCAGCAATATTAAATTGGGTATTTTGTAAACAATATAAAGGTGAGTTTATACTTAGAATTGATGATACTGATAAAAGCAGAAGTTCGAAAGAATTTGAAAACTCTATAAAATCAGATCTTAAATGGTTAGGTCTTGATTGGAGTTATACTTTTAATCAATCTGAAAGAAATGAAATTTACAATGAAAAAATTAATATCTTAAAAAATGATAAAAGACTTTATCCTTGTTTTGAAACTGAAGAAGAGCTTGCATTAAAGAAAAAAGCTTTATTATCTTCTGGTAAACCTCCAATTTACGATAGGTCATCATTAGATCTATCAGAAGAAGTAATTAGTCAAAAAATTAAATCTGGTAAAAAACCCCATTGGAGATTCAAACTTGATACAGATGAAATAACTTGGAAAGATTTAATTAAGAGCGATGTATCTTTTAATCCTAAAAATTTAAGCGATCCTGTTTTAATTAGAGAAGATGGAACATTATTATATCATTTGCCTTCAGTTATAGATGACATTCAAGAGGAAATAACTCATATTATAAGAGGTGAAGATCATATAGCTAATACAGCATTTCACATACAAATTTTCAAAGCTTTAGGAGCCTCTGTTCCAACATTTGCTCACCATCCATTTCTAACTGATGATGATGGCAAAGGTTTTAGCAAGAGAATAGGTAGCTTATCTATAGAAAATTTTAAAAAAGAAGGCTTCGAAAATATTACATTGCTAAACTATTTTCTTTTTATTGGCTCAAGTAACAATATTGAACCAATGATTGACTTAAAAAATATAATTACAAAATTTGATATTAATAACATATCTAAATCTTCTGCAAAATTTTCAAAACAATCATTGGTGTCACTTAATCAGGATACAATAAAATTATTTAATTTTGATCAAATTAAAAATAAAATTTTAAATCTAAATAATAATTTACAAAACGAAAAATTCTGGCGTTTTGTAAAAAATAATATTACTTTTTTAAATGAAGCTATTAATTGGGAAACAATAATTACAAATGTAAACAATTATAATGATTTTGATATTGATAAATCATTTGTTAATATTGCTGCACAAGAATTACCCAATGATCCTTATGATGAAACAACTTGGGATACATGGACATCAAATATTAAAGAAAAAACTGGTTTAAAGGGTAAAGATTTATTTATGCCTTTAAGGCTAATTTTAACAGGAAAATCACATGGTCCCGAATTAAAATATCTTTTACCTTTATTTGATAAAAAAGGAATTTTGCAAAAACTTGGAAAAATCTAGTAAATTTTAAATTATACTCTATTAGCATCCTGATAATTATGGACGATAAAGTTTATTTATTCGACACCACTCTCAGAGATGGTCAACAAACTACTGGTGTTAATTTTTCAGTTAGTGATAAAATGATAATATCACAGCATTTAAATGATATAGGTATTGATTATGTAGAAGGTGGTTGGCCTGGAGCTAATCCTACAGATAATGATTTCTTTTCGAGAGATTTAAAATTTAATAATAGTAAATTAACAGCTTTTGGAATGACAAGAAGACCAGGGAGAAGTGCAGAAAATGATCCTGGTTTAAACTCTTTAATTAACTCAAGTGCAAGTTGTGTATGTATAGTAGGTAAATCTTCATCATTTCATGTAAAAAACGCTCTAGAAATATCAAAGGATGAAAATGTTGACATGATAAGTGATAGCATTCAACATATTAAAGCAAAAAATAAAGAACCTATTTTTGACGCTGAACATTTTTTTGATGGATACAAAGAAGATATGGAATACGCCATGAGTTGTATTAAAGCTGCTTATGATGCTGGAGCTAGATGGGTAGTACTGTGTGACACAAATGGTGGAACATTACCAAATGAGATTTTTAACATAGTTAGTGAAGTAGTTAAATATATTCCTGGAAAAAATATAGGGATACACGCACATAATGATACTGAAAACGCTGTAGCAAATGCTCTTGCCGCTATTAATGCTGGAGCGAGGCAGGTCCAGGGCACAATTAATGGTTTAGGAGAAAGATGTGGTAATACCAATTTGATTTCTTTGATACCTACATTAGTTTTAAAAACAAAATTTAAAACAAATATTAATAAAGATAAATTAAAAAATTTAATCAATATGTCCAGAACGCTTGATAATATTCTGAACATTCAACCTACAAAAAATGCACCATATGTAGGTGATCATGCATTTTCTCATAAAGGAGGTTTGCATGCATCAGCCGTAGAAAAAAATTCATCAACATATGAGCACATTGATCCAGAAATTGTAGGAAATTCTAGAAATGTTATTATCTCCAATCAAGCTGGAAAATCAAATATTTTAAATCAATTAAACAAACTAAGTATTGAATTAAAAAATGATGAAATAAACGATATATTAATAACTATTAAAGAAAAAGAATCTGAGGGATATTCTTTTGATACAGCGCTTGCTAGTTTTGAATTATTAGTGAGACGGCAATTGGGTCATTTTGAAGATTTTTATAATTTAGAAAAGTTTAGAGTTACTGATGAAAGAAGATGGAATGCAAAAGGTTCACTAGTTACTGAGGCTGAAGCAACAGTTCATTTGAAAGTTAATGAGAATGATATTATGACGGTTGGAATAGGGAATGGCCCTGTTAATGCTATAGACAGTGCGTTAAGAAAAGCTTTAATTGACCATTATCCATCATTAGAAGATCTAAAATTAACTGATTACAAAGTAATGATACTTTCATCTGAAAAAGGCACTGGGGCAATAACAAGAGTATTAATTGAGTCTTCTGATAAAACGAACAAACATTGGACGACAATTGGTGTTTCTCCAAATATTATAGATGCTTCATACAGTGCTATTTTTGATAGTATAACTTTTAAATTATTTAATGATCTAAAGAAAAAAAATTGATCATAAATAAACCAAGTATAGTTCTTGTAAGACCACAGTTACCTGAGAATATTGGCATGGTAGCAAGAGTCATGAATAACTTTTCTTTAAAAGAATTAATTATAGTTAACCCAAGAGAGAATTGGCTTAATAATAAGTCTATTAATTCAGCAAAAAAAGCAGATAAAATAATAAGTAAAGTAAAAGTGTATAGTAGTTTAAGTGATGCACTAAAAAAGTTTACATATGTTATAGCAACAACAAATCGAAAAAGATTCCTTAATAAGAAAGTTACAAACAATTTTAAAAATATTAGTAATATTTTGATTAATTATAAAAAAGTAGCTTTCGTTTTTGGTCCAGAAAGCTCTGGATTATCTAATGAGGATCTTAGACTAGCTGATTTAATTTTTTCAATCAATACAAATAATAATAGTAATTCATTGAATTTATCTCATGCCGTTGCAATTATATCATATAGCGTTTTTGAATTGAGTAACTTGAATAAATCTAAAAACAAAAATGAAATAAATAATCATGTAAATAAAGAGGAATTATCAAAATATTTTGATTTTTTATTTGATAATCTTTCAAGTAAAAATTTTTTTGTCCCAAAAGAAAAAACTAATAGTATGAAAAACAATATTTATAATATTTATTTAAAATCATCGCTTACAAAAAAAGAATTACAGACTTTATGGGGAATTACAAAAAAACTTACTAAATGAGCCAAAATTTAGGCATATTCAATTTGACATAAATATTTAAATCACTATATACGCCTCATATTAATGACAAAAAGACATAATACTAAATATAAAATTGACAGAAGATTAGGTGTAAATCTTTGGGGTAGACCAAAAAGTCCTTTTAATAGAAGAAATTCAAAACCCGGACAACATGGTGTACAAGGTCAAAGAAAAAAACTATCCGATTATGGAAACCAGCTTTTTGCAAAGCAAAAATTAAAATTCTACTATGGCGATCTAACTGAACGTCAATTCAGAAATATTTTTAAAAAAGCATCAAATACAAAAGGGGACACTAGTCAAATCCTTATTGAACTCCTTGAAAGAAGGTTAGATGCTACTGTTTATAGAATGAAGTTTGTTCCAACAATTTTTTCTGCAAGACAATTAGTTAATCACGGCCACGTTAAAGTTAATGGAAAAAGAGTAAATATACCATCATTTAGTGTTAAAGATGGTGATGAAATTTCTATCAAAGATAAAAGTAAAGAAATTAACTTAATTGTTGAGTCTATAAGTTCACAAGAAAGAGAGATACCAGAGTATTTAGAAGTGGACGTTAAAGAACTCAAAGGACGTTTTCTAAGAGCACCTTTAATACATGACGTTCCATATCCAGTTACAATGGAGCCAAATTTAGTTATTGAGTATTATTCTCGATAGATCTTATTTTATACGTATCATAAATATAGAATATAATACCTATCCAGATTATTATAAAAGATATCATCTTCCCGTATAATATTTCTTCATTCAAGATAAAATATGAAGTTATAAAATGAAAAGAAGGAGCTAAATAAAAAAGTACACCTGCTAAACCAAGCTGGATATATTTAAGTCCTAAATTAAAAAAAAATAGGGGAAAAATTGTAACCCCACCTGTTAAAACTAATAACATTGTTGTTTTAAGATCAATAGAAATAAAATTACTTTCACCATTAGTGAACATAAATATCAAATAGGGAACTGAAAAAATTGAAATTATAAATGTCTCATAAAGCAGTCCAATTGATGGACTCACCATGATATGTTTTCTTAATAAACCATATACTGCCCAGGTTGAACCAATTAAAATTATTAATATGGGAACTTCTTTCAAACTTATAAATAAATAAATTATTGCAAATAACATTAATAGTACAGCTGTAGTTTTGTACTTTGTAAGTTTTTCTTTTAAGAATATATTACCTAGCACTATACTTATCATTGGAGTAATAAAATAGCCCATTGATGCGTCTTGTACTCTTGATTGTCCAACGGCATATATAAAACAAGACCAATTTGAAGCAATTAAAAAAGCAGTTAATGTAAGTACAAATATTTTTTTTGAAGACTTAAATAAGTCATAGAACTCATTTATATTAGTTACTATTAGTAAAATTAAAAATAGAAAGACAAAGGACCATAGACCTCTATGTAAAACTATCTCAAAAGTATCTATATGATTTAATTCATTAAAAAAAAGTGGTTGTGGTAGTCCCCAAAAAATGGAGGCTATACATGTGTAAAGTATGCCTTTAAAAAAATAATCTTTTATCAACTTAAGACGGGCTAACGTCTATTCCTTTAGTATTTAGTAATTCTAAAAGTTCACCACTTTCAAACATTTCTCTAACTATGTCACATCCACCAATAAATTCTTCTTTTACATATAGTTGTGGGATTGTTGGCCAATTTGAAAATTTTTTAATTCCTTCTCTCATTTCATCACTATCTAGAACATTTACACTTTCAAATTTTACACCTATTTTATTCAAAACTTCAACTGTTGCTGCTGAGAAACCACACATAGGGAATACAGGTGTGCCTTTCATAAATAAAACAACATCATTTGATTTGATTTCGTTTTCTATATTTTGTGAAACATGATCTGTATTATTCATAATTACTCCGTAATTGTCTTAAGTTTTAGAGCATGAAGCTCACTACCCATTCTTCCTCTTAAAGAATCATATACCATCTTATGTTGTTCAACTCTAGTTTTTCCTAAAAAAGATTTTGAAGTTACTGTTGCACTATAGTGGTCTCCGTCACCTTTCAAATCCTCAATCTCAACTTTAGAATCAGGTAGTGCTTCTTCTATAAAGTTTTTGATTTGCTGTGCTGACATAGGCATATATATTAAATAGTTTAATTATTATAAGAAATAAAGGTTATTTAATTTTATTTTTATAAATCCAGTCAATTTTTTTTAGATCATTTCTATCATCGATAAGTTTTTTTATGTCCTTTTTTGATAATTTATCATTTAATTGCTTATTCATAATCAAATTTTCATTAAATTTACTATTTTTATTCCATGATTTCATTGCACAATCCTGGACTATTTTGTAAGCTAAATCTCTTTGTAAACCTTTTTTAATTAATTTTAGCATTATGTTTTGTGAATTATATAAACCTCCCAATAAATTTAAATTTCTTTCCATATTTTTTGGATAAATTTTTAAGTTTTTAAGCAGATTATTTAATCTAGCTAGCATAAAGTCAGTAGCAATTGTTATGTCAGGTGTAAGAATTCTCTCAACACTAGAATGACTTATGTCTCTTTCATGCCAAAGTACAATATTTTCAAGTGAAGGAATTACAGCACTTCTTATAAACCTTGAAATACCAGTCAGATTTTCACTAAGTACAGGATTTCTTTTATGTGGCATTGCAGATGAACCTGTTTGTTTGACACTAAAATTTTCCTCGACCTCTAAAACCTCACTTTTTTGAAGATTTCTAATTTCTACTGCAAATCTCTCAACAGATGATGCTATAATAGCTAGAACTGAAAAAAAATAAGCATGCCTATCTCTCGGAATTATTTGAGTTGATATATCTTCCTGTTTTAATTTTAATTTTTTAGCAACATATTTTTCAATTCTTGGGTCTATTGAATTATATGTTCCTACAGGTCCAGAAATAGCACAAATTGAAATTTCATCAATTGCTTGGTTTAATCTTGTAAGATTTCTTTTAAATTCAAAATAAAATGATGCTAGTTTTAAACCAAAAGTAATTGGCTCTGCATGAATGCCGTGACTGCGACCAATCATTTTAGTTTTTTTATATTTCTTAGATAGATTTTTAAAAGTTTTTATACATTCATTTAAATTATTTTTTATTATTTCTGCAGTTTGTTTTAGTTGTAATGAAAAAGTTGTGTCAATAATATCACTAGAGGTAACTCCAAAATGAAAATATTTTGATGATGGTCCGATATATTTACTTACGTTATTAATGTAAGCGACTACATCATGTTTTGTCTTAATTTCTAATTTTTCAATTTCTTTAACATTAAATTTAGCTTTGTTCTTGATGTCCTTTGCTGCTTTCTCAGGAATTATTCCAAGATTTGCTTGTTTTTCAGCTATAAGACATTCTATCTTTGTCCAAATTTTAAATTTATTTTCTAATGACCAAATTTTTTCGATATCCGGTCTATTATATCTTGGTATCATTTTATATGCTTATATATCTTTTATTGGGAAAGCTGTATCATTTTTAGATAATGTAAATATTTCATTTCCATTTTCAGTTATACCAATAGTGTGCTCGAATTGAGCAGATAACGATTTGTCTTTAGTAACGGCGGTCCACCCATCATTAAGAATTTTAGTTTGCCAACCTCCTATATTAATCATAGGTTCTATGGTTAAAAACATGCCAGGTTCCAACCTTGGTCCTTCACCAGGTTCACCAAAATGCAATACACTTGGTGGAGTGTGAAACTCTTTACCAATTCCATGTCCGCAAAAATCTCTTACAACAGAATAGCCATTACTTTCAGCTAAATTTTGAATTTTATTTCCAATATCTCCAATATGATTGCCTGGAACAGCTTCATCAATTCCAGCGAGTAGTGATTCATAGGTTAATTTTAAAAAATTATAATTTTTTTTATTAGTTTTTCCTGCAACAAACATTCTGGAGCTGTCTCCATACCATCCATTTAAAATAACAGTAACATCAACATTAATTATGTCACCTTCTTCTAGTATTTTTTTCTCAGATGGTATCCCATGACAAACAACATGATTAACAGATGTACATACCGATTTAGGAAATCCTTTATAATTTAGAGGTGCTGGAGTAGCATTATTTTTAATAATTATTTCATGGCATATATCATTAATTTCTAAAGTGCTTATACCAGTGCATATTTTTTCATAAAGAGAATCTAGTACATAAGCAGCTAAAGATCCAGCTTGTCTCATATTTTCAAAATCTTTTTTTGAATATATTGGAATATTATTATGTCTCATTTAAAAAATAATTATTCTCAATTAATAAATAATATATACAAAATATCAATTAATCTTATGAGTTCATTTACAGCTGGAATTATTGTTATAGGAGATGAGATTTTATCTGGAAGAACACAAGATTCAAATTCAAATTTTATAGCTAAAAGCTTGATTAAAGAGGGCATAAAATTAGAAGAAGTTGTTGTTATTAAAGATGATAAAAAAACTATAATTGACAGAGTGATTAATTATAGTCAAAAATACTCTTATGTGTTTACAACTGGAGGAATTGGCCCAACCCATGATGATATAACTTCCGAAAGTATCTCGGAAGCTTTTAATTTAGTTTATGAAGTTAACAAAGATGCTTTCAAAATATTAGATAATTATTATCCTAAAGGTGAATTTAATGAAAGTAGACAAAGAATGGCTATGATGCCTAATGGATCTGAATTAATTTTGAATCCTATGACGGCAGCTCCTGGTTTTAAAATAAAAAATGTATATGTTCTACCAGGTGTTCCAGAAATAATGCAAGTTATGTTTTTGGAGCTAATTAAGAAATTAAAAAGAGGAAAGCCTAAGATTGTAACAACCATTAATACGAATCTTTATGAGAGCAAAATAGCTATTTTTTTAAAAGATATTCAGGACAAATATAAAGATTCCTCTATAGGAAGTTATCCCTACTTTAATCTAGCAGCAAAAACAGGCGGTGTTAACATAGTTGTATCTTCATGGAATATGACTTCGACTCAACCTGTGGTAGATGATATAATAAATATGATTAAATTAAATGGTGGAAAAAGTTCAATAGTTTGATATTAGATCTTCATTGGCCTCGTGGTGGAATGGTAGACACAAAGGACTTAAAATCCTTGCCCTTTTGGGAGTGCCGGTTCAAGTCCGGCCGAGGCTACCAAATTAAACTTGAAACAAAAAGTGAAATTTATGAGTAGTTTATGTTTTCTTTTATTACAATAGGAACAAATAATCTCAAAAAATCTGGTAGTTTTTACAGCAAAATTTTAAAGCCTTTAAAAATTAGAAAAGTATTAACACATAGTAGATATTATGGTTATTCAAAAATAAAATCACCAAAAAAAATTGAACTTTATTTAATAAAACCTCATAACAAGAAAAAAGCAACTATTGGCAATGGTATGATGATTACATTTAAAGCTAATTCAAAAAAAGCGGTTGAAGAATTTTATAAGATAGGGATCAATCTTGGAGCTAAAGATGAGGGTGCACCAGGACCTCGACATGGACAGGACTATTACGCTTATATTAGAGATACTGATGGAAATAAAATCTGTGTATTTAAGAAAATTTAATTTTTTTAAAAATTAAATTGTTCGTTTAAAATTTTATCCTCTATTGAATGTTTGCTATCAAATAGCACTAAACATTTATTATCATTAGAAGATTCAACATTGACTTTTTCAATATTCCTAAATTCAATATTATCAGCAGTTACACTTGAAGACCTATCTTTGTTGTCTAATACATTAAATTCTATTTTATTTGTTTCAGATAATAAAGCTCCTCTCCATCTTCTAGGTCTGAATGCACTAATCGGAGTTAATGCTAAAATATTTGAATCTAGTGGTAAAATACTTCCATGTGCTGATAAATTATAAGCTGTACTTCCAGATGAAGTTGATACTAATACTCCATCACAAATTAATTCTTTCATTTTAATTTGATCGTTAATTTTTATTTTTATTTTTGAGGCCAAATGAGTTTGTCGCATTATCGAAACTTCATTGTATGCATAAGCTTCAAATACTTGATTATCTACGCTTTTAGCTGTCATTTTTAAAGGTTTAAAGTAAGATTTTTTAGAATTAGACACTGTTTCATTTAAATCTTGATCAACAATGTTATTCATTAAAAAACCAATTGAGCCAAAATTAATTCCAAAAAATGGCTTATTTAAATTGTTCATATTATGAAGTGATTTTAGTAGAAGACCATCTCCACCAATTGGAATTATATAATCAGAATTTTCAGCAGTATTTTGACCATACATACTAATAAATTTATTCTCAGCCTCTTTTGCCTCCGGATTATCTGATGATAAAAAATGAAATTTCATTATCCTCCTGTTACGTTCATATGTCGTTTCATATATTGATTAATTTTAGAGCCAATCATGAAATCATGATTTTTTGGTTTAATATTAAGAGCAAGTTTAATTTTTTCTTTAATATAATTATCGCTATAATCTTTTCTCATAATGTCCATAAAATCAACATAATCATTTTGACCAAGACACATGAATAACTTACCTGTACTTGATATTCTTACTCTATTACAACTTGCACAAAAATTATTAGTTAATGGACTAATAAATCCAATTTTTACAGACAAATTATCACTAATATAAAATCTTGCTGGCCCCCCAGTGTTATGATTACTTTTTTTGAAGTTGTAGATTTTATTAAGATTATTAAATATCTCAGTAAGTGATGTAAATTGATATTCTCTTGAAACATCAGTTTCATCCATTGGCATTACTTCTATAAATGTTAAATCAATTTTTTTAGAGTTGGTCCAATTAATTAAATCTTCAATTTCATTTTCATTAAAATTTTTAATAACTACTGTATTAATTTTAATCTTAATTCCCTCATTAATAGCTTCGTTAATGCCATCAAAAACCTTATTAATATTTCCAAATCTTGTAATTTGATTATATTTTTCAGGATTAATTGTATCTAATGAAACATTAATTCTATTTACTCCATTTATTTTTAATTCTTTTGCAAATTTTTTCAACAAAGTTCCATTAGTTGTAAGTGTAATTTCTTTTAATTTAGTTGTTGATTTTTTATAATTTAATTTCTTAATTAATTTTATAATATCAGACCTTACTAAAGGTTCACCACCAGTAAGGCGTATTTTTTCAACTCCTAAATCTATAAAATTATCACAAAGTCTTTCTATCTCTTCTAGTGTTAAAATATCTTTTCTTGGTAAAAATTGCATTTTTTCTTTCATGCAATAAACACAACGTAAATCACATCTATCTGTAACAGAAACTCTGAGATAATTTACTTTTCTTAAATACTGATCAATTAGTTCCATTAATATCTATTATTTTTAATTCAACTTCTTTTGGGTTTATAGTTTTTTTTCCAACATTTTCAAAATTAATAGTAATTTTATTATTTATTGATGATTGTACTTGACCTATTCCCCATTCGACTTCTTTATCTACATTTATAACAAACGTACCTGGAGTGAGTTCACTAATATGAATCTCTGACATATGTTTTAAACAACTAACTTATTCTTTTTTCAGCTCTTTCATGCATTTCTTGAGCTTCTAAGCTCAATGTTGCAACTGGTCTAGCCTCTAATCTTTTAATGCTAATTGGGTCACCTGTCTCATCACAATATCCATATGAACCGTCTTCAATTCTTTTTAGAGCTGCATTTATTTTGTTAATTAGTTTACGTTCTCTATCTCTCGTTCTTAGTTCGAATGATCTATCTATTTCTTCTGAAGCCCTATCTGTTATATCTGGCTTTGCTTCGTTCTCATTCTGTAAATTATTTAAAGTCTGAGAGGATTCTTTCAAAAGTTCATTTTTCCAATTTATTAGTTTTAACCTAAAATATTCTTTCATTTTAGCATTCATAAATTTTTCTTTTTGAGTAGGTTTATAATTTTTAGGCAATTTAGTCATTAATTTAAAAAAACGGTGATTTATCAAATGATAATATTAATTCAAGTAATATTAAAATTTATTTAATTTGTAAAAAATACTATTTTTCAATTAGTTAATGTAATTTTAAAAAAAGAACAAAAATAGAACTTTTAAAATGAGAACAAAAGGTGTACAAGAAAACATGATTTGCAAGAATCTTAATAAAAACTTAGGAAATTAATGGAGAAATGTAATGTCTCAAGCTAAATTAAAGGTAGTAAATAACGAGAATTCAATGGATAAAGCAAATAGAAGTAAATCTCTGGAAGCAGCAGTAAGCTTAATAGAAAAGAATTATGGAAAAGGCTCAATAATGAAATTGGGCTCAAAAACTAATGTTGATATTGAGGCTATATCTACGGGATCTTTAGGTCTTGATATTGCCTTAGGAATTGGTGGAGTGCCTAAAGGCAGAATTATAGAAATATATGGACCTGAAAGTTCAGGTAAAACAACATTAGCTACCCATATTGTAGCTGAGTCACAAAAACAAGGTGGAAACTGTGCATTTATTGATGCTGAGCATGCTTTAGATCCAGCATATGCTAAGAAGCTTGGTGTAAATCTTGAAGAGTTGTTAATTTCACAACCTGATACAGGAGAGCAAGGGTTAGAAATAGCTGACTCACTAATTAAGTCTGGAGGTATCGATGTATTAGTTATCGACTCTGTTGCCGCTCTTGTGCCTAGAGCAGAACTTGAAGGAGATATGGGAGACTCTTTGCCAGGTTTACAAGCAAGATTAATGAGCCAAGCATTGAGAAAACTAACAAGCTCTATTGCGCAGTCTAACACTCTAGTTGTATTTATTAACCAATTACGAATGAAAATCGGGGTTATGTTTGGAAGTCCTGAAACTACTACAGGTGGTAATGCACTAAAATTCTATTCATCAGTTAGAATGGATATTAGAAGAATTGGAGCTATAAAAGATAAAGATGAGATTATTGGAAATCAAACAAGAGTTAAAATTGTGAAAAATAAGGTAGCGCCACCCTTCAAGGTAGTTGAATTTGATATTATGTATGGTGAAGGAATATCTAAGCTAGGAGAACTTGTTGATCTTGGAGTAAAAGCGGAAATAATCGACAAATCTGGATCATGGTTTTCTTATAAAGACACTAAAATTGGTCAAGGCAGAGAAAATGTTAAAACTTTTCTGAATGATAATCCAACCATAGCCAAAGAGATTGAAAATCAAATACTTCAAAATGCAGGAATAGTTGAAAAAGCTATGATGGAAGGAAAAGTAGATAATAAAGAAAAAGAAGCTGAAGAAGTAAAAGAATAATAAATATTATTTGATTAGCGCCTGTTTCAAAATAGGCGCTTTTTTATTTAGACAATATAGTTTTCAAGTTATAATACCTTTTCATGAATTCAAATCAGATTAGGTCAACATTTCTCAATTATTTTAAAAAAAATGCACATGAGATAATTAGTTCTAGCTCTCTAGTACCAGATAATGATCCCACTCTAATGTTTGCTAACTCTGGTATGGTCCAATTTAAAAATATTTTTACAGGTAAAGAGACAAGAGATTATAATAGAGCAACTACTGCTCAAAAATGTGTAAGAGCAGGTGGTAAACACAACGATTTAGATAATGTAGGATATACGACAAGACACCATACTTTTTTTGAAATGTTAGGGAATTTTTCTTTTGGAGATTATTTTAAAGAACTAGCAATAGAATTAGCATGGAAACTAATCACCAAAGAATATTCAATAAACAAAGACAGACTTTTGGTAACTGTTTATTCAGAGGATCATGAAGCTTTTGATTTATGGAAAAAAATAGCAGGATTGTCAGAAAATAAAATTATAAAAATTAGTACATCTGATAATTTTTGGTCAATGGGTGAAACTGGTCCTTGCGGTCCATGTTCTGAAATATTTTATGATCACGGTGATAAATACGAAGGTGGTCCTCCGGGATCACCAAATGAAGATGGTGATAGATTCATAGAGATTTGGAATTTAGTTTTTATGCAATATGAACAGATATCTAAGTCTGAGAGAGTAAATTTGCCAAAACCATCTATTGATACTGGTATGGGATTAGAGAGAATGACAGCTCTATTAGATGGCTCTAATGATAATTATTCAACAGATTTATTTCAACCAATAATAAATGAATCAACAAAGCTTTGTGGAGATGAAAGTTCAATTAAAAATCCTGGTCATAGAGTAATTGCAGACCATTTAAAATCATCCTCTTTTTTAATTGCTGATGGGGTAATGCCTTCAAATGAAGGTAGAGGTTATGTTTTAAGAAGAATAATGAGAAGAGGAATGAGACATGCACATTCTTTAGGAAATAAAGAACCTGTATTTCACAAACTATTTCCTATTTTTCTTGATGGAATTAAAAATTCATATCCTGAATTAGATAGGGCAAAAGATCTCATCTTGAATACATTTTTAAATGAAGAATCAAAATTCAAAGAAACAGTTGAAAAAGGTATAAAAATTTTAGACGAGGAGATTTCTAACTCAACCAATATATTTAATGGAGAAGTAGCATTTAAATTATACGATACCTTCGGATTTCCCTTAGACTTAACACAAGATTATTTAAAAAGTAAAAATATTGAGGTCGATATAAAAACATTTGAACAAAAAATGTTAGATCAGAAAGAAAGAGCAAGACAAAGCTGGAAAGGTACGGGAGACATTCAGGATGACAGCATTTGGTTTGAAATAACTTCTAAAATAGAGCCTACAGAATTTTTAGGATATTCGGATATAGAGGCTGATTGCAAAATAATTTCATTAATATCAGAGAGTAAATCAGTAAATAAAATTAAACAAGATCAAGAAGCAATTATATTATTAAATCAAACACCTTTTTATGGAGAGAGTGGTGGTCAAATTGGTGATCAGGGTTTTTTCGAAAATGATAACTTTAAGTTTGAAGTTATCAATACAACAAAAATATTCGGAAACTATTTTCTTCACAAAGGTAAAGTAATTAGTGGGGAATGCAATATTAACGATACCATTAAGGCAAGCATTAATACAAGGAATAGAGACTTAATTAAATATAATCATTCATCAACTCATTTGTTGCATGCTGCTCTAAGAAAAACACTAGGTAAGCATGTTACACAGAAGGGTTCACTTGTAAATTCAGAAAAACTTAGATTTGATTTTAGTCATAATAATCCAATTGAGAAAGATCAGCTCATGAAAGTTGAAGAAATTGTAAATGATCAGATTCAAAAAGATGGAATTGTTGAAATTAAAGTTATCGATCATAAAAAAGCTATTGAAGAGGGTGCGATGGCATTATTTGGAGAAAAATATGGTGATGAAGTAAGAGTAGTAACA
Organism: uncultured Alphaproteobacteria bacterium; assembly: GCA_902630465.1. Classification (GTDB taxonomy): domain Bacteria; phylum Pseudomonadota; class Alphaproteobacteria; order HIMB59; genus CACPNW01. The sequence continues at coordinate 10,244 of CACOVJ010000011.1, read as the reverse complement.
ATGGGTCAAGAAAATGGATCATTCTTTTCAAAAGAATTATGTGGTGGAACTCATGTTGTTAAATTAGGAGAAATAAGCAAATTTAAAATAACTAATCAATCTAGTGTTGCTTCTGGAATTAGAAGAATAGAGGCCGTATCTAATATTGCAGTAGATAAATATATTAAAGAAATAGAAGTCAACATATTAGAAAAAAATAAAAACCAAGATTATCAGATTGAAGATTTAAAAAATAAAATCAAAAAAATTAACGTAGATTATAATTTTAAAAATCAATCTGATGAAAAAGGTTTACTTATTAAAGAATTAAGCCAGATATACGAAAAATTAAAACAAAATATCTCTATATCAAAAAATATTGACAATATTGTTGTAAAAAAAATCAGAGACTTAAATTTTATATATTTAATAGCTGATGATTATCCTAATAAATCTTTGAAGACGTTTATTGATGAGCAAAAAAAACAATACAGTAAACTAAGTATTTCATTAATAATTTCAAAAAATAAAAATAAATTATCTATAGTATTGGGAGTTACTGAAGATATTGCAGATATTTTTGATGCTTCAAAAGAAATAAAAGAAATTTCAAATATTCTTGGTGGTAAGGGTGGAGGTGGAAGAAAAGATCTTGCTCAAGGAGGTGGAACAGACTTTAGTCAAATTAACGAAAGTATAAAGTACGTAGAAAATAAATTAAATTCTATTAGTTAGTTCGAAAATTGTTTTTTATTGCTTTTAAAAAATCTTGAGTGTTTAACCATTTCTGATCTCTGTTTATTAATATTGCTAAATCTTTTGTCATTTCACCGTTTTCTACAGTTTTAATACATGTTTCCTCTAAATTTTTTGCAAAATTTATTAATTCATTGTTACCATCAAATTCTCCTCTAAAACTTAAACCTCTTGTCCATGCAAAAATTGATGCAATTGGATTAGTTGAAGTTTCTATACCTTTCTGATGATTTCTATAATGTCTAGTAACAGTTCCATGTGCCGCTTCAGCTTCAACTGTTCTTCCATCAGGCGTCATCAATACACTAGTCATTAAGCCTAGTGATCCAAATCCCTGAGCAACAGAGTCTGATTGAACGTCTCCATCATAATTTTTACAAGCCCAAATAAAATTACCTTCCCATTTTAATGCTGAAGCTACCATATCGTCTATTAATCTGTGTTCATAAATTATATCTTTTTCTTTAAACTGATCTTTAAATTCAGAGTCGAAAACATCCTGAAATAAATCTTTAAATCTTCCATCGTAGATTTTTAAAATAGTATTTTTAGTAGAAAGATAAACCGGCCAACCAAGGTTTAATCCATAATTAAAACATGCCCTTGCAAAGTCTTTAATTGAATTATCTAAGTTATACATTGATAGAGCTACTCCAGATTTTTCAAATTCATATACATTTTTTATAAATCCTTCAGATCCATCTTTAGGTTCAAAAACCATTTTAAGTGTACCTGGTTTATTTATTAATGTGTCTGTTGCTCTATATTGATCTCCAAAGGCATGTCTAGCAACTACAATTGGCTGGTTCCAATTTGTAATTATTCTTGGAACATTCTTACATATAATTGGTTGTCTAAATATAGTTCCTCCAAGTATGTTTCTTATTGTTCCATTTGGAGATCGCCACATTTGTTTTAATTTGAATTCTTCTACTCGATTTTCATCTGGTGTAATTGTTGCGCATTTTATTCCTACACCAAATTTTTTAACTGCTTCAGCTGCGTCTATTGTAATTTGATCATTAGTCTCATCTCTTTTAATCACTCCAAGATCAAAATATTTGATATCAATATCAAGATAGGGCAAAATTAATTGATCTTTAATGTATTCCCAGATAATTCTGGTCATTTCGTCTCCATCCATTTCAACTACAGGATTTTTAACTTTTATTTTTGCCATTTAATTAATATATTTTTTAATTGATCAATAGTGTCTATAATGTGAAAACTGTTTTGTAAATTTTTATTTGAAAATTTTTCATCTTCAAAAAATTTAAATTGTTTAAATAGATTATTCCAGAAATTGTTTTTATTAAAAAAAATTATTGGTTTATCATGAATTCCCATTACTTTCCATGAAACAACTTCTACTATTTCCTCTAAGGTCCCTGTTCCTCCTGGTAAAGCCAAAAATGCGTCACCTAATTCAAAGAGTAACTTTTTTCTTTCGGACATATTATTTACTATTTTTAAATCATCTATATTTTCAAAAATTATTTCTTTTTTAGATAAAAAATATGGGATCACTCCAGTAACTTTATTTTTAGATTCTTTAGCTGTCTTAGCAATTATACCCATTATTCCAACTTTTGCTCCACCATAAACAATATTTATTTTGAATGATGATATTAATTTACTAATTTCTTCTGCATCTTGATAATATTTGTTACTTAATTTATCTGAAGATGAGCAATAGACAGTAATAGATTTAATAGTCATAGATTTAAAAAATTATAAAAAAAAATTTAACTAGAGATTTTATTCTTATACCAATTTTTAATATTTTCTCTAAACATCAAAGCAGATGGTGTCACAACTAATGTAAGAAATGTTGCAAAAAGTAGCCCAAATACAATTGCTGTTGATAATTGAACCCACCACTGAGTATCTGGTGATCCTCTAGTTATTTCTCTTGATATAAAGTCAACATTTGTCATTGTTACCATAGGTAATAAACCTAGTACTGTTGTGGTTGTTGTAAGTAAAACTGGTCTAAGTCTCTGTGCACCTGTTTTAATAATAGCTTCTCTAATATTTGATGTTTTAGTTTTTAAAAAATCAAATGTATCAATTAATATGATATTATTGTTTACGACTATTCCTGCAAGTGCAATAACTCCAACTCCTGACATAACGATACCAAATGGTTGTGCTGTTACCATTAAACCTATAAATACACCCGCAGTTGACATGACTACTGCAAAAAGAATTAAGAATGCACTGTAAAAGCTATTAAATTGTAAAAGAAGTATCATTAACATTAAAAATAGTGCAACACCAAAAGCTCCAGTTAAGAATTCTTGAGCTTCTTTTTGATCTTCGTTCTCTCCTATAAGTTCTGCTCTTACTTTATTATCTAATTGATAGCGAGGTAAATCTAATGTTCTTCCTCTCCAAGAAGGAGCGATATCTGATATTCCCAATACATACTCGAGTTCTTTAACTTTTCCATCAGGATATGTTCCAGGTTCTACATCTGCCTGAATATTAATCGCATTTTTTGAGTCTACTCTAATAATATTTCCTGTTCTATTATTTGGAACTACTTCAACAAAATTTGAAATTGGAACTAAACCATTTGAGGTGGTTACTCTTAAATTATCAATTCTATCAAGTGTTCTTCCCTCGTTGGGGTAACGAAGAAAAAGTGGGATACTTTCATTACTATCATCAGGTCTATATTCCCCAAGTTTAAGGCCATTGGTTGCAAGTTTTATAACGTTTCCAATAGATGAAATATTAGCACCAAATTTGGATGCTTGTTTTCTATCCACATTAATTTCCCATTCTATTCCAGGGGCTGGTAAATTATCTTCAACGTTCATTAAATTTGGATAATTATCCATGAATTTTTTAAGTTTGATTCCTTCTGCAATTAAAAGTTTTTTATTATCACTAGTTAATTTAATATTAATTGGCTTACCTTCTCCAGGTCCACCTTGTTGTTCTCTTGATTCTACTTTAATGCCATTTATACTTTTTGCTGCATTTAAAATCTCTGCAAGTATAACTTTGGATTTCCTTCTTTTATCCCAGTCTGTATATTCCAAACTTATTGACCCTATAAAGTCTTCTGAAGCTTCTGATTGCTCACTAACATTTCCACTTAAAGAATAAATATTTTTAAATTCTTGTCTATCTGATTGGAGTTTTAAAATAATATTTTCAACTCTTGATACATATTCTTTTTTTTCTTCGACAGAAAGATTACCTCTTGCAAAAACTACAATTTTTGCAAGATCTGGTTCAACGTCTGGGAAAAATTCAACACCTTCTCCAACTTGAGTATACGTATAGTTTACAGCAATTAATATTACTAAAGCACTAATCATCACCTTTAAAGGATGAAATAATAAGAAATTTAATATTTTTGCATAAAACCCAACAAAACCAGTTACGTTTAAAACAGGTTCATTTGATTCTGAAGATAAGATTTTTGCATTTTTAGAAACTAATTTATTTGTTGAATTTACATTTTCTGAAATTTTATAAACTCTTGGTATTATTTTGATAAATACAAATATAAATAAAGTTAAGCTGAGTAAATATTTTCCAATTGTTATAAACAAACTAAAAGCTTGAAGCTCTAATAATCCAAGTCCATAAGATAATAGATTGTAAAAAATTAGTGATATTAGTGATGGAACAATGAATTGTAGAAGTATTCTTGATACAGTATTTAAAATAGAACCTAAAACTGGGACAAAAAGTAGTGCCATAAACAACGAAGAAATAAGAACACATATAAGTGTTATTGGTAAATATTTCATAAATTCACCAGCTATACCAGGCCAGAAAATTAGCGGAAGAAAGGCTGCTAATGTAGTTGCTGTTGATGATATAATTGGTAGTGACATTTTTTTTGATGCGTTTGCGAAAGCATCTTTTACGCCAAGACCTTCTTTCATTTTTCTATCCGCATATTCTACAACAACAATTGCTCCATCGACTAAAAGTCCAACGGATAAAATTAGAGCAAATAATACTACTATATTTATAGTAAAACCCATCACAGATAGAGCTAATAAGCCTGATAAAAATGATCCTGGAATAGATACACCGACTAATAAACCTGATCTTACTCCCAAAGCTCCTAAGATAATAATTAAAACTAGTATTATAGCTGCTATAACATTGTTCTGCAGACTGTTCAGCATAGTTTTAATACCTTTAGATTGATCATTGCCAAAAGAAATTTCTACATTTTCTGGAAAGGTTTTTTTGGTTTTTGAAGCAACCTTTTTTACTTCATCAATAGTATTTATTATATTTTCACCAATCCTTTTTGAAACATCAATGGTTATTGAATTTGATCCATTAACATTTGCATAAGATTGTCTGTCCTCAAATGTTCTTTTTACTTCTGCTATATCTCTAAAAGTTATTACTGAATCGCCGCTAGTTTTTACAGGTGTATTTAAAACATCTTCAATTGTTTCAAATAAACCAGGAACTTTTATATCAAAACTACCATCACCGGTATCTTGTCCACCAGCAGATACCATCATATTATTTTCTCTAACAATATTAATAAGACTTTCTAGATTGATACCGTAACTTTCAACAGCAGTTGGATTTATTAAAATATCAACTTGCTCATTTCTTTTTCCTCCAATTTTAGCTTCTAAAACACTTGGAATGGTTTCAATGTCATCTTGTAAAATGTCAGCTAGATCTTGAAGTGTTCTATTAGGAACATCTCCACTTAATGAAATTGAAAGAATAGGAAATGTACTTATGTTAACTTCATTAACTGAAGGCTCATCTGCTTCATTTGGAAGATCACCTTTAGCTCTGTCAACTTTATCTCTAATATCCAGCATAGCTTGATCAGAGTCAAATCCAGCATCAAATTCTAATAAAACATTACCCCCACCTGAATAGGCTGTTGATCTTACTTCTTTTACACCTTCAACAGTTTTTACTTCATCTTCTATGGGCTTAACTAAAAGTCTTTCAGAATCTTGTGCTGAAATTCCATCTTGATGAAGAGAAATATAAACTATTGGAATACTAACATCTGGAGATGATTCTTTTGGCATTGTAATATAAGTCGATGCTCCAGAAAAAATAATAAAAATAAGAATTCCCATAAATACTCGGGAGTGGCTAATTGCGTAATCTATTAAATTAATTTTCATTAAGATTAGTTTATTGTTTCACCAATACTTATATATTCTTGACCACTTACAATTAAATTTACTTTTTGCGGTAATCCAGAAACCCACATTCCATCTATTGTATCTTTGATTGTTTTAGTTGGATAGAAAGTAACTTGATTATTATTATCTACAGCTTTAACACCTACAGTGCCATCATCTAATAGAGTCAATATTGAGGGTGGTATTTTATGTGCTTTAAGTTCCGATCCTTTGATAATTATTTTAGTGGTTATGCCACTTTTGTATGATAGATCATTGTTATCTGCTTCAATAGTAATTTCGAATGTTCTTGTACTTGTTTCAGCAGATGGGGAAATAAAAGATATTAATCCATCTTTTTTGATACCATTACTATCTTCAATCACTGCTTTAGTACCCACACTAACTTTATTTACATCAAATTCAGATAGATAGCCTTCAATTTTGATAGGGTCTAGATCAATTATAGTGAATAGAGGTGTTCCGATTGAAATAAATTCAGTTTCCTCAACCATTTTTTCTGAAATGATTCCATCAAAAGGCGCTCTGATAGTTGTTTTTTCTATATCAAGTTTTATATTTTTTAAAATTGATTTTACATTTGAAATTTGTGCTTCAAGATTTGCTAAAGTAGATTCAAATTTTATTTTAATGTCTTCTCTATCAGCTTTAGCATTAGCAAGATTAAATGATGCTAAACTTAATTTTGATTTTGAACTTAAACCTTTATCAATCAGTTGTTTTGCAGATGCATATTCAATTTCGTATAATTCAATTCTTTCAACATTTTGTCTTAATAAATTATCTCTATTTTTTTCGTTTAAAATTAATTCTTTGTTAAGTCTTTCTAGATCTTTTTTTGCACTTAAAAGCTTTTCGTTTCTATCTTCTGGTGAAATTAAAATCATTTCAGAATTCTGCGATACTTTATCTCCCCTCGTAAATTCAATTTTTTCTATGTTTCCAGATATTTCAGATTTTACGTCAATTTTTTTATTGTGAATGGTTTGACCTTGTAATTCAATAGATTGATCAATTAAGCTAGAAGTAAAAATTTTTGTTTCAACAGAAAACGTGAAGTCTTCGTTTTCATTATTATCTGTATCTTGAGAATAAGTATTTTCTGTTTCAGTGATTGACTCTGAATTATCGTCTTTTGCAACTACATTATTAGAGAATTGACCAGATCCAATCCATCCAACAACAGCGGCAAGTATTAAGAAAGCTATAAATATTGATCTTTTCATTATTTATCGTACATTTCATATATATTAAAGTTGCTAAAAAACAATTTTTTGTTAGCTTTTATTATCTTTTATGAAATCAAAAAACTGGGTTTATCGACAAAAAAATGATCAGTTTGTTAAGAAAGCCAAACAATTAGGGTATTTAAATCGAGCTGCTTTTAAACTAGAAGAAATTGAGGAAAAATATAAAATAATTCAGAATTCTAAAGAAATACTAGAATTGGGGTCTTCACCAGGGGGATGGACACAAATAATTTTAAACTACAATTCTAAAACTAATATAACTTGTTTTGATTTATTGGATATGAAAATAAATATTCAAAATATATCCTTTTATAGAGAGGACTTTTTAAAATATGATTTTAATAATCTAAAAAATAAATTTAATTTAGTTTTATCTGATTTAGCTCCTAATACTACTGGACATCAATCAACAGATCATCTGAGGATAAGTCGATTAATATATGAAATTATAGAAAGATTAGAAATAATTTTAAAAAATAAAGGTTCATTAATATTCAAAATTTGGAAGGGAGAGGAAGAAAAAGAGATAGTTAAAAAACTAAAACAAATTTTTGATAAAGTTGAATATTTTAAGCCAAATTCATCAAGACAAGAATCAAGTGAAATATTTATAATATCAAGGGGATTTAGATTAAATGAAGAATAAAATAGAAACTATTCTAATTATAGATTATGGATCACAATATACACAATTAATTGCAAGAAGAATTAGAGAGTTAGAAGTCTTTTGTCTTGTCTATCCTTTTAATAAAATTACAAAAAATATCTTAAATCAAATTAAACCATCGGCATTTATTCTATCTGGAGGACCAAGATCAGTGCTTGACAAAAATGCTCCAAAATTAAATCAAGAAATTATAAAAATAAAAAAACCAATTCTAGCTATTTGTTATGGTATGCAATTAATTACAAAAAATTTGAATGGCATAGTAAAACGTTCCAAGAATAGAGAGTATGGTCACACTATTGTAAATATTAAAAAAAAATCGCTTTTATTTAAAGGAATTAGTAAACATAAATTCGCAGTATGGATGTCACATGGAGATAATATTAATAAAATACCAAAACTTTTTACAATAACATCTTTATCAAACAACAAGATTATTTCTTCTATTGAAAATATTAATAATAAAATTTATTGTCTTCAATTTCATCCAGAGGTTTATCATACAGATTTTGGTTCAAGAATAATTCATAATTTTGTTTTCAATATCGCAAATATAAAAAATAAATTTAAAATTCAAAAATTTATTGAAAACAAGATTTCAGAATTAAAAGAAAATATTAAAAATAAAAAAATAATTTGTGGTTTATCAGGAGGTGTAGATTCTACAGTCACTGCATATTTATTGAATAAGGCTGTTAACAAAAATCTTTACTGTATTTTTGTGAATCATGGTCTTTTAAGAAAAAATGAAGCTAATGAGGTATCAAAAATATTTTCCAAAAAATTTGGAAATAACTTTATTAAAATTAATGCTTCCAATATTTTTTTAAAGAATTTAAAAAACGTATCTGATCCTGAAAAAAAAAGAAAAATTATCGGTAGGACATTTATAGAAGTTTTTGATAAAGCTGCTAAAAAAATATCTAATGTAGATTATTTGGGACAAGGAACTCTATATCCAGATATAATAGAAAGCATCCCATTCTTTGGTGGTCCTACTGCTAAGATTAAAAGTCATCATAATGTTGGCGGTCTGCCAAAAAAAATGAAACTTAAAGTCATAGAACCTTTAAGAGAATTATTTAAAGATGAAGTAAGAAATGTTGGAAAACAATTGAAAATAAATAAACATTTACTTTTGAGACATCCCTTTCCTGGTCCAGGTTTAGCGATACGAATACCAGGAGTAATTGATAAAAAAAAGATATTAATTTTACAACAAGCAGATGATATTTTTATTAAATATCTTAAAGAGAAAAAACTTTATAATAAAATTTGGCAAGCTTTTGTAGTTTTATTACCAGTAAAATCAGTTGGAGTGATGGGAGATGAAAGAACATACAACTTTACGGTTTCAATTAGAGCGATAACTTCAGTTGATGGAATGACAGCAGATTTTTATATGTTTACCAGTAATCAACTAAAAGAAATATCTTCTCGTATAATTAATAATGTCAAAGGAATAAATAGAGTCTTATATGACTTTACTTCAAAACCCCCTGGAACTATAGAGTGGGAGTAAAAGTTAATCTAAAATTTTAAATATTTTTCTATTCAGTGATGACAATAGTAGATCTAAATTTTCATATTTTTTATTATGATTTTTAGATTTTAAATTATAAAAAATTTTTCTTTTTTTTCTTTCAATTGATTTATTTAATATGCACTCTGGAGCTGCTAAACTATGTTTAAATATGTAAAAAAATGCCTCATTTTTATTAAAATCAATAGCATAATCTTTCCATTCACCGCTTGATACCCCTTTAGAATACATATTGAGGATTTTGGCAAGTTCATCTTTAGAAAAGTAGAGATTGTGATTGTTAGTTTTAGCACTAGATGTTACTAAGCCCATAAAAATTAGAATATAATAAAAAAACATGCCTGTAAATGCCCCAAATGATAAATTAAATATTTTAGCACCTGAGTTTAATCTTAAAAATATAAATGATGAAATGGTGTCTTTAGACCAGGGAAGAGGTTTGAATGGCACAGTAATTGTTTTTATTTGCAACCATTGCCCATATGTAAAAGCTATTGCAAGTAGATTAAAAAAAGATGCTGATGAACTTTTAGCTCACTCTATAAATACAATAGCTATTATGTCTAATGATGTTAGTAAATATCCAGATGATTCTTTCGATAATATGAAAATATTTTCTGAAAAATATAGATTTAATTTCCCCTATCTTTATGATGAAACTCAAGAAGTTGCAAAAAATTATAGCGCCGTTTGTACTCCTGATTTTTTTGGATTCGATAAAAATCTTAAATTAAAATATAGAGGTAGAATAGATTCAGGAGTTATGAACTCTAGCCTAGACTCCAATATTGAAAGAGATCTTTTCAATGCAATGATCAATATTAAAAATAACGGAGAAGGTCCTATTAATCAGTTTAATAGTATTGGTTGTTCTATTAAGTGGAAAT
>CACOVJ010000010.1 GCA_902630465.1 uncultured Alphaproteobacteria bacterium | reverse complement strand
TTTTAATGCAACTATTAAAGGTGAATACAAAGTCATGGAAGATCTAGGTTTAAATGAGAAACAACTAACCTCACTTACTCATAATGCAATTAAATATTCTTTTTGTGATAAAAAAAATAAAGATAAGTTATTGGCTAAATTAAATTAGATAATTTTACTAAAGGTCTTGCGCCATAATGTGAAATGATTTCTGCAGCAGCAATGCTGGCATAATTTCCACAAGTAGAAATGTCTTTGTCTCTAGCAATACCAAACAACAATCCAGCTGCATAAAGATCGCCAGCTCCTGTTGTATCAACAACTTTATCTACTTGAATTGGATTAACCTCAATTACATTATCTTTCTCTACAATAACTGAGCCTTTCTCAGCTCTTGTTATAGCCACTGTCATATTTAATGATTTTGCATACTCTACAGCATTATCAAAGTTTAATTGTTCAGATTGAGCCTTAATTTCATCTTCGTTAGCAAAAAGAATATCTACATCATTCTCAATTAATTCTTTAAAAGAATCTCTATGCCTATCAACACAAAAAAGATCTGACAAGGTAAAAGCAATTTGTTGATTATCTGCTTTACAAATATCTACCATTTTCTTCATAGCTTTTTTTGCATTTTCATTATCCCACAAGTAGCCTTCTAAATAAGCTATTTTATGATTTTTTATATGTTGATCATTAATATCGTCTGGTCCGATTAATGTTCCTGCTCCTAAAAATGTACACATTGTTCTTGTCCCATCTTCCTCAACAAAAATTGTGCAACATCCTGTAGAAATATCTGGTGAAGTAAACCCTAGTGGAAATTGCAAACCTTCTCTGACCATATCTTTTTGAAGAAAAATTCCAACTTCATCGTTTTTTATCTTACCAATAAAACTTCCATTGCCACCAAAAGAGGTGATACCAAACATGGAGTTACCAAGTGAACCTCCACCTGCCATTTCTCTAATAGAATAACTTTCATGTAAATTATTTTTTAAATTTTCATCAATAAGATTCATTGAATCTCTATTAATTTTATGCTTTTCAATCTCGCTTTGATTTGAAGGAATTATGGCATCTACCATGGCATTTCCAATCCCAACTACGTCTAATTTATCACTCATTTTTGTTTAATTATTATTGGTACAAGTTGTACTATAATGACTCCAATAAATATTGCAAGACATCCAAGTATTTTTTGTGTGTCTAAAACTTGATTTAAAAGTATCCAACCTGCTATCGCAGCAAAGACTGACTCCATTGATAAAATAATAGCAGCTGGAGCAGGATTAGCTTTATGTTGAGCAATAATTTGAAGTGTATATCCGATGCCAGCAGAAAAAATTCCAGTGTATAAAATTTCAAACCATTCAATTTGCATATTTGAGAGTCTTGGTTCCTCCCACATGAAAGCCAAGATCATAGACAAAATAAAAACAATTAAATACTGAATACTTCCAAATAAAAAAGGACTGTTGAGTTCTTTCATAAAAATATCAATACAAATAATATGTAAAGCAAAAAATAAAGCAGCAATAAACAAGAGTGAATCTGATTGTTGAATCTCTACTGATTGATTAGAGGATAAAAGATATGAACCATATAAACAAAGTAAAATAGCAATCCAGATAATCCAATGTACTTGTTTTTTTATTATGAATCTTGAAATTATACCAACAAAGGGAACATAAAGAGTGCTAAGAAAAGCAGCATTTGATATTAAAGATTTTTGTAAAGCATATTGTTGTAGACCCATGCCTCCAAAAAGAAAAAAACCTGTAGCCAAACAAAGATAAACTTTTTTTCTATCATTTAATATTTTTAAAATATTTTTCTGTTCTAAATAAATAGCAAATGGAATTACTGTTAAAAAAGCAAAGAAGAATCTTCCAAAACTAAAAGTAAAAGGACCTATGGCTCCCATTCCTGTAGTTTGGCTTACAAAAGCAGTGCCCCAAATAAGTGAGGCAATTAACATTAGTATATTAGCTCTTGTGTGACTCATTCAAATTCTGATTAACTTATTTTATTGTTTATCTTTATTAATCCACCAAGATTCAATTACAATTCCGTAAAGTGGAATCTCATCCGGATATTCAAAAAAATCCCAATAAGCAATTCTGTCTTTATTGCTATGATAAAGAGGTACTACATAATGACCCCATAACAATACTCTGTCAAGTGCATGAATTGCAGTTGTTAACTCTTCTCTATTTGTTGCGCTAATTAGTTTTTCAATCAATGCATCAACTGCGGGACTATTAATACCAGGGTAATTTCTACTTCCATCTTTTTGACCAACTTCTGATCCCCAGTAAAATTGCTGCTCATTTCCTGGACTTAAACTGACCCCCCAGTATCTTTTAATCATATCAAAATCATAACTTAACAAACGTTCTTGATACTGAGATGAATCAACAGTTCTTACATTCATGGTAATACCAAGTTTTTTCAAATTACTTTGATATGCCAACGCAATTTTTTCATCAGATGGGCTAACAATCAAGAATTCAAACTTGAATTCTTTTTCATCCTTATAAAGTTTACCATTTTTGACAAACCATCCCTCTTTTTCAAGTATCTCTTTTGCTTTCAATAAATTTATACGATCATTACCACTTCCATCTGTTACTGGTGGAGTAAAGGTTTCTGTAAACACTTCTCCTGGAATTTCATCTTTCCACACATTTAATAATTCTAATTCCTTTTTCGAAGGTAAGCCAAAAGATGCTAATGGTGAATTATCAAAATAACTATCAGTTCTTACATATGCATTTTGATATATTGTTTTGTTAATCCATTCATGATCGTAAGCATAACTTAGAGCAAGCCTTACATTTCTATTATTAAATAAATCACGTCTAGTATTCATAACAAGACCATTCATTCCAACTGGTCTATCATTATTCATTTCTGTAAGTATCACCTCACCATTTTGGACAGCTTTAAAGTCGTATTCTGATAACCAGCGTTTTACATTGTATTCTCTTCTAAAGTCATACTCACCAACTTTAAAAGCCTCAACCAAGACATTGGAGTCTTTGTAATAATCATAAATAATTGTATCAAAATTATAAAGACCTTTATTTACAGGTAAATCTTTTGCCCAGTAATCTTCCACGCGTTTGTATTTAATTTGACGCCCTGGATCGAGACTATCGATTTTGTATGGACCACTGCCTAGAGGTATATCTAAAAATGTTTTAGTAACATCAAGATTTTCATAAAACTTTTTAGGAATAATGGGTAGAAAGCCAGCAATAATGAGAGGCAGTTCCTTATCTTCATTGTTTTCAAAAATCATTTTTATTCCATTATTTCCAATCAATTCAGTTTTAACAACTTTTCCATAAGTTTTTTTCTGATTTGGAGTACCTTTTGTTTGAAATGTTTCTAGACTAAACAAGACGTCATTACGTGTTATTGATGAGCCATCATGAAAAGTTGCATTTGGATTTAAATAAAAAGTTATTGAAGATCTATCTTTAGGCAATTCTACTTTTTCAGCTATCAATCCATATAGAGAAAATGCTTCATCCCACACTCTTCTCATTAATGTATCATTAACATAGCCAAGGCCAGCTGCTTTAGAACCCTTAAAGGCAACTCTATTTAAATTATCAAATGAGCCATATGACCCAAATTTTACTGAACCACCCTTTGGTGCATTAGGGTTTACATAATCTAAATGTGTAAAATTGCTGTTATATTTTGGTATACCATGCATTGCAATTCCATGGACTTTTTCTGAATAGGCAAATTTTATAGGCAATAAAAATAATAAAACACCAAATAGTATGAACGAAAGATTTTTCATACATTTACACTAACAATTTAAATGGATTTGATAAAGATGTTCTTAACATTACTACAATTTTAGTTTTATTAATATATATTTAGAATATGAAGATTTTAAGCTCTGAAATTACACCTTATAAAACTTACCTGAATAGACGAAAGTTCATCAAGGGTTCATTAGCAAGTGCCTTATTGGCAACTGTATCATCCTCGGCTTTTGCTAATCATGATAATAATACTTTAATTTATAATAAATATTTAAGTGAGAAAGATAAACTTAATTCTTATGAAGAAATCACAACTTATAATAATTTTTATGAATTTGGCACACATAAAAAACATCCTCATTTAAACTCAGGAAATTTTAATCCTAATCCATGGTCAATAAAAATAGATGGTCTAGTAGCAAAACCTCAAACATTTGACTTAGAAAAAATTCTGTCAAATGTCACAATAGAAGATAGAATATATCGATTAAGATGTGTTGAGGCGTGGTCCATGGTCATTCCTTGGCAAGGCTTTCAATTATCTGAACTTATAAAAATGGCTGAACCTCTGAGTTCGGCAAAGTATATTCAATTCGTAACCGTATTTAGACCTGAAGAAATGCCAGGACAAAATAAAAGAACAATTATTTGGCCATATAGAGAAGGACTACGAATGGATGAAGCTATGAATCCATTAACAATATTAGCAACTGGTTTATATGGACACGACATGCCTAATCAAAATGGCGCTCCTATAAGACTCGTTGTTCCTTGGAAGTATGGTTTTAAATCAATTAAATCAATTGTAGAAATTAGGTTTTTAGATAAACAGCCTGAAACCTCCTGGGAAACTCTTGCTCCTTGGGAATATGGTTTTTACGCTAATGTTAATCCAGGCGTAGATCACCCTAGATGGAGTCAATCAACTGAAAGAAGAATTGGAGAATTCAAAAGAAGAGAGACTTTAATGTTTAATGGATATGAAGAGGAAGTTGCACATCTTTACAAAGATTTAGATTTAAAAAAATTTTATTAATAAATGTTTTCAAAAAAAATTTTTAATCGAAGTAAGCCTTTCATATTTTTATTAATTTTACTTCCAAGTATTCTTTGGATTTACCAATTTGTTACTGGCAATTTAGGAGTTAATCCAATTGAAAGGTTAATGGATGAGTTTGGTTTAATGGCATTAAGACTAATAATACTAACATTAATAATATCCTCAATAGCACATATTAAAGCATTTAAGTCCATAACAACTTTTAGAAGAATGATAGGGCTTTTTGCTTTTTATTATGTATCACTTCACTTTTCGACTTACGTTTTTTTAGATCATTTTCTTGATTTACAATTCATTATTAAAGATATTATTAAAAGACCATTTATAACCCTTGGGTTTATAAGCTTTTTATTACTTATACCTCTCGCAGTAACCTCCACAAATAGCATGGTAAAAAAACTAGGATTTAATTTATGGAAAAAACTTCATTACTTAATTTACCCAGCAGCAATTCTATCCAGTATGCATTTTTATATGCTAGTTAGAGCAAACAAAAGTGAACCAGCAATATATATGGGAATAATAATACTATTATTACTTTATAGAGTTTTTAAAAAAATTACTCCTCGTCCGTTGGCTCGGTAACAGGGTTCATTTCCATACCTGCAGGACTAATATTTCTAGGTAATGGGGTATATTGTGATTCAAGGTCTCTTGGTTTAGTTCTTTGTGTCATTCTGTATAGACCAAACAAACCTAAGGCACCATGAACAAAAAATAAGTAAATATAAAACCCGCTTGAACCAATTACTTGCATGAAAATAGAAACTGCTAACGGACCTATTATAGATGCTATGCCTATAATTATACTAAATGTGGCACTGGCTGATACAATTTCATTTGGTTGCAAGAAATCATTTGTGTGAGCAACAGCTAAAGAATACATTGGAAGACAAAAACAAGAAAATATAGCAGTCATTATTAAAAAAAGTGTAATTGGTAAGAAGCTAGCAAAAATAAAAATAAGACTTAGACCTGCTGCCCCAAAAGTTATACCAATTAATATAACTCTTCTGTCAATTCTATCTGAAAGGTAACCAATTGGCCATTGTACCAGAGCACCAAATGAAGAAAGGATAGTCATAAATAAGGATACTTGAAATAAGCTAAGATTTATTGAAGTAGCATATACAGCACCATATCCAAAAAGTGCACTGTGAGATAATCCTGTGGCTAGTGCACTAACAAAACCAAATGGTGATACATTATAAAATTCTCGTAATGAAAAATATTTTGGATTTGTGGTATTTGGTTGCTCAGTTGTTGTAAGCAATATGGGCAATAACGCAAATGATAGAAGTACAGATACTAATATAAATAAATCTACTTTTGCTGGATCACTAAGATTTAGTAAAAATTGTCCTGCACCTACAAATGCAAATGTAACAATCATATAAATTGATAACAATTGCCCTCTTGTCTGATTCGTAGATCTATCATTTAACCAACTTTCCATTATGACATAAATTCCTGAGAGACTAATTCCAGTCATTATACGAATAAAAAACCAAGAGTAAGGATGAACAAATACAGAGTGAAGCAAAATAGCAATTGAAGCAAGTGAGGCTAACGCTGCAAATACTCTTATATGTCCAACTCTTTGTAAAAAAATTGGAATAGTTAATGCGCCTGTTAAATATCCTACATAGTAACCTGCTATAATTAAACCTGCTGATATAAAACTAAAACCTTCAATTACAGATCTAACTCCAATTAAAGTTCCTTGAAGTCCATGTCCAAGACAAATAATTGCAAAGCCAAAAAAAAGCGCCCAAGTCTTTTGTAATACAGGAAACATATTTTAGAATTTCTAGTAAATATTAATATTCTTCTTCGCCGTCTTCTTTTGGTTTAATACCAACATCAACAGCAGGATCAATTTCTGTTTCATCTTCAAGAAGAACAGTATCATCCTCTAAGTTATCTTCATTATTATCTAAGTCCAAATTTTCAATATCAAGTTCATCATCTTTTTCTTTTGGTTTAGGTGGAATAGGATTTGTGAGTGGAGCTGCGTTAGTACTTCCTGGCTTTCGTCCTCTTCTTGGACGAGTCATAGTAGTAACCTCAATTTCTTTGCCACATTCAGGGCATTCAAGTTCGGTCTTTCCAAGATCATAGTATTGTTTACTACACATCGGACAAATTCTTTTAAGTCCCCAAGATTCTTTATACATTTCTACTCTTCTTTTTTAATAAATATTTTACCACAATAGCCGCATACAATTCTGTTTTCGTTATTGAAAGTATAATAAACTGCGGGATGTCCTAAACCATCTTCACCACCATCGCAAGAGATAGTTTCAGTTTTTGGGTCTACTTCAATAATATCCTCAGTCATAAAAGTCATATAAAATTTTCATGCAAAAAGTCTATATTTTTTCCCTAAAGAATCTGAAAATAAACAACAGAAATACCACTCACTATTAAAATAGCAGGTATTATTCTAGATTTTGCATTCTTCTCAAATAAGAAAAGCATTCCAATAATTGCGGCAAAGACAATGCTTATTTCTCTAATACTTGAGACATAAGCTATTTCTATAAATTGCATACTCCAAACAACAATTGCGTAACTACTTGTTGCAAATACACCAGCAGCAATCCCTGACCTAAAAGTGTACGTTCCTCTTTTTCGTAAACCATCTTTAGAGATCAAACCAATGATTAATAAAGGTATTCCATTAAGTGTGAAGAGCCAGTAAATATAAGAAAAACCATTTTCAGAAAGTCTAACCCCAACCCCGTCAACCAAAGTGTATGCAGTAATTAGAATTGCGGTTGATATTGCGAGAGCAAAACCTCTAAAGTTAAAAGATAAATTTTTAGAATAAGAAATTAAAAATAATCCAATGCAAACAATTAATATTCCAATAAAACCAGAGACACTAATATCTGAACTTAAAAATAAAATACTGATGATAGCTACAAACAAACACGAACTTCCTCTGGAAATTGGATATATGTAAGAAAGATCACCATATCTGTAAGAATAAATTACATTTAATCTATAAATGACATGAATAATCACAGTTGCAATTAAAAAATACCAAGCCTCTAAAGTTGGAAATGGAACAGTAAATGTTAAAGGAAAAAAAATAGTAACTTCTAGGACAGACGTTATACCCATTAACGATAAAGGGTTCTTACTTGATTTTATTATAGCGCTCCAAACTGCATGACAAAGAGCAGAAATAAGAATTAAGATAAAAATAAAATTCACTGACAATGTCATCAATAAATAAGAATTTCCTTCATGCCTGTCAAAGTAATTCCTTCAGTAAATATTTTTGTCTTATAAAAGCAACAATATTAGTTGTTTTATTAACAAATATTTGAATTAGTATTGAGTTTAAACTCCATATAACTATAAATTAATTTTTATATATAGTTGAAATTATGACCGATAATTTAGAAATTAATAATAGAGAATATCTAAGTGCTTTCTCAAAAACTGCCATTGTAATTTGCCTTGATGGTAGTCAAAAAGAATACCTTGAAGAAGCATCCAAATCCAATCTCACTCCAAATCTTGATAAATTAATTTTAAATGGAGAAAATCTTCTAGTTCACAGTGCTATTCCAAGTTTTACTAATCCAAATAATATTTCCATTGTAACCGGACAGCCAAGTTCTGTTCACGGTATATGTGGAAATTTCTTTTATACACCTGAAACTGGTGAAGAAGTAATGATGAATGATCCAAAATATATGCGAGCACCAACTATTTTTGAAAAATTTTACAATTCTGGTTCTAAAATTGCTCTTGTCACTGCTAAAGACAAATTGAGAGGACTTTTAGGAAATGGGTTAAGCTTTAATGATGAGAGAGCAATATGTTTTTCTGCTGAAAAATCTGATCAAGCAACAAAAGATCTTAATGGTATGGATAATGTAAACGATTGGTTAGGGATGCCAGTGCCAGAAGTATATTCTGAGGGACTTTCTGAATTTGTAATGGCTGCAGGTGTAAAACTTCTTGAAGAGTTTAAACCAAATATAATGTATTTATCAACAACTGATTATATCCAACACAAATATGCACCAGGAAATGAAATAGCCAACAAGTTTTATGCGATGTTTGATAAATACATAGGCCACTTAAACAAGGAAAATACATCTATAATTATCACAGCAGATCATGGTATGAAACCAAAATCCAAAGAAGATGGTTCTCCTAATGCAATATTCCTCCAAGATTTTTTAGATAAAAAATTTGAACCTAACATGACTAAGGTAATTTTACCAATCACTGACCCATATGTTGTTCATCATGGATCACTTGGTTCTTTTGCAACAATCTATTTAAAAGACAAGAGCAAGGTAGACTCAGTTATAAATGCTATCAAAGAAATAAAAGATATAGAAGTTGTTTTAACAAAAGATGAAGGATGCTCGGCTTATAATTTACCTACTGATAGAATGGGTGATATAATATGTATGTCATCAGAATTTATGACTATTGGCTCATCAGAAGATAAACACAATCTTTCAGGATTAAATGAACCTTTACGTTCACATGGTGGACTTCATGAGAGAGAAGTACCATTCATATCAAATTTAAAATTAAAAAATTTAGATATTAGCAAACAATTATATAACTATGATGCGTTTTACTATGCAATTAATGGAGCCTTATAATGCACAAAAAAATGATTAATGAAGCAATGCGTATTGGTGGAGAAAAAGTTACCTCTGATAAAACTATAAATGTTGAATACCCCTTTACAGGTGAAGTAATTGGAACGGTGCCAGCTGGTACCGCAGAACATGCAAGAAAGGCTCTAGATATTGCTGCAAATTACCAACCAAAACTTACTAGATATGAGAGACAAAAAATTCTTCAAACTGCAGCAGAAGAACTTGTAAAAAGAAAAGGTGAAATTTCTGATATTATTACTTTGGAACTTGGTATCTCAAAACAAGATTCTTTATATGAAGTAGGAAGAGCATTTGATGTATTTTCATTAACTGCACAACTTTGCATTCTCGATGATGGAGAAGTATTTTCTTGTGATTTAACTCCACATGGAAAAGCCAGAAAAATATTTACAATAAGAGAGCCTTTAAGAGCAATTTCAGCAATCACTCCATTTAATCACCCTTTGAATATGGTAGCCCATAAAATTGCGCCTTCAATTGCAACTAATAATTGTACAGTATGTAAGCAGACAGAATTAACGCCTTTGACAGCAATGGTGCTCGCTGATGTTTTATATGAAGCTGGCTTACCACCTGAAATGTTTTCAGTTGTGACTGGATGGCCTCAAGATATTGGATCTGAAATGATCAAAAATTCAAATATCGATCTAATTACTTTTACAGGCAGTGTTGGTGTAGGAAAATTAATTGCAGAACAAGCTGGTTACAAAAGAACAGTTCTTGAGCTTGGTGGCAATGATCCATTAATTATTTTGAATGATTTAGATGCTGATGATCTTAAAAAAGCTGTTGAGTTAGCTGTAACCGGAGCTACAAAAAACTCCGGGCAACGTTGTACAGCTGTTAAAAGAATATTAGTACAAGAATCTATTGCAGACCAATTTGCTGAAATGGCTCTTGAGCGTGCTAAGAAAATTAAATTTGGTGATCCTATGAATATGGAAACAGATTTAGGTACGGTTGTTAATGCTGAAGCAGCAGAACTTTTTGACAAAAGGGTTTCAATGGCTGAAGAAGACGGTGCAAAAATTTTATATCATCCAGGAAGAAATGCTGCTTTGCTGCCTCCAATAGTGTTAGATAATGTTGATCCTAAAAGTGAATTAGTTTTAGAAGAAACATTTGGCCCAGTGATCCCTATTATACGTGTGCCAAATGATGATGATGCAGTAATTAAAATATCTAACTCAACAGCATTCGGATTATCATCTGGTGTATGTACAAATAATTTCATGCGAGCGAAAAAATATATTCAAGGTTTAAGTGTTGGAACTGTAAATATATGGGAGGTTCCAGGCTACAGAATTGAAATGTCTCCTTTTGGAGGGATTAAAGATTCAGGCCTTGGTTACAAGGAAGGTGTGATTGAAGCAATGAAAAGCTTTACTAATGTAAAAACTTTCTCATTACCTTGGTAAAAAAAATGCCCCTTACTACAACTACGAAATGCGTATATTCAAAATCTAAACAAATACTCACTCAACTTTATTTACTAAAAAAAAAATAATTTAAGATAATGTATAATTATTTTAATCCTGTCGAAATTATATTCGGAGAATATAGATTTAAAGAAGTTCATGATATTCTTAAAAGTAAGAACTATATTATAATCACTCACCCAGATGAAATTTTTAAAAAATATAGTGATGAGTTAAATTCCTCTTTTAATCCACCACTATCTGTTATAACGGATGTCCAGCCTAATCCAGACTATAAGGATATTTTAGAGTTACAAAATAAATTTTCTTCAATCAATGAAACTGTAGATTATATTTTAGCTATAGGTGGTGGCTCCGTTACAGACACAGCTAAAGCAATTGCTGCATTTAAAGATAAGCAAGAATATCTAACAGATTTTGTTCGAAATAAGAAAAGCCCTAGAGTCGAAAATCCAATCAAGATTATTGCAGTACCTACTACTTCAGGAACGTCAAGTGATCTTACGTGTTGGGCCACAATATGGGATAAAGAAAAAAATAATAAATTATCTTTGGAGCATAAATCTCTTTATGCAGAAAAAGCAATTATCGATCCATCTATTATGGTCGATAAGCCTTTAGGTTTGACCATTTCAACTGGCTTAGATGTACTATCCCATTCAATGGAAAGTATTTGGAATATTAATGCTAACCCAATTTCTGCTTCTTATGCAATACAAGCATCAAAATTAATATTAGAAAATTTACCACTTCTTTCTAAAGATTTAAGAAATATTCAATTACGCTCAAATATTGCACGCGCTTGTGTTTATGCAGGCCTTGCGTTTTCAAATACAAAAACTGCTATTGCTCATAATTTATCATATCCTGTAACACTCAATTATGGCATTCAGCACGGTATTGCATGTTCATTTACCTTACCTATGATTACTAAAAGTATGATTGGTATTGATAGTGTAGCTGAGGATAGACTAAAATCAATATTTAATGACAATCTTGAAAATGCCGCAGAAAGTCTGAGTGAATTTATGCGTTCTTTAGAAGTTCCTCTTAATTTAAATGAGATAAAAGTATCTGTTCAAGAATGGAATAATATAGTAGATGATGCCTTTTTAGGAGAACGAGGTAAAAACTTTATTGGCAATAAAGAAGCTTTCATATCTTCTGCTAAATCTATGGGACTTTATTAGTAATGAAAAAAAATTTTAGATTTTATGATAATAGGCAAAAATATTTATTATTTGTAACAACAACAAATGAAAAAAATCAAATTGCTGACGCTATTCGCCCTCATGTAAATAAAATTAAACCCCAAAAACCTGGCATAAAAATATTTGATGCTGGTATGGGAGATGGTTCTTTACTTATGAATGTTATGCGCCAGTGTCACGAGGCTAGGCCTAATATTCCTCTATTAGTTTGCACAAAAGAAATAAGCATAGAAGATGTAAGATTAGGTTTAGAAAAATTACCTGACAGGTTTGTTGAGCATAAGAACACAGTTTTTGTAATTTCAAATTTACACTACGCTGAAGCTGCGAACCTAAAATCAAAAAATGAAGTTAAACAGAAAAAAATTAACTGGAATACTATTAAATTAAAAGGCGACACTTCCCTTGAATTTGCTCAACAGTTAAGAAAACAAAATGAATTTTTAGAAAAAAAATGGAATATAGAAATTAATAAAAAGTCAGGTAACCATACTTATAAAGAGCCATCAGTGATGGTTATCTACCGCGAAGATCAAGAATTTAATATTAATGAATTAATACCTACCAAAAGAAAATCAGATAATAAATTTGATCTTATCATTGCTTCACAACCTTATCGGTCAAGAATTTCAGCTGAAAAGAAATCAAAATATGTCATTGAACCTATGATTAGAGCGTTAAAATCAAAAGGGAAATTATTAACTATTCACGCTTCAGGAAAAGATCCTGCTAATGAAATAATTAATAAAATTTGGCCAAAAGAGAACCCATTTCCATATCTTGGAAATAGTATCATTTCCTATCTTAAGAAAAATTTAGATAAAGACTTATTAAGCCGATTATCTTTTGGAGAAAAAAAAATTATTAAATGTAAATTGAGAGCTCTTCCAACAGAAATAAGTAATGGAATAGCCACCTCTCTTATTTTTTCTGCATGGAATGCATCTATATATGTAAATCAAATGGATGATGATAAAGTAATGAAGGTGGAAAAAACCAAAAACTATGAAAAAATTGTTCAAACAGTTGTTTCCAAGAATAAAGGGCTTTATTTTAATAATGAAATTTTTGTAATAGAGAAAAAATAAATTTAATTTATTTAAACCAATTAACTTTAGTTTTTAAAAAATCCTCTGTATGAATAATCAAGGCGTCAGATCGAATTATTGCAACATTATAATTTGTATCAGTATTAGCAGTTCCTAAACGATATTCATTTGAAAAATTAGGTATTAGAGGAGACCAAGTACTTCTTGGTGAGGAAAAAGTAACACCACAATAAGAACCAGAACTTGTAATATGTTGATGTCCAAAAAAAATATGTTTTATCATCTTATTATGTTCAGTTAAAATTTTTTGAAACTCTTCTTTTTGTTGTAATCCTATTCCATCACTCTCCTCATTTACTAATGCCAGTGGATTATGATGCATAAAGATATAAGTTTCTGTGTTAGTCTTACTTAAAATATTATTCAACCATTCCTGTCTTTTTTCACAATAATGTCCTTGGTGAGTATTAACCAGATTCGTATCTATAAAAATTAATCGTTTATTACCTATATCCTTAAAGTATTGAATAAATCCATTTGGATCAGTTTCAATATTAGGAAAGTTTATTTTAAACTCATCTCTTTTATCATGATTACCTATAATTAGTTGAGGATTTAAATTCTTAGGTAACTCTGCTTCATCAATTATTTTTATAAATAATTGATAAGAATCTTTATCACCTAAATCTGTAATATCACCTGTGATTGCAAATAAATCAGCATCACTGTGATTATTTTTTATATGACTTAGTGCTTTTTTAAATTTACTAACAGGATCTATGCCATGAATTTTATCTATATAAATATGAGGGTCTGAAAGGTGAATAATTTTTATCATTTAATATAAATTTATGATTAGATCATGGTTTTAAAATAAATATATTTATTAAATTCCTCTTTTAAGTCTATGCTAACTCTAGCATGTACCTTACCTTGTTTTCCTTGAAAAGATTGTTTTTCCGTAACTGGAAACACTCCTTCATGCCAAATATTTGGATGAATATATAAACCTTTTGATCCGTCACAATAAAATGCTTTAAACTGCTCTGGTTCTATATCGTCAGTTGGTAAGGCTAAAGGACAAATGAAAGGTTTTTTTTCTTCAGGATAAAAAAGTTGTCCACCATCTGGATGATAATTGGCATGCCATAAATAAATTTTATCTGGAGTTTTATAATTTTCTTTTTGTAAATCATTATCAGGATTAGTTGAATATCCAAGAATATATTTTCCATCAACTTCATAATCACTTTTATGTTGAACAGCATTATTTTGTCCATAGAGAGTATCACCTTGCCACCAAGTATCAAATGATCCTTCTGTTGTCCCTCCTTCATTTCCTGTTCCTTCTTCTATATCTCTCCAACCTTGTTTTGGCCAAGTAACAATTTCAATTTCACTTTTTTCATACGTATCAATTAAGTAGCCGTATCCCTTAAGATTTTCATCAGTAGCTTGAATTAGTGGAATCTCAATTTCTTGTGTCATTTATAATTAATTAATTTTTAAACCTAATTCTTGAATTACTTCCTTAACAGCTTTTATTGTATCGTGCATATCATTTTCATTTAAATTACCAATACAACCTATGCGAAATGTTTCAGCAACAGTTAGTTTGCCAGGATAAATTAAAAAATCTTTTTCACTAAGTGCATTATAAAATTTTTCAAAATTAAAACTTGAATCACTAGGTTGTTTAAAAGTTATAATGATTGGTGCTTGTAAATTATCAGGAAGTAATTGTTCAAAACCTAATTCTTTCATACCGGTACATATTATTTCACAATTACTTTTATATCTTTGATGTCTTCCCTGAACTCCGCCTTCTTTTTCATGTTCTTTAATAGCTTGATTGAAAGCTGCTAAAACATGTGTCGGAGGAGTAAAGCGCCATTGTTTATTTTTTTCCATCGCTTGCCATTGATCATACAAATCTAAACTAAGTGAATGACTATTTCCTTTTGCATTTTCAATAACCTCATTTTTTACAAGTATAAAACCAACACCTGGGACACCTTCTAAACATTTATTTGATGAAGCAGCCACTGCATCAAACTTAATTTGTTTAGCACTAAGAGGTAAAGCCCCAAAAGCACTCATAGCATCTATAAATAAAGATAGTTTTTTTGTTTCAACTAAATTTGCAATTTCTTCAATAGGATTTAAAATACCAGATGTTGTTTCACAATAGACAGTGAAAACATGCGTTAGGTCATTATTATCAATTAGCTCTTCAATTTTAATTAAATCATGTACTTCATGTTCTGCAACTTCATACTCTATAAAATCTCTATTTAAGTAAGTGCACATTTTTTTCATACGCTGTCCGTATGCACCATTTATTAAAATCAGTATTTTTGAGTCTTTTGACGTTAGTGAACTAACCATAGATTCAACAGCAAATGTTCCACTTCCTTGCATTGGAACACATTGATATTGGCCTTCTCCTTCAATTAAACGGACCAAAGAACTTCTTATTGATGCATTGAGATCAATAAATTTTTTATCTCTTGAACCCCAATCATGAAGCATAGCTTCTTTTGTAGACATTGAGGTTGTTAGGGGACCTGGTGTTAATAATTTTTTATCCATTAAACTTATTATCTTCTTAAATATTAATATAAATCTTATCAATCGTATTAAACTTAGAATTGAAATTATTTTCTAATAAGTTAATTATTAATTAGAATGGAAGAAAATATAGTAGATTATTTGCTAAATCTTTTAAAAACAAAGGGTGCAGATATTCAGTATGGGAATGAGGACGTGACACAACTAGAGCACGCCCTTCAATGTGCTGAACTAGCTGAACAACATGAATTACCAGGCCCAACAATTGCTGCAGCTTTACTGCACGATGTCGGACATCTTATTTATGAAGATGGAGACCCTATACATGAAGGTAAGGATGGACATCATGAAAACTTAGGAGCTGATTTTCTAAAAAAATATTTCGGTGAAGATGTTATTTTACCAATTAGGGCTCATGTTGCTTCAAAAAGATATTTATCAAGTGTTGAAGACGGATATTATGATAATTTATCTGAGGCATCAAAACTTTCTTTAAAAGTTCAAGGTGGTCCGTTTACAAAAGAAGAAGCAGAAGAATTTATTAGTAAACCTTTTATGGATGAAGCTGTCGAGTTAAGAAGATTTGATGATTTAGCAAAAATTCTTGATAAAAAAACACCAGATGTTGAACACTTTCGCCCTTATTTAGAAGAAGCAAGAAAGTCTTTTCTTGATAGTCAATAATAAATGCAATTTAGCGAATACGATTTTATAGATTCAAAATCATTTTCAGGAAAAATTATTTTAACTTCATTTCCCGGACTAAATACTAAGGGAATTTTTGAAGAAGATATTTTAAATTCTGAACTTGAATTATTTAAGAATAATAAGTGTAGTTCGATTACTTCATTTGTTGAAGATGTAGAATTTGAAAAATTATGTGACAAAAAATTATTCGTTAAAAATATTTATGATCATAATTTACATTGGTATCATTTACCCATTTATGACATGGGAGCACCTGATAAAGATTTTAAATATAAGTGGGAAACAACAAAAGTTTTATTAAAAAACGAATTGATAGATGGAAAAAATATAGTTTTACATTGCCGTGGTGGTAAAGGAAGAGCGGGAACTATCGCCGCTATTTTACTTATAGAATTTAATTATCCTAAACAAGAAGCAATCGATTTAGTTCGCTCAAGACGAAAAGGTGCAATTGAATCTAAAATTCAAGAAGACTTTATTTTTGCTTACAGAGCCGTAAATTAAAAAGAAACTGTTAAATTAAAAATATTCTCTAGAATAAATAAAACTATCAAAGAAATTAATGCTGCTATTATAGGTAATGTCATCCAACCCAAAGAAATTCTGCCAGCAATAGACCATTGTACTTCTTTACCACCTTTTAAAAGTCCTATTCCAATAACACCTCCAACAACAGCCTGCGAACTAGAAACAGGAACAAGTGGAATAGAAGGAAGATTAATAGATTGTAAAAAAGCACTAATACCTTGAGAAGCAAATAAAAATAAAACTATAGAATGTGAAACAACAACAATAAAAGCTGCCACAGGCGACATCTTCAATAGATCGTTTCCAACTGTATACATTACTCTTTTTGAGTACGTAAAGACACCAACAGCAATTGCTAAACCACCCAGTAAAAATAATTGTTCTTTTGATGAAAAAATAAATAAGTTACCCATATTCACATCTGTGAAAGGAGAAATAGGAACAAAAACCCCCATTACATTGGCAATATTATTCGCACCTAAACTATAAGCACCAAAAGCACCCGCTAAAAGTAATGCTGTTCTTGTATAAGCATCCAGTCTTAGGATATGTAATTTTCTATTTAAAATAACTCTTTTTGTAAAAGTAAATAATCCCATTGCAATAATGCCAGCTATTATTGGACACAAAATCCATGTACTCAATATAGTTAATAAAACTTGAATATTAGTTGAAGATCCAGTGTATAAATTCCAACCAACGATCGCTCCTACAATTGCTTGTGTTGTAGAAACTGGCAAACCAACTTTTGTCATTAAGTAAACTGATATCCCTGCAGCTACACAGGCAGCGAATGCTCCAGGCAAAGCATTTATTGCACCAAGCTTTCCTAACGTTTCAGTTGTTCCTGCCCCACTTATAATCGCACCAAGAATTACAAAGATACTACAAATAATTGCTGCAGTTGTGAAACTAACCATTCGTGTTCCAACAGCAGTTCCAAAAACATTTGCTGCATCATTGGCACCAAGCGACCAACCTAAAAATAAACCACCAAGTAAAAAAATTAGAATTGTAATTTCCATTGAAAATTAAACGGAACGTTTAATAGCGTAAATTTGAACCTCGTCAGCTATGTCTTCTGCTTGATCACATATACGATCAATTTTTTCTACAAAATAACGAAGATGCATTTTTTGATCTAAAGGTAACTCTGAATCAAAAATTCTTCTAGCGAGAGAACTAAATTTAATATCCGATTCTTTTTCATAGAATGTAACTTTATGTGCATTATCTCTAACTGATTTAATATCTCTAAAAAATGATCGGACAGTTAAACAAAGTGACTCGACACAATTAACAACAGTCTCTGTTAATTCAATTAGATCATCATGAAACTCTTTTGGAAAGTTAGGTTTTTGAATAGAGAAGTGATAACAATTTCCTTGATACATACCAATCAATTCATCAATATGCTCGAGAAGTCGTAAAACATCACTTCTTGCATCTGGGATTAGTGTTTCTTCATAAAGAGTATGCTCAACATCTTTCGTAATTTTGTCTGCCTTACTTTCCATTTCTTTAACTTTTTCTACCATTTCTTCAAATTTACCATTAGCAGAATGGTTAAGATAAGTAGGAACTATAGATTTAAATACCAAACCTACTTCAGAGACAATATCAACAAATTCGTCTATTTCTCTCTCAAGCTTTTTGGTTTCACCAAATAATGATGCACTTTTTAATCCGAACATGGAGCGCTTATAGAACTTTTATAAGAAAAATAAAGGAATGTTAAAATTTCGTTACATTTTGATTAATATCTTTATCCTAAAGATACATTTAAAAGACAAAAATTAAAGAAAATAGGAGAATTTATGACAGATGTCTCGATCAATAGAATCAAGTGGTTTAGTACCTTTTTAGTCTTATCAGGAATATTACTGACTAATATCAATATATATCCCTATAATATTATTATTCATGGAATAGGTGCAGTTGGATGGTCGGTAGTTGGATACATGACTAGAGACAAAGCTTTGTTAACTAATTTTGGATTGCAATTACCTCTTTTTTTAATTGGGTATATTTATTTATTTGCTTAAAAATAAAATCAACTAAATAATAAAGCACCACTATTCGCATCTATTTGTGATTGTAAAAATTCATTAGTACAATCATCCCACTTGAATTTTAGAGCGAAATTTCTACAATCATTTCTGCTAACTTTCAGAGCTTTCTTAACTGAGGCATTCAGATTTTCATCCAAGGTATTTAAATTTGAATTTTGTAAAATATCTTTTGGACCAGTAACTGGAAAGGCAGCAATAGGCGTTCCACATGCCAGAGCTTCAAGAATTACATTACCTAAAGTATCTGTTTTAGATGGAAAAACAAATACATCAGCGTTAGCATAGTATCCAGCAAGCTCTTCACCTTCTTTTAATCCAACAAAGTTAACTTCAGGATACTTCTTAATGTATTTTTGTAGCTCAGGACCATCACCAACTACAGTTTTTATATAATCTCCTTTTAGATTTAAAAATGCTTCAATATTTTTTTCAATCGCAACACGTCCTACATAAGTAAGCTGTAAATTTTTATCTGCTCTATTTCTTTTATTTGGATCAAAAAGTCTAGTGTCAACACCCCTGTTCCAGACTTTTAAATTTTTAAAGTTATATTTTTTCAATTCTTGGATCATCGAATCAGATGGAACTAAGACTTTATAGGAATCGTCATGTAAACTTCTCAAAATTGAGTAAGTTAATGTTTTTGGAATAAACGCTCTTTGCTTTATGTAGTCGGGAAAACGCGTGTGGAATGAAGAGGTATATTTTAGATTATTTCTCTTACAATATTTTCTTCCAGCAAATCCAACTGGACCTTCAGTAATTATATGAATGATGTCAGGATTAAAACTTTCAAAAAATTCTTTTGTAACTTTTTTAGTATTATAAGATATTTTTATTTCTTTATACCACGGATAACTAAAATTATTGTACATTTCAGGATGAAGAATTTTTATCTCAAACCCTTTATTTTCTAAAATAGGGATTATGCTTTGAAATGTTCTAACGACACCATTTACCTGAGGAACCCATGCATCGCTTATTAAAGCAATTTTTTTATGCTGCATCCTCTTTAATTTTACGTCTTTCTTCAAGAGAAACTAACTTTAATTTTTCTCTTTCTTCCGGCCAATTTAAAATTGATAAATTACCAACTTCATCTTCTACTAAAGCTGTGCAACTTTCAATCCAGTCACCATCATTACAATACAAGACACCATTTAATTCTTTTATTTCAGGTCTATGTATATGACCACATACGACAACATCGGCATTTTCCCTTCTTGCTCTATCAGATACAGCAAACTCAAAGTTACTAATAAAATTAGTTGCGTGTTTTGTTTTCTTTTTTAAATATTGAGATAGTGACCAGTAAGACAAACCCATTTTTCGTCGAATAAAATTAAATACATTATTTAATTTTAATAAATATTCATAGAGTGCTGATCCAACTTTAGCTAACCATCTCGCATTAATAATGACAGCATCAAATTCATCTCCGTGCGTAATAAGAACTTTTCTTCCGTCAGCCAATTGATGCTTATCTTCATTTTTGATTGAAATTTCCCCAAAAGAAAAATTTGTAAAATCTTTTAATACTTCGTCATGATTTCCTGGAATTAGAACTACTTTAGTTCCATTCTTAGCTTTCTTAAGAACTTTTTGAACCACATCATTATGTTCTTGAGGCCAATACATTTTCTTACGCATGCGCCATCCATCGACAATATCGCCTACCAAGAATAAATATTCCGAATCTGTTTCTTTTAAGAATTCTAAAAGCATGGAGCTTTTACATCCACTAGTCCCTAAATGCGTATCTGATATCCAGATCGTTCGATAATATTTTTTGTTAGTTTCAAATTTCATGTAAATTTACAGAAGCGTCTATATACATAAAAGATGCGTTTAAGAATATAATTTATTTGCATATCAACGTAATCTAATAGATTAATCATAAATATATGGCACAAAAACTCTGGTTCAAAAAAAAATCTCCTCTTCACGGTTCGGGTTTATTTGCCAAAAATGATATCAAAAAAGGCTCAAAAGTTATTCAGTATATAGGGGATAAAGTTACAAAAAGAGAGGGTGACAAAAGAGCTGATAAACAAATCCGCAAAGCAAAAAAAGATAAAAATAACGGCATGGTTTATGTATTTGAGCTAAACAAGAGATACGACATAGACGGTGATGTTGATTATAATTTTGCAAAATTTATTAATCATTCATGTAATCCAAATTGTGAAGTAGATATTATAGATAACGAAATTTGGATCTCTTCCATTAAACAAATAAAAAAAGGAGCCGAGCTTTTCTATAACTACGGTTATCCTTTTGATACAGATTTTGTGGATCACATTTGTAAGTGTGGTTCCAGAAATTGTGTAGGTTATATTTTAAGTGATAATGATTGGCCTAAATTAAAAAAAGAACTCAAAAAGAAAAAAGGTAAACTTTAAAAACCGTTTGGTATCAAAACATAATGAATTGATAAAACAATTCCAACAGATACTGTTAATCCAAAAATCATTTTAAGAAAATCTTTTCCAATTAATGGAAAGACATAACGAAGTTTATAATCTTTGTTCATTGTCGATATTGCTAATTCTCTTCCGCATAATAAACCAACAAAGACCCATGTAGTTGACATTGGAATATCATTGTATTGCTTAAAGTAAAGTAGAATGACTGCATAAACAAAATCTATTATAGTGGCTGAACGAGTATAACGTGTTCCAGTTTTTGAATAAACAACTCGTTGAATACGTCCGCCTCTATCCCAAAAGATATAAAATAAGAGAACACTTAATAGAGCAATGATTCCTATTAATAAACTGAATGGAAGTTCACGAGGAAGGAAGACAGCTATATTCGCAATATCATGACTTAACCATGTGTACCAAAGAAAACCAGTTGTACACCATTGAGCTATTACCCATGGTCTTCTGTGTTTATCTTGAACTTTATCAAATTTTTCATTGATAAAATAACTTACACCAATCCAAACCATATAGGCTATCATTGCTGCTAATCCGTAACCAATTACAGACTTCATCAGAACTTTTTCTAATACAACTGTTGATGCAAATGCAGACAAAACTAAGAAAGTAGTAGATACTGGAATTCCACCTCTTGTAAGAAGTACTAAAATTAATGGAGCAGCAGCGTGGTACCACTGAATAGTTTGATATGGAATCTTATTTAAACGTCCAAAGGTAATATCACCATCGTTAATGTTCCACCCATATATAAGTGTAAATGCTAGTACAGCAGAGCCAGCAGTAGCTAACCAGTACCATTTAAAACGTTGGTTTGAAGCTATAAATGTTCCGAGAGTTTGAACAGAGTCGTTTGCAATAACAGAATATGCTGCGAGTCCAAAACCTATTATAGTATAAATTAAGGTCAACTCCATTTTTCAGATTTTATATTTATTTAAAATTAGATTCGAAAGATAAATTATTTGATTTGATAAAAAAATAATACTTCTGTAACAAACAAGAACCGTAAGATCTGCAGGTTATAGCTTTGGGCATAATTAGGCCTTAAAATTCACTTATACAAATCACTATTCTAACTATAAAACTAGCCTATGAAGAGTCTTTTTAGATCATTCTTTACTGTCAGCTTCTATACATTTTTAAGTCGAGTATTAGGATTTATCCGTGACATATTAATAGCAAGATATCTTGGATCGACAGTAATTGCTGACGCATTCTTTGTAGCATTTCGTATTCCTAATTTCTTTCGTCGTGTCCTTGCAGAAGGAGCATACAGTGCTGCATTAATTCCTGTTTTCTCTGGTGTTGTTCTCAATCCAAAAGACGAACGTGAAGCTTCTGATTTTGTTGAAAACACAACCTCCATGTTACTTTTTGCTACGGTAGTTTTAACGATCATTTTTTTCTTTGGGATGCCTTATATCATCCAAGTTTTAGCACCAGGTTTTACCGATAATAAAGAGGCTTATGAACTTGCTGTGCATTTTGGAAAAATAATTTTTCCCTACATCATCTTTATTTCTTTAGCTGCTCACTTTACCTCAATTAATAACGTCCATGAACATTTTGCAGCTGGTGCATTTGCCCCTGCGATTTTGAATATAAGTTTTATTCTATCATTATTTTTTATAACACCTTTTGTTACAACCGTAGGCCATGCTTTATCGTACGGCGTATTAATTGGAGGAGTTTTACAATTTTTATATTTATACAGATCAGTTTTAAATTTTTACCGACCACGTATTCGAATTCCAATTTTAAATGAAAAATTAAAAAAGTTTTTTAAACTGTTTTTACCTGGAGTTATTGGCTCAGGTGTTATTCAATTAAATATTGTCATTGGAACTATTATCGCTTCCTTTTTACCCGTTGGTGCTATCAGTCATATTTATTATGCGGATCGTCTCAACCAACTACCACTTGCGATTTTTGGAATAGCACTTGGTATAGTTCTTCTACCAAGTTTATCAAAAGCTATTAAACAATCAGATCAAGAAACTACAAATAATATTCAAAATAGATCTATTGAATTTTCGTTGTTAATTTCTTTACCATCAGCAATTGGACTATTTATTTTAGCAGGACCAATTATTCATATTTTATTTGAAAGAGGTGCATTTGTAAAAGAAGATACTTTTTATACTGCTAAAGTTCTCAGTTACTTTGCCTTAGGTCTACCTGCTTATATTTTAATAAAAGTTTTAGTTTCCTGTTTCTTTGCAAGAGAAGATACGAAGACACCTCTGTACATTTCTATTGTCAGTGTAATTATTAATGTCGTGTTATCGCTTCTTTTAATTGGAACGATGAGAGAAATGGGAATTGCTGTTGCAACAGCAATTAGCGCTTGGGTAAATGCATTATTACTTTATGTCTTTTTATCTATTAGAAATCATATGAAGTTTGACGATCTTTTAGTAAGGAATTCCATTAAAATCTTACTATGTTCATCCTTATTTTTTGTAGGAATATACTTATTAAATGGACTATTCTTTACTAATATTAGTGTTAATTCAGTCTTATTAAATTCAACACTTTTACTTCTAATGATCTTTTTAGCTATAATTATTTATTTTGGATTAGTATTTGTGTTAAAAGTCTTTTCGATTAATCAACTAAGAGACTATTTAAAAAAATAAAATGGAAAAACCAACTAAAAGAATTCTATCTGGCGTCCAACCATCTGGAGATCTTCATTTAGGAAATTATCTTGGTGCTATAAAAAATTTTGTTACTCTTCAACAAGAATACGAATGTTTTTTTTGTGTTGTAGATTTACACGCCATTACAGTTTGGCAAGATCCAAAAGTTTTAGCCAATAAAACAAGAGAAGTAACAGCTGCCTTTATTGCTTCTGGTATTGATCCAAATAATAATAATATTTTTGTTCAATCACAAGTTCCTCAACATGCCCAACTTGCATGGTTGTTTAACTGTATTGCTCGAATGGGATGGTTAAATCGAATGACACAATTTAAAGACAAAGCTGGAAAGAATAGTGAGAATGTTTCTGTTGGATTATTCTCTTACCCAACATTAATGGCAGCAGATATACTAATTTATTTAGCTACCCATGTTCCTGTTGGAGACGATCAAAAACAACATTTGGAATTAACAAGAGATATTGCACAAAAATTTAATAATGATTTTAAAACAGATTTATTTCCTATTCCTGAACCATTGATTTTTGGCGAGGCAACAAGAGTTATGAGTCTTCGAGACGGATCAAAAAAAATGAGTAAATCAGATCCTTCAGATTATTCGAGAATAATGTTAACTGATACAGCAGAAAACATAACGCAAAAAATAAAAAAAGCAAAAACTGATCCTGATCCATTACCAAAAGATAAATCTGATTTAGGTGAAAGACCGGAAGCAGAAAATTTAATATCGATATTTGCATCTTTACAGAACATTTCTATTGATAGTGTTATTAAAGATTATGCTGGAAAAGAATTTTCTATCTTTAAAAAAGAT
Organism: uncultured Alphaproteobacteria bacterium; assembly: GCA_902630465.1. Classification (GTDB taxonomy): domain Bacteria; phylum Pseudomonadota; class Alphaproteobacteria; order HIMB59; genus CACPNW01. The sequence continues at coordinate 7,811 of CACOVJ010000010.1, read as the reverse complement.
TTGGCGGATTTATCAGTATCTAAATTAGAGCCGATCACGAGTGAAATGAATAAACTTATGAATGATGTTTCTTATATCGATTCTATTTTAAATCAGGGCAAAGAGAATGCTATAGCAGTAGCCGAACCTGTTTTGAAAGAAACTAAAGAAATAATAGGGTTTTTGAGCTAAAAATTCCCCAAATTTTTAATTTTTTTTTAGAAAATTCATACTAAAGACATATTAATAACTATATATAATCATTATGTTTATACAAACAGAGCATACACCAAACCCTCAAACCCTAAAGTTCCTTCCAGGCAAAGTTGTTATGGAAGAAGGAACAGCTTTTTTTCAAGACGTTAATGAAGGCTCAAACTCTCCATTTGCTAAGAGGTTATTTGAAATAGAAGGTGTTGAAGGGGTGTTTTTTGGGAGTGATTTCATAACAATTACTAAAAGCCAATCAATTGATTGGCAGGTAATGAAGCCTTTAATTTTAGGTTCAATTATGGATCATTACAATTCTGGTGATGAAACTATAATTAAAAATGAAAAAGTAGAAAATACATCTTTAAAAACTAATGAAAATGACAATGACATAGTTAAACAAATCAAAGAACTACTCGACACAAGAGTTAGACCAGCTGTTGCAATGGATGGTGGAGACATTATTTATGACAGTTTCAAAGATGGAGTAGTTTATCTTCACATGCAAGGGGCCTGTTCAGGATGTCCAAGTTCTACTGCAACGTTAAAAATGGGTATAGAAAATATGTTAAAACATTATGTACCCGAGGTTCAAGAAGTCAGACCTGTTGATGCTTAAAATTTTACTAACACCAATTACTGTATCTCTCTTGGTAATGGCAATACCTACAATCGCCTTTGAAGATCCAAGCAGTAAAGTAAATATTAAATATGAATTAAATGCAAATCTAGATGAACTAGTTTTAACATATTGTAATACATATGACTCTTATACAGTAGCAAAGCTTTACTCAGAAAAGGATGTTCTAAAAAATGATATTATCAGAAAAAATAAAAATCCTAATATTATTGTAAAAATTAAAAACAAACCATTAGATCCCAAATCTGTTTCTAAGATTAAAGTTCTTAATCAGAATATTGAAAAATCAAATTTTACTGAAATGGATTTAGATCATTTAAATAATACAAAAAAAAATTTCGTTAGAACAGTCTTACCTTTAATTATAAATGAAAATCAAAAAATAATTTCGTTAAGAAGTGATTTATATTCAATAAACAATAAATTATTAAAGAATAATACAATTAGTAATAACGAAATAAAACTTTTAAAAAAACTATCCAGAATTTATAATGTGAACTTTGATAATCAGCACAAATCAGAGATAATTAATAAACTGCTTAATAAAATCGATATTATTCCTAATTCTGTAGTACTAGCTCAAGCTGCAATCGAAAGTGGATGGGGTACATCTAGATTTGCAAAAGAATATAACGCGCTTTTTGGTGAATATACATATGACAATAATAAAGGCGTTATACCTCTTGAAAGAAAAAATGGTGAAAAGCATTTGATAAAATCATTTACATCATACAATAATAGCGTTGCATCTTATTTTAATAATATTAATTCACATTATGCTTATAAAGAATTTAGAAATTTAAGAAGTGTAATGAGAGATAGAAACAATTTTACAAATGTTAAACTGCTTGTTGAAAAACTTGATACATATGCAGAAGATACAAATTATATAAAAACTATAAAAGCTGTAATTAATAAAAATAAATTCAATAAGTTCGATTTAAAGCAAATTTCTTACTAATTAAAAATAAAATTGGTGTCCAAACCATTTCCAGTTTCCACTACTATCTTTAGCTGTACAATTTATTCTTGACCTACCTGCTGATAATTCTCTTGAAAGTCTGATTTCAATTCTTTCATTGAATTTATACATCTCACTTTGTACTTGCCCTTTGCTGTCAAAAATAAAACAATTCAAAGAGCTTGCTAGTTTTTCATCTAATAATGAAAAACCTATAAATGGAGGATTTTGTGAAATTGTAGGATCATCTGGAATAAAATCATATATACCTAATCCGATAGCGTTAGCTGCAAATTTTACTCTATCAATTTCTCCGTATTTTTCGTTTAATGAAAACCTTGGTAAATAATACATATTTGAAGTTTCATTTATAACTCCAGAATGTTGACCAAAGGCAACTTTGAATTTATAACTTTTAATTAGACTAATTATTTCATTATTTGTCTCGCCATATGGATAAGCAAATAAAGTTGGAATCTCACCAAGCTCTCTTAAAAAAATTTTATTCGATGTTTCAATTTCTTTTTTTAAATCATTAATTTCTAATTCTGGCATATGGGCGTGAGTATGTGAGTGAGCTCCTATAGTAACACCCTCTTTTTTAAGATTTCGAATTTGTTCCCAATTTATATAATTTTTACTATTATTTGCTATTGTTCCTGTGGTAACAAATAATGTAACGGGAATATTATTTTTTTTAAATATTGGCCATCCAACTTCAAAAAAAGATTTATCCGCATCATCAATACTAATACCGATTGAGTTTTTGGGAAGTTCTCCATCATTAATAATTGTATCAACTATAAAATCTAGTGATAGAATATTATAATCACCATTTACAAGTTCATTAACGTGACTCTCAAGTTGATTTAATGTTACACTTGTTGATGGATATTTATCTACTCCAAACTTATGATACATAAATATAGTAGCTGAATTCTTTATATTTGACGCTTGAGCAAAAGTTATTAATAAAAAAAATAAAGAAATACTTTTTAATATTTGTAAGAAAAGATATTTATAAAAAAACATATGTTATTATTTTTAGACGTAATTTCTCCAATACCAGAAATTTTCTTAATTGAAGACAATAAAGTAGTACTAAAAAGAAAAATAATACAAAATGAGTCTGAAAAACTAAGCGATCATATTTTTGAAACTTATGTTAGTATCAATAAAGATATAAATTTATCTGAAAAACTAAAGAAAGTAGCTATGACTGTTGGGCCTGGATCTTATACAAGCCTGAGAGTTGGAGCTGCATTTATTTCAGGTATTAAAATATCCAAAAAGTTGTTGTTTTGTCCGATCTCAATTTATGACATTTTGACTTTTAAAACTAATAAAGCAAACAAAAGTAAATCAGGAATTTTTTTATGTTCTGGAAATAATCAAAGATTTTTATGTAGTATAAACAAATATAATAAGGTAGATTATAAAAAAATTGAAAGTGATAAAAATATAACTTCTAATCAATTAAATAAAATTTTTTATAATTTTAAAAAACTTGAAACAGATGACAAAAAACTAAAACAATATAAATTCTCTATAATTAAAGAAATAATTGCTAATGTTGACAGACTAGTATTTACGAATAATAATATTATTCAACCAATATACATATCAAACAACAAAATTTTGAATTGAAAAATATAAGAAAATTAAAAATTGATGACTTAGAAATCTTGAATAGATTTATTTCTGATGAAAAAGATAATTTTTATAATTTTCAAAAATTAGGCTGGAGTAAAAAAAATATATATGGTCATTTTAAAAAAAAAAATAATTTATCAATCGGATATTTTTGTGATGAAAAATTGTACGGTTTTTTGATAGGGGAAAAATTGTTAAATTATATTAATTTTCACCTTGAAATACATTTAATGTTTGTATCAAAGAAAAAAAGAAGAAAAAACATTGGTTCTAGTATTTTAAAGTATATAGAAACAAACAAAAAACTAATAAATATTAATAAAATGTTTTTGGAGGTATCTGAAAATAATTTGCAAGCAGTAAACTTTTATGAGAAAAACAACTTTGTTTTTTTTAAATTTAGACATAATTATTACAAAAGTAAAAATGAAAAAGTTAATGCTAAATGTTATTTTAAAAATTTATGAAACACCATGAGCGATAAATTTATTTATATCAAGTCATACGGTTGTCAAATGAATGTTTATGACAGTGATAGAATGAAAGACTTATTCGTAAACAAAGGTTATGCTCTTACAGATGATATATCGAAAGCAAACCTAACGATATTAAACACATGTCATATAAGAGAAAAGGCAGTTGAAAAAGTTTACTCTGATATTGGTAGAGTTAGAAAGTTAAAAAACAATCAAAAAGATATGAAATTAGTTGTTGCTGGCTGCGTCGCCCAAGCAGAAGGAAATGAGATAAAAAAAAGAGCACCAACAGTAGACTTTGTTGTTGGTCCTCAATCATATCACAAGTTACCAGACATGATCGATAATTTAGATGAACAATTAAATAGTGATTTTCTTCAAAATGAAAAATTTAAAAATTTAATATATAATTCTTCAAAACTATCTTCCGAATTTATATCTATACAAGAAGGATGTGATAAGTTCTGCTCTTTTTGTGTAGTTCCTTATACACGTGGGCCAGAATTCTCAAGACCAGTTGATGATATAATTATGGAAACTAAAAAATATGTATCAAGCGGGATTAAAGAAATTATTTTACTAGGACAGAATGTCAATGCATATCATGGTATAAATACAAATGGGAAAACAAGGGATTTAGCCTATTTAATTGAAAAAATATCAGAAATAGATGAGGTAAAAAGAATTAGATATATGACATCACACCCAATTGATATGACAGATTCACTAATAAATACACATTCATCAAATTCAAAGTTAATGCCTTTTTTACACCTTCCAATCCAATCTGGATCAAATAGAATTTTGAAAAAAATGAATAGAAAACATACAGTGGATGATTATCTTAAAATAGTTGAAAAGATAAGAAATGTGAGACCAGACATAGCAATGTCTTCTGATTTTATAGTTGGTTTCCCAGATGAAACAGATGAAGATTTTGAAAATACAATGAAGTTTATAGAAAAAGTGAATTTTGTGATTGCTTACTCATTCATTTATAGTCCAAGACCTGGAACTCCAGCACAATATAAAGATAACGTTGAAGTTGCAGAAAAAAAAGCAAGATTAAGTGCCCTTCAATCATTATTAACACAACAACAAGTTAGTTATAATAAATCATTCTTAAACAAAAAAATGGACGTGCTATTTGAAAAAAAAGGAAGGCACGAAAATCAATTTATTGGAAGGACAATTTATAACCAAAGCACTTTTATAAATTCAAAAGATAAAATTTTAAATAAAATACTAGAAGTAAAAATAACCAACTCTACAAATTTTGCCCTTGAATGTCAGATCTGAACAAAAAAATTGAGAACATAGAGTTAGAACTTGACGACAATAATATTTTAAGCAGTCTTTTTGGAATTAATGATAATAATCTACAGATTATAGAAAAAATTAATGGTGTTAAAATTCAATATAGAGGAAATAAAATAAAAATATCAGGTAGAAAAAAATCAATCTTTGAAACTAAAGAGACAATATTAGATTTATTTAACAAAGCAAAAAATGGTGATGAAATAGATGAGGATAGAATAAGAGACAGTAAAAGTTCAATTAATTTAAATATTAATCAGGGAAAAAAAATAGATTTATATATCCAAACAAAAAAAAGAAAAATTATACCTCGCACAAGAAATCAAGAAAATTATTTTAAGTTACTTAATTCTAAAAATATTGTGTTTGCTATTGGTCCAGCTGGTACTGGTAAAACTTATGTTGCAGTTGCAAAAGCAGTTTCTGCTCTTCTAGATGGAAAAGTTAACAAGATTATATTATCTAGACCTGCTGTTGAAGCAGGTGAGAAACTCGGTTTCTTACCTGGTGATCTAAAAGATAAAGTAGACCCATTTTTAAGACCAATTTACGATGCTCTTTACTCATTACTGCCTTATGACGAAGTCGAAAGAAAAATTTCAAGCAATATAATAGAAATCGCTCCAATTGCCTTTATGAGAGGAAGAACACTTGAGGATTGTTTCATTATTCTTGATGAAGCGCAAAATACAACAAAAACACAAATGAAGATGTTTTTGACAAGATTAGGAAAAAATAGTCAAATGGTAATAGTGGGAGATGTTACCCAAATTGATCTTATTAGTGAGAGAGATTCAGGTTTGAAAGATGCGCAAAAAAAACTCAAAAAAATTAATGATATAGGATTTATAGAATTACAAGAAGAGGATGTTGTCCGACATGACTTGGTAAAAAAAATAATAAATGCATATGAAAAAGATCACTAATATCGATTTTTTTTCTCAATCAAAAAAATGGAATAGGCGAATACCAAAAATAAAAAAAATTTCTAAAGACACTGTTGAAAAAATGATTATTTACTTCAATAAGAATGAAGAATTTAACCTTAATTTGATATTCTCTGATAAAAAAAGGATGATAAAATTGAATAAAAAATTTAAAAATACACATTCAGATACAGATGTTCTTACATTTGTATCGAAAATTTCTAATAAAGGTCTTGGAAAAATAATATATTGTGATATTTTTTTCTCAATAGATACTATCGAAACTTTTATTAGGAAATACAAAGTAAAATTTTATGATCATTACTGTCATTTATTGATTCATAGTATATTACACATCAATGGTTACGATCATAAAAATTTGAAACAGTTTAATAAGATGAAAAAAGAAGAAATTGAAATTCTTAAAAATTTTAAAATAAAAAATCCATATACTTATTAATGACAAAAAATAATAATGACAAATCATATAGCTGGAAAAACTGGCTTATAAAAAAATTACTTTCTAATGATTCTACAAAAGAAGATGTCTTAAACTTTATTGCTAATGAGGATAGTAATGAACTAAAGGATCTTAATGATAATAATGAAAAAAATTTAATAAAAAATATTTTAAAATTAAATGATAAGAGTGTTGAAGATTTGATGGTTCCAAGAAGTGAAATTATAGCTGTAAATTACGATCAAGATTATTTAGAAATATTAAATGTTATTAAAGCTGAAAGTCATTCAAGAATGCCTGTTTATAAAACAAATATTGATAATGTAATTGGATTTTTTCACATTAAAGATTTTATTAAAACTCCAAAAAATCAATTCAATATTAGCAGTATAATAAGAGAAGTTTTATACGTTGCACCTAAGTCTCCTATATTAGATCTTTTAAAAACAATGCGCTCTTCTAGAATTCATATTGGATTAGTGGTTGATGGTGTAGGTGGAGTAGATGGTTTAGTAACTATTGAAGATTTAGTTGAAGAAATTGTAGGAGATATAGAAGATGAACATGATGCAGAAGACGTAGAGGATTTAATTATATTCAAATCTAAAGATTCAATTACTGTGGATGCAAGTTTTAGAATAGAAGACCTTGAAAATTATTTTAACATCAAAGTGTCTAGAAATCAGGAAGATGAAATATTTACTATGGGTGGACTAGTCTATTCTCAAATCAATAGAATACCAAAAAACAATGAAATTATTAAGACAGATGATTTAATGATAAAAATTATTAAATCAAATAATCGAAAAATAGAAACAATAGAAATTAAAAAAAATAATTGAATATATTAATTTATTTTATTCTTGGCTTACTGACATCTTTATTATTTCCGCCATATTTTTTTTTACCATTAGGGTTTGTTATATTTCCTACAATCTGCTTTCTCCTAGATAACAATAAAATTGTAAGCAAATTAAAAATATTTTTAAATTATTTTACTTTTAGTTTTGCTTTTTTTCTAAGCTTTCTTTTTTGGATAAAAAATCCATTTTTTGTTTATAATAGTACATCAAATATTTTTTTTATTTCAATTATTCTAATAATCTTACTAGCATTTCTATTTAGCTCAGTATTAACTTTGATAATAAGTTATAATAAAATAGTTCCAATCTATATCATTATTCCATTA
>CACOVJ010000009.1 GCA_902630465.1 uncultured Alphaproteobacteria bacterium | reverse complement strand
AAAAAATACTTTTATTACGATTAGAAATATTAAATGAAGAAAAAAGATATTTTAAAAAAACTTTTAATCATTTGGTCCTACCTCAAAATGCTAAAATTATGAAAAAAAATTTATATAAAAGTGTTGATAATATGTGGTATTTAGCTGGAGATAATTCGACTGACTTTAGTTTTTACACAAAAAGATTAACACTAGCTGCAATTTATACTAACGCACTATTTATATTTTATAATAAGGATATTGAAAAAGCTACCATAAATATTGATAATAATTTAAAGAGAATATCAAATATACCTAAATTCAAAGAAAGATTCTCATTCATTAAAGACAGTTTGCCTATCATTTTAAAAGGGATTTTTAACTAAGCAATTATATCAGGCTCTAATTTATTTTTAATATCAATTATTTTATCTTTTAAAATTAATTTTCTTTTTTTTAGTCTTTGTATTTGTAAAAAATCAACAGTATTTTTTTCTTGTAATTGAATTAATATTTCATCAAGGTCTCTATGTTCTTGCTCAAAATTTTTAAGAACTTCGACTAGTTTATCTGTATCTTCCATGAAAAAAAATATTAATTATTAATTATTAGTATATAAACTCTGTGTGATTAAAAAAATAGCTATTTTAACAAGTGGTGGAGATTGTGCTGGCCTTAACGCAGTAATCAGAGCTGTTACTCTACGCTCTCATAATAAATATAACTGGGAGGTTTATGGGATAAGGGATGGAACTCTTGGTCTATTAAAAGATCCATTGGATGTTGTAAAACTAGAACCTAATAATTTCGAAGGTAATTTAATGAGAATGGGCGGTACTTTTTTGGGATCTAACAACAAAGGAAATCCTTTTAAAATTATAAATAAAAATGGAAAAAAAACAGATTCCACTGATATTATTATTAACGGTTTCAAAAAACTAGGTATAGATGCATTGATTGGTATTGGAGGAGATGGAAGTTTAAAAATTTTAAGAAGTCTTACAAAAAAAGGAAATATTAATTTTGTAGGTATTCCAAAGACAATTGACAATGATGTAAAACACAACGAGCTCTCTATTGGATATGATACAGCAGTTGATGTAGCCACTAACGCACTTGACATGCTTCAGCCAACCGCGGCAAGTCATAGAAGGGCAATGATTTTAGAGGTAATGGGTCGAGATGCAGGGCATATAGCCCTAAATTCTGGTATTGCTGGAGGGGCAGATATTATTTTGATACCAGAAATACCTTATTCAATAAAATCAATAGCAATGCATATAGAAAATTTAAGATCTAAAGGAAGAAACCATTGTTTAATTGTTGTTGCCGAGGCTGTAAAAAAAGAAAATGGCAAAAAAGCTACTGTTAAGTATGTTGATGGTGAAGTTAGATTAGGAGGAATTGGTAACTATTTAGGCGATGAAATATATAAAATAACAAATTCAGAAACTAGAGTAACTGTACTAGGACATGTTCAAAGAGGTGCGCAACCTACACATCGAGATAGATTAATTGCTAGTGCATTTGGGGTTTACGCAACAGATTTAATTGCAAAAAAGAAATTTAATAGAGTTGTTGTTTGGAAGGATAGAGGAGTTCAAGATCTCCCACTTAATCAAATTGCTGGTTACTCTAAAACTATTCAGAAAAACGATCCTTTGATTAAGGTAGCAAAAGGGTTAGGAATATATATTGGTGAATTAGCTTAAAAATTACCAAGTTTTTTCCAGATATAAAAATAGATTTTGTAAGGTAAAATTCTAGTAAACTTAAAAAAATAAACAATCACAAATGGAAATATTATTTCAAATTCCTTACCTTTTGTAAGCCTTTCAAATATTTTTTTTCCAGCATATTCAGCACTTTTTAAAAATGGCATTTTAAAACTATTTTTTCTTGTAGCTTCTGTATCAATAAATCCAGGACAAATAACTCGTACATTAATGTTAAGTTTTTTGAAATCAAAGTATAAACTCTCGCTCAAACTTAACTGAGCTGCTTTAGATATTCCATAGGCTCCGGCAGTAGGCCAGCCTCTATAACCTAATGGTGAAGAGATAATAGCAATTGTATTGTTCCTACCACTCATATAATCTTTAAGTTTATTAACACAAAATAAAGTACCTTTAATATTAACATCTACCAATAATTCATAATTATTAATATCAAATATCTGATCTTTATTAGGACTGTAAGCTGAGGCATTTAAAAGTGCTATATTAATCTTACCTAGATTAGTCTCAATATAATCGATTGTTTCATTAACATTTTTAATTTTTGATATGTCACATGGAACAATATGTAACGAACCAGAATTTTTTTTATCAATCAATCTCTTTTTTGCATTCTCCAATTTCTCTTTATTACTAGAAGATATTACTACCTGCCATCCATTTAACAAAAACTCTTTAGCTGTTGCAAAACCTATACCTGAAGAACCACCGGTAATCCAAATTGTCTTCAATTACTTTCCCCAATCATTTCTTATTATCTTTATAGTTTTTTTATCTTTTGGGTTTTTAAATTCCATTTTTAAAAGCTCTCTTTCATGATACCATAATGTGTACTCTGGAAATGGCCCCTTATCCTTAGGATTCTTTGAAGCATTAAACAAAAATTTTTCAGCGCTGACAGTCTTTTCATTGATTTTAATTTTTTCACTTTTTAATTTTCTAACTTTTATTTTTCTAACAATTCCTTTCTGTGTATCAAATACTTCCTCTTTATCTAAAATTGACATATTCCAATAATTTAATGGCAAAATATCTTTATCTAATTTCAATTCACCATCCATACCACTTACAATAAAAAACTTTTCTGTATCTTTTCCTATAATTTTATATTCCCTATCGTCTTCAAAGTCTGTAAATCCATCAATTGAAACAAATTCTCCATTAATCCACGTTTCTTTGCTTTCTTGAAAAAATTGATATGCTGGAAAGAAAAGAACTTTTACATCAATATTTAAAACTGAATGTAAGATTAATTTCTCATCTTCCTGTATGAATTTAGAAACTAGGCTTCCGATCGTTTTCTTTTTTCTAATAACATCATAGCTTACTTCTTTATCATCTGGAATGGGAAAAGGTTGTGAATAAACACTAAACGAAATTAGGGCTAGGATTAAAGTAAATAAATATTTCACGATTTTATTCTTAACGTTGATCTACCTCCATCTATATGGAAAATTTGTCCAGTTATCCAACTATTTTTTTTACTTAAAAGAAATGCTCCTATATCAGAAAAATCTTCACCAGACCCAATTTTTGGTAATGGATGCATATTTTCAATTGCCTTCCTAATTGCTTCATTACTAATAATTTTTTGTGTCATTTTTGCGTCTGTCAAACTAGGCGCAATACAGTTTACACGGATTTTAGGAGCAAATTCTGCTGCAAGGCTAAGAGTTAATCCTTCAATCGCACCCTTTGCTGTTGATATAATGGTATGATTTGTAAAACCTTGTTTTACTGCAATTGTTGAATAAAGTAGAATACTTCCATTGTTTTTAGCTAAACTTTCTTGATTTTGCTTGATTACATTTATTGCTCCAAGAGTATTAACTTTAAAAGATTCTAAAAAATCTTCGTCTTTAGTAAGTTTAAGTGGCTTCAGATTTATAGAACCTACACAGTATGCAATACCAAATATATTGTCTTTGAATTCTTTAGAAATTTCTATAATTTTATCAGTATTTAATACATCACAGACTCTATATTCACAATTAGTTTCTTCAGAAAGATTTTTCAGTTCATTTTCATTTCTTGACAAAATAATTGGTGAATAATTATCTTCTTTAAGTTTAATTGCTAAGGATCTACCTATTGAACCTGTTCCTCCAAAAACTAATATTTTTTTTTCACTCATGTTTTACCTTTCTGTATTTATATTGATGATAACTAATTAATAATGTTGATAACAATAAGATAGAATTAGTTTGATGCATGCTTGCTAAAGGTAAATAAACATTACTAAGAAGAGTAATAATGCCAAGTATCACCTGAAGTGTAAGAAAGAATATTATTAAATAAACTAAAGTACTAGATATATATTCGTCATTAAATTTTATAAATTTAAAACAAATAAATATAATATAAAAAAATGCAAAGATTGATATCCATCTGTGATTGAAGTTAATAGCGACTGTATTTTCAAAAATGTTATATATCCCATAATCTTCCATATGATAATCATCTGGAATAATTTTACCATTCATAAGAGGAAATGTATTAAATGATTGCCCAGAGTTGGTGCCAGCCATGAACCCACCTGAAGCTATAGTGATAAAAATTAATAAGATTGATACAAATATGTAAAAGTCAGCAGTAAATGGTTTCGAAAAAAAGTTAATTTTAATTTCATATTTATAGTCCATCGCAATCCATAATAACATTGAAAAGATTATCAAAGCGTTAAGAAGATGGAAAGTTAATCTATATGGACTAACATAAGGGTTTTCACTTAGTCCACTCTTAACCATCCACCAACCAACAAAGGCCTGAAATAGTCCAAATATAAATACCACTGCTAATCTTTGACAAAGGTAATAGTTTAATTGTTTTTTAATAATGAAATAAATAAGTGGTAAAATAAATACAATACCTATCATTCTTGCAAAAACTCTGTGAAACCATTCCCACCAAAAAATATATTTAAATTCTTCAAGACTCATATTTCTATTAACAATTTTAAATTCTGGGGTAAGTTGGTACATTTCAAATACTTTTTGCCAGCTACTATTGTTTAATGGAGGGATGATACCTAGTAAAGGTCTCCAATCTGTCATAGAAAGACCTGAGTCAGTTAGTCTTGTCAAACCACCAATGACAATAATGCCCAAAACCATTGAAGTCATTACTAGTAACCATATATAAATTGTACGGTGGTAATCCCCTGAAACTTTGTAGTAATTCATTTAAAATATATATAATCTCTAGAAAAATAAAAAAAAGTTGTTATTTCTCATATTATGACAGAAAAGACCGATGTAGTTATAGTTGGGGCAGGGCCTGTGGGCTTGTTTGCCGTTTTTGAATTAGGTTTACTTAATATTAAATGTCATCTTATTGATAATCTTGACAAGGTAGGCGGCCAATGCGCGGAGCTTTACCCAGAAAAACCTATTTACGATATACCTTCTAGGCCAATTGTAACCGGTCAAGAGCTTACGGATGAATTATTGAAACAAATAAATCCATTTAAACCCAATTTTCATCTTAATCAGCAAGTTGATAAAATAACTAAATCTGATCATGGATGGAGTGTTGAAACTAATCTAGGAAAAAAAATCGAAGCTAAATGTATAGTAATTGCAGCTGGCGCAGGTAGTTTTGTTCCTAGGAAGCCGCCAATAGAAAACATTGATAAATTTGAAAATATAAACGTATTTTACGCCATAAGAAATAAATCGATGTTTGAAAATAAAAAATTGCTCATTGCCGGAGGAGGCGACTCAGCTTTGGATTGGACAAATGAGTTATCAAAAAAATCACATGTTACATTAATGCATAGAAGAAAAGAATTCAGAGCTGCACCAGACTCTGTTACTAAAATGCAGGAGCTAGAAAGTGAAGGTAAGGTTAATTTTCTTAAGGGTGTTGTAAAAGATATAAAAAACAGTTCGAAGAATAAAATTATCGTATCATACAAAACTGATGAAAATATTCACGAATTGGAAGTTGATTACTTAATTCCTTTTTTTGGTCTTAAAATGGAGCTAGGCCCTATTTCAGATTGGGGGCTCAATCTTCATGAAAATTTAATCAAGGTTGACACAGAGAAATTTGAGACTTCAGTTCCATCTATCTTTGCAATAGGTGATATAAATTGGTACCCAGGTAAATTGAAATTAATACTATCTGGTTTTCATGAGGCTGCACTAATGGCACAAGAATGCTTTAAATACTGTTTTCCAGATAAGAAGAATAAATTTCAATACACAACTTCTTCTAAAGAACTTCAACAAAAATTAGGCGTAAAGTAGCTTAAAAGAGACAATAAATTTAATTAGTTTCTCAATATTTTAGATATTTTAAGTTGACATATGTAAATAATATGTATACAAACAATTTGTATACAACATGGCAGACACTTCTCTTAATGAGAACAGATTAAGTATATTAATCTGGCAAATTTCTAACCTTTGGCAATCTAAAATTAGACAAATTTTAAAAAGTTCTGAGCTAACATTTAATGAATATCTAATTTTAGAAACTCTTTACAAACTAAGAGATAAACAAGATAACATAACACAGCAGGATGTTTCTAGAAATTCTTCGATAGACAGGTCAGTTGTAAGTCAAAAAATAAATGGTCTTGAAGAAAAAAAATTATTATTTAGATCACAACCAAAGGACAAGCGATCATATGGTTTATCTTTAACAGATAATGGTGTTTTATTAGTTCAATCTTTAATTGACAGTATAGAAATTCAGGAAAGTTTAATATTTGATAAATTAAGTTCTGAAATTTTTAATTTCACAAATTCTTTAAAATTGATATTGGGTAAAAAAATTAGAATTAAAGCTAAACTAAATGATTAATCAAGAAATTATTAATAATCTAAAATCATGGCCTTTTAAAGAAGCAATGCAAATTGTAAAAAAATATGGAGGTCAAAAAAATTTTAAAATTCCAAGCAAAGGTTTTGTTCTTTTTGAAACTGGCTATGGTCCATCTGGCTTACCACATATTGGCACCTTTGGAGAAGTTGTAAGAACATCAATGGTAAAAAATGCGTTAAGTTCAATTGTAAATTGTCCAACAAGATTAATTACCTTTTCTGATGATATGGATGGATTAAGAAAAGTTCCAGAAAATGTTCCTAATAAAGATATGCTTAAAGAATATTTAGGCAAACCTCTAACTTCTATACCAGATCCATTTGGTAAGTTTGAAAGTTTTGGACATCACAATAATGCTAAATTGAGAAGTTTTCTTGATGAATTCGATTTTGATTATCAATTTGTTAGTTCCACGGAAAAATACAAAAATGGAGCATTTAATTCAACAATTTTAGATATTTTTGATAATTACCAAAAAATACTTGATATAATATTGCCCACGTTAAGAGCAGAAAGAAAAGAAACTTATAGCCCTTTCCTTCCAGTTAGTGAAATTTCTGGTCAAGTCTTACAAGTTAAAATTGAAGAATATAAAATCGATTCTAAAACTATTGTTTATAAAGATCCTGCAAATGATAAACTTATTGAAAGTGAAGTCATAAATGGAAAATGTAAACTACAATGGAAAGTAGATTGGGCGATGAGATGGATATCATTTGGGGTTGATTATGAAATGTGTGGAAAGGATCTTACTGAAAGTGTGGAACTTGGTTCTAAGATTTGTCGTGCTTTAGGTAAAAAATCCCCAACAAATTTAATATATGAAATGTTTTTAGATGAAAAAGGGGAAAAAATATCAAAATCTGTGGGCAATGGCATAAGTGTTGATGAGTGGCTAAAATATGCTTCACCTGAAAGTTTATCTCTTTATATGTTTCAAAGACCCAAATCAGCTAAGAAATTACATTTTGATGTAATTCCAAAAACAGTTGATGATTATATTTCACATTACAACTCTTATTCAAATTTAGAAGACGATAAAAAACCTGATAGCCCAATATGGCATATACATTCAGGAAATCCAAAACATTTTAAAACAGATATAAACTTTAATACTTTGACTAACCTAGTAAGTGTATCAAATTCAAATGATAAAAAGGTTATTTGGTCATTTATTAATAAATATGATCAAGAATTAAATTCTAATAACAATCCAGAGTTTGATCGTCTCATCGATTTTGCTCTAAATTACTACAATGATTTTATACTACCGAAAAAAAAATATGTAAAAATTGATAATGAAAACAAAAATATTTTTCTTGATATAATATTTGTTTTACAAAATGACATAACAGTAGAAAGCACTGCAGAAGAAATACAAACACTTTTATATGAAGTTGGTAAAAAGCATTATGTTGAAAATTTAAAGGATTTTTTCAAATTAGTTTATCAAGTTTTACTTGGTCAAGAAAAGGGTCCAAGATTAGGTTCATTTATTAAATTATTTGGAATAAGAGAAACTATTGATTATATTAAAAAATTAATAGATAATTAATTTATTGTTAGATAGTTTTATTAAAATTTTAAAAATCTTACCGCCAGAATTAGCTCATTCCTTTAGTATTAAAGTACTCAAATATTTAAGTTTTAATTATGATAAAATTAATGATCCAATCCTTGCTCAACATTTAATGGGTATGGATTTCCCCAATCCTGTTGGTCTTGCTGCTGGATTTGATAAAAATGGAGAGGTTATTAGATCAATGTTTTCACTTGGATTTGGGTTTATTGAAGTAGGAACTATAACTCCGCTTCCACAAAAAGGTAACCCTAAGCCCAGGGTATTTAGATTAGGAGAAGATAATGCAATAATAAATAATTTAGGTTTTAATAATAAAGGATCAAAAAAAATAAAAAAAAATATAGTTAAGATAAGAAATAGCCTCACTGGAAATAAAATTATTGGAATTAATTTAGGTAAAAACAAAAGCAGCTTAAATTCAATTGATGATTATCTTTTTGGTATGGAAAAATTAGGTAATTTAGCAAGTTACATTACAATAAACATATCTTCTCCAAACACAGATGGGCTAAGAGACTTGCAATTAAGAGGTAATATTGAAAACTTAATAAAAAAAATTATTGTAAAAAGAGAAGAAATTGAAAGTATAAATAAAAAACCAGTTTTTATTAAAATTTCGCCTGATTTGAATGAGGATCAACTTAGAGACATAGCGCTTATTTCACTTGCAAATAACATTGATGGTTTAATATTAACCAATACTACAACTAGTAGACCAGATAATTTACTTTCAAGCTTCAAGAAATTTAAAGGGGGATTGAGTGGGAAGCCGCTATTTGAAACTTCAAACAATATTTTAAAAAAAATGTATAATTTAACAAATGGTCAAGTTACCTTAATTGGTGTTGGAGGTATTTCAAATGGAAGTGATTGTTATGAAAAAATTAAATCAGGAGCTTCATTAATTCAGTTATATACAGCTTTAATTTATTCAGGGCCATCATTAATTTTTAAAATTAACAATGAATTGATAGATTTAATTAAAACTGATGGGTATAAAAATATTTCTGAGGTAGTTGGAAAATCAGTCTGAGTATGAAAAAAATAAATACCATACTTGAAATAATTAACAAATATGAAAACTATATTATTGATCAATGGGGCGTTATTCATGATGGAAAAATTGGTTATAAACATGCTATCCAAACAATTAATTTTTTAAAAAAAAATAATAAAAATTTATTTATTATATCTAATTCTTCTAAAAGAAAAAAACACACAGAAGAAAAATTGAATAAACTTGGTTTTGAAAAAAAATCTTTCATTGATATTGCTACAAGTGGCGAAATTGTTTGGCAAATGCTTTACAAAAAATATGTAAATTTAAAATATAAAAAAAAATGCTTTCACATTTATGATAACACAAAAGAAGACAGTCTCATATATAGAGAAGGTCTAAACTTAACTTTTGTTGACAAAATTGAAAATGCAGATTTAATTTTAGCGTGTACACCATTTGATAATATGCAACCCATTGATTACATTCCTATTCTAGACAAAGCAATTGATAAAAAACTAACAATGTACTGTGCTAATCCAGATTATGAAACAGTACATAAAGACAAAAACAAAAATGTATTTTGTATGGGCGTTATTGCTGAAATATATGAAAATATGGGCGGCAAGGTGATTATAAAGGGTAAGCCTGATAAAGAAATATATATGGAGAATACTAAAATGGTTAAATTAGATAAATCTAAAACTATTGCTATAGGAGACTCAATTTTTCACGATATTAGAGGAGCAATTAATTTTTCAATAGATAGTATTTTAGTTAAGTCAGGAATTCATAAAGATCTTAAATCTATTAATATGTTATGCAAAATTCATCAAATAGAACCCACTTATTTAATCAATGATTTTAGTATCTAAGAATACTTGACAAAATAGTATATACATTTACTAGCAAAAATAATATGGCTATGAGATGTGAATTAACTGGTAAATCTTTTCAAACAGGAAATAACGTTAGCCATGCTAAAAATAGAACAAAAAGAAGGTTTAAGCCTAACCTCCAAAATATCTCTTTTAGTAGTGATATTCTTGGTCAAAAATTTCAGTTAAAGGTTGCTACTAGCACAATTAGAACAGTCGAAAAAAAAGGTGGACTTGATGAATTTCTAATCAATACACCTAACTCAAAGCTTCCTCTAAAAGCAAAAAAACTTAAAAAAACAATTCTTTCAAAATCAAATTAAAATTCTTTAGATGGGTTTTTTCTTCGATCTTACTACTTACTTAAATTCTTTAAGCTCAGAGTTAATGTGGGTTATCATGCTTCTATTTTGTTTTATTTCTATTCTAATTTTTTTAAGACTATTTGGTTATATCGGAATATTCATCTATTCTGCACTAGCAGTAATTGCAGCTAATATCCAAGTGTTAAAAACTGTAGATTTTTTTTATTCACCCGAGCCCGTTGCATTAGGTACTATTCTTTTTGCTTCAACATTTTTATGTACTGATATTTTATCTGAATATTTTGGGAAAGAAAAAGCAAGGATGAATATATTAATTGGTTTCTGTGCTTTTCTATTTATGACATTACTTATGGTTATTACAATTGGTTTCAAGCCTTCATCACAAGACTGGGTTCAAGAGAGTTTATCTAATGTATTTACTCCAATGACAAGGTTCTTTATTGCTAGTATGATTGCTTATCTAATAAGTCAATATTTTGATGTTTGGTTTTATAATTATATAAGGAAGTCAACATCTCAAAAATATTTGTGGTTAAGAAATAATTTATCAACAGCCGCATCATCTTTGGTTGATAACACAGTATTTAGTTTTTTTGCTTGGATATTATTAAATCCAGAGCCTGTTAGCGTATATAATGTGATAATGATATATATTTTAGGCACATACTTACTTAGAATTATTATAGCATTATTAGACACCCCATTTATTTATATCGCAAAGTTTTTTATAAAAAAAACTGATGTCTAGATTTGCATGGAAAGTTATAAAAAAACTAAAAAATAAGAATATTAAATTAGGGATAATTTCTACTCCACACGGAGATATTGAAACTCCTGCATTTATATTTTGTGCAACAAAAGGAGCTTTGAAATCATTTTCAACAGAAGATGCAAAAAAAAATAATACTCAAATAATATTGTCGAACACTTATCATTTAATGCTTCAACCAGGCAGTAGTTTAATAGCAAAACACGGAGGATTGCACAAATTTATTGGATGGGAAGGCCCTATGTTAACTGATAGTGGTGGATTTCAAATATTTTCTTTAGGTTATGGTTCAGTTGCAGATGAAATAAAAGGTAGAAAATCAAATTCAAAAATTAAAAAAACTCTTTTAAATATTAATGAAGAAGGAGCTATTTTCAAATCATATATTGATGGCTCAAATCTTTTGTTATCACCAGAAAAATCTATAAATATTCAGAGAAACTTAGGAGCTGATCTAATAGTAGTATTTGATGAATGTACACCTTTTAATGTTGATAAAGATTATACATACAATTCCATGCTAAGAAGTCACAAATGGGCAATACGATCTATAAATGCATTTAATTCAAAATTAAAATATAATCCAAAAGAAGGATCAGCAGGACCACAAGAAATTTATGGAATTGTTCAAGGTGGTATTTATAAGGGTATGAGAGAAGAAAGTATTGATTTTAACCTTAATAAAATAAATACATTTGGTATCGCTATAGGAGGTAGTTTAGGTTCAAATAAAGAAGAAATGCAGGAAGTTGTAAGTTTTACTGCTTCAAAACTAAATAATGATAGACCAGTCCATTTACTAGGAATTGGAGACCCAATTGATATATGGACATTTGTTGAACAAGGAATCGATACATTTGATTGTGTAAGCCCAACACGTTTAGCAAGGCATGGATCTGCTTTGGTAAAAGGTAGAAATGGAAAGATTAATTTAAAAAATTCAAAATATAAAAATATACTTAAACCAATAGATGATAGGTGTTTATGCTATACTTGCAAAAATTTTACTTTATCATATTTGTTTCATCTATTTGCATCTAAAGAATTACTTGCTTTACAGTTACTTACAAATCATAATGTATTTTTCATGAATGATTTAATGAAAACAATTAGAGACTCAATTAAAGAAGATAACTATGAATATAAAAAAAAGGAATGGATAGAAAGTTAATTATTTAACTGAAAATATATTAGATAATTGATTGAGTAATACCTCCCCTAGTTGGTCTACATCCATAATTGTAACTGCTTTACTATAATATCTTGAAACATCATGGCCAATGCCAATTGCAATAAGTTCGACATCTTTATTATTTTCTATATTATTTATAATATCTCTAAGATTTTTTTCTAGATAGTTTCCTGGATTAACTGATAAAGTAGAATCATCAACTGGGGCTCCATCGCTTATTACAACTAAAACCTTCCTCTTTTCTTGCCTTGTTAACAGTCTTTTATATGCCCAAGATAATGCCTCGCCATCAACATTTTCTTTTAAAATACCTTCCTTAAGTAATAATCCAAGATTCTTTTTTGATCTTCTCCATGGCGCGTCAGCTGACTTATAAACAATATGTCTTAGATCATTTAATCTTCCTGGATTCGAAGGCTTGCCATTTTTTATCCAATTTTCTCTAGATTTACCACCTTTCCAAGCTTTGGTGGTAAAGCCTAAAATTTCAGATTTTATTAAACATCTTTCTAAAGTTTTGGCCAATATATCTGAACACAATGCAGCAACAGTTATTGGCCTACCTCTCATTGAACCTGAATTATCTATTAAAAGAGATACTATGGTATCTTTAAATTCAATTTCTTTTTCAATTTTATAACTTAATTTGTTGTTTGGATTTGCAATTATTTTTGCCAGTCTAGATGTATCAAGATATCCCTCTTCCATATTAAAGTCCCAATGTCTATTTTGTTGCGCTAAAAGTTTTCTTTGAAGTCGATTTGCAAATTTTACTATTAATGGTTGGAATGAAAATACCTGCTGATCAAGATTACGTCTTAACTTTTCTAATTCTTGTAAATCACATAAATCTTCAGCATTAATAATTTCATCGAAACTATTATTATAAATTTTATATATTTCTAATTTTTCAAGAGACTCAATCTTTGGAAAATAATCTAATTCTGAGTCACTACTATCTTCACCCAATTCATCATTTTCTTCTGTAGATACAGATTGTTCAATATTGGTTTCATTAGCTTGCATTTCTATATTAGCTTCTGAATTTTCATCATTATTTTCACTCTCATTTTCGTTATTTTGATGATCATCCTCAGTTTCTTGTTCATCTATTTCATCATTTTGTATATTGTTACTTTTGTTTAAAAGACCTAGTTCCTCTAATTGTTCTAAAATTTTAGTCGAGTATTCTTCCTGATTATCAATTTTAGTTTTTAGTTCATCAAAAAAACTTCTGTAATTATTCTTTAATTTTTCCTTAATTATTTCTTTATATTTTAAGTTTCCATCTCCTAAATCTTGATCTAAAAGTTCTGAATAAGAAACATAACGAAATGCATTAACTAAAGTATCTTTGGATTTATCGATTTTTTTTTTCGTAAGATCTTGAATATGTTTATTATTCAGATTTTTTTTAATCCCCTTAAAATCATTACTTCCTTTTACTTCTATCCTTGTTTGTTCAAGGGCACTTAAAATTTCGTTAGATAAAACATCATTGTTAATGAAGTTTTGATGAATTTTTTTTGAATGAAATCTAAATTCTAAAGCCAATGCATCTGCTTCAGCTCGCAAGTAATTAAGATTATTTTTAACACTTTCTATATTTGGTTCTGTTAAATTAATTGTATTACCAGCTACTGATGGATTTTCTGTAACGTAATTTATCTCTATATCATCAACTTTGCCTATTGATTTTATTGTTACTGATATAGATTTTTTGAATTCTTCTAAAAACTCATCATTCTTTAACATTTACTACCTTAGCATCAGCAATATCAATTCCAAAAGATCTTTGAAAGTATTCTTCAATTATTGATCTCTCCATTTCATCGCATCTATTTAAAAATGATAATTTAAAAGCATATTCAATATCATTTAAAAGAAGGTAGTTTTCAGCCCAAGTCAATACAGTTCTGGGACTCATTACAGTTGATATATCGCCATTTATAAACCCCGATCTTGATAGTTCTGCAGTAGCAACCATACTTTTTATAATTTCTTTTCCCTCTTTATTATTTAAACCTTTAACTTTACTGAGTATAATTTTACATTCTTGATCATTATCTAAGTAATTCAAAGTCGATACAATATTCCATCTATCCATTTGTCCCTGGTTTATTTGTTGTGTACCGTGATATAGACCAGAAGTGTCTCCTAAACCAACAGTGTTGGCAGTAGCAAATAATCTAAAATATTTATTTGGCTTTATTACTCTAGACTGATCTAAAAGTGTCAACTTTCCATCTGTTTCAAGTATTCTTTGGATTACAAACATAACATCAGGTCTGCCAGCATCATATTCGTCAAAAACTAAAGCTATAGGATTTTTGTAAGCCCATGGCAATATACCATCCTGAAACTCAGTTATTTGTTTATTGTCTTTTAAAACAATTGCGTCTTTACCAATTAGATCTATTCTACTAATGTGACTGTCTAGGTTTATTCTAATACAAGGCCAATTAAGTCTTGCTGCAACTTGTTCAATATGCGTTGATTTACCAGTTCCGTGATAACCTTGTATCAGAACTCTTCTATTGCATGCAAATCCAGCGAGAATTGCTAAAGTTGTATTTGGGTCAAATTTATAAGAAATATCTATTTCAGGAACATATTCCGTTTTCTTTTCAAAGCTCAATACTTCAAAATTACAGGAAACTCCAAATATTTCACTAGGATTAATTATTTTATTGGGTATCATTTCAATATTATTATTTTTGACCATTTTTTAATTTAGTTAAAAGTGTTTTATACGATTTGTTAATTTCTTTAAATTTTTCTTCTGCATTTTTATTATTCCCATTTACATCAGGATGAAATATTTTCACTAATTTTTTATAGTTTTTTTTAATTTTCTCTAAATTAAGTGGTAGTTTTAGTCTAAGTGTTAAAAGTGCATTATTTTCTTCTTTAGTCAGATTCTCGTCCAAAAGCTTATTTTTAAAATATTCATTATTTTTTTTATCTAAATTTAAATAATTTAAATCTTCACTAAATAAATTATCTATTTGATCCAATACATTATTAGGATTTCCTTTAAGTGGCCAAGATGGGCGATTCCATATTATATCGTCTCTCATGGAACTCTCTATTTGATTCACAGATAATCCTTTGTAAAAATCCCAAGATTTATTGTATTCTTTTACATGTTCAAGACAAAAAAAATAATATTGATTAAGCCTTATTCTAGATTTAGGCGCCCTAAATGTACCCTCCTTGGTACATTCATGTTTATCACATTCTTTAAAGTATGTTTTTTCCCAAGACAGGCTATTTTTCTTTATATCTATTTTATGTTTTCCCATTTCTTTATATATAGTTATTAATATATGAATCGTAAAAAAAGAATCAAAAATCTATTGTTAAATGAATTTAAAGAATTCTCTATAGAAATAATCGATAATTCTAAACTTCATGCCGGACATAATAACTTTGATGGCTCAAAAGAAACTCATTTACAAATATTATTAAAAAATAAATTAATGAAAAAAAATAATAGATTGATTATTCATAGAAAAATTAATGAGCTTCTAGAATATGAGTTTAAATCTGGCTTACATTCATTGGAAATAAAAATTATATAATTTTTGAAATTTCTACTCTAGTAATTTGTTTTCTTGAATGAGACAATATACGAAAATTAAATATTCCATCTGAAACTTTTTCTCCATATGACGGTATTTTCTTTGAGATTTCTAATATATAACCAGCAATAGTCGATGCTTCACTTTTTGGAGCATCTAAATCAAAATTTTTATATAAATCTCTTAAGTTCCTTTCACCATTTATAATTATTTTTCCATAATTATTAATTTTGAAATTATTTTCTGGAATATCAATTTCATCTACTATTTCCCCGACAATCTCCTCAATAATATCTTCAAGAGTTATTAAGCCTAATAATTCTCCAAATTCATCAACTATAAATGCTAAATGTTCCTTTCTTTTTCTAAATTCTACTAATTGTTCTAAAAGATTTGTAGTTTCAGGTATAAACCATGGTTTAATAATTTTATCAAAAATAATCTCCTTTGATTTCTCCTCATTATCTAGATCAATATTTAAAGTTCTTACATTTAGTAGGCCAATAATATTTTCTGGATTATCTTTCCAAAATGGTATTCTGGTAAATCTCGAACTATTTATTTTGTTAATAATGTCTTTTGTCTCAGCAGAGCTATCAATAGAAAAGATATTCTTTCTATGTGTAAAAATTTCTTCTACTGTAATATCATTTAACTGTAAAATCCCATGAAGCATCTCTTTTTCTTGTTCATAATCAGGATTAGATGTTTTATAAAGATCTATAACACCTTTTAATTCCTCTTCTGATTGTTGATCAGCAAGTTTAATATCAGTATCTTTTTTTCTAAATATAAATCTAACAATTAGATTTATTAAAAAAACAAAAGCAAATAATAATTTGTTTAAATAAAAAATAACAGGTGAAATTAATAGCGCTGTTCTCGTAGGTTTGTTTAGTGCATAAGTTTTAGGTAGTACTTCAGCAAATATAACTAAAATTATTGTCATAATTAAAGTAGAATAAAAAATTCCTTTTACTCCAAATATGTCATAAAAAAATGCTGTTGCTAGTGAAGATGCTAAAATATTAACTAAATTATTTGATAATAAAAGAGATGAAATTACATTGTCTTTTTTGTCTAGAATCTTAAGAACATACTGAGCCCTTTTACTACCTTTTTTAATTTTATATATGATCCTGGCTTTTGAAGTTGCCGTTATAGCTGTTTCAGACCCAGATAGAAATCCGGATAATAGCACTAATAATATTAACAAAAATAATAGAATTATAGATGACACAACTAAATACTCTTAATAATTTTTTCTAAATAATCTATTTTAATATTTCTTTTATAGAAAGATTTTCCGATACCTTTTAATAAAACAATATTTACTCTATTTTTTAGATTTTTTTTGTCCTTAATTATATTTTTTAATATATTGTTTTTTTTAGTATTTTTGTCGTAAAGTCTTAATTTTGCTTTTTTAAAATGACTAATGATTTTATTAAGCTCATTTTTTTTCAAAAAACCTAATTTATTAGAAATTACTGCTTCTGTAATCATTCCAATTGATATAGCTTCACCATGGTTTAATTTTTTATTGTAACTATAAAAACTTTCTAAAGAATGACCAAAAGTGTGGCCAAAATTTAACATAGCTCTAGAGTTATTATCTTTTAAATTTTCTTTTGGATCTTTTTCTACATAATATAATTTTATATTAATTGACTTGTGTATTGCTCTTTCAATTACTTTCATATCTAAATTAAAAAATCTTATATAATTCTTTTCAAGCCAACTGAAAAAATTAAGATCATTAATTAATGAATGTTTAACAATTTCTGCATATCCTGATTTTATCTGTCT
Organism: uncultured Alphaproteobacteria bacterium; assembly: GCA_902630465.1. GTDB lineage: Bacteria > Pseudomonadota > Alphaproteobacteria > HIMB59 > CACPNW01. The sequence goes on along the minus strand of CACOVJ010000009.1, from coordinate 17,977 downwards.
TATTGGCAAAGTTTTTAAGATGTCTGGATCAATTATAACTTCACTTGGATGATAAAAGGTGCCAATCAAATTTTTACCATATTTACTATTGATACCATTTTTTCCCCCAATCGAACTATCTACCTGTGATAATAAAGTTGTTGGAATAAGCTTAAAATCTACACCTCTTAAAATGGTATTGGAAATAAAACCGCACAGATCTCCTATTGTGCCTCCTCCTATAGCAACCAATATAGATTCTCTGTCAATATTTTTTGATAATAATTGATCACACACATTTGCATAAACCCTATTAGTTTTAATATTTTCACCACCTTTAAGATAAAGAAAGTTTAAATTATCTTTATATGATAATTTATTAACTAAATATTTTAATTTATAATCTACAATACAAAATATTTTCTTTTTACTTTTTGAAATCTTTATTAAATAATCAGAAATAGATTTATTTTTGATTATTATCCTAGTTTTCAATATATTATTTTTTAACTTTATTGTTTTTATCATATTTTATTTATTTCAATAATTATCTTTGATATTATATCTTTTTTATCAAAATTATTTTCAACCACAAGATTTGCTATATTATAAAATTTTTTTCTTTCATTATAAAGTTTTTCAATTACAAATTTTTTATCTATATTTTTTAACAAAGGTCTTTTTTTTGAGTTTTTAAGTCTTTTAATCAGTATATTATTATCTACCTTTAGATAAATAGAGTAAGAGTTTTTTTTTACTAAGTTTCTAATTTTAAGATTTGTTATACTTCCTCCTCCTAAAGAGATAATACATTTACTATATTTTAGTACTTTCAAACATACACTTTCCTCAATTTTTCTAAAATAAGCTTCACCATAATCTTTAAAAATAGTTTCAATACTCTTGTTAGTCTCTTTTTCTATTTCATTATCAGTATCAAAAAAATCTAATTTGTAATATTTACTTAATTCTCTTCCTAATACTGATTTACCCGACCCCATTAAACCGATAAGGCATATATTTTTTATTTCATTTGTTCTGAATTCTAGCATTTTTTATATATTTCTTATTCTTGACAAATTTACATTACATTAAGAAATAGTTTAAAAAAAATATTAATTCCTATAATAGTCATTTTTTTAAATTAAATATATGAAAAATAAAATTATTTTATATCTGTTTTCTGCATTTATAATCATATTTTTATTATTTCTATATTTTGTTGAAATACCCGTTCCATCGATTACAATTATAGAAGATTATCAACTGAATATAAAATGAAAATTATAATATATATATTCTTTATTTTTCTTACAAAAATCTCTTTCGCAATTGATGATAGCGAAATCATTGAACTACATAAAAACAAAAGTCTTGATCAAATAGTTCTTGATCAAAATGAAGAAAATTTAAATAATGATAATCAAGAGATCAGTGAATCCACTTTAGGTGATGTAAATGATAGCTCTTTAGATACTAATACAAGTCAAGTAGATAATATAACTATTAGTGATACAAATATAAATGATACCACACTTTTCTGGAATAAAGAGGATTCTGAATTTATTTCTCAAATTTTATCGAATACCAAAAACATAAAATCTGATTTTTTAAAAAAAGAATTTAATAATAAAATTATGAGTTTGGATTTAGACTATGAAATTAAAGCCAATAGGGATTTTTTTTTCTTAATTGTAAAGCATTTTTATGAAATAGGAAATATATCTAAAGCTTATAAGTTAATAAGTGATCGCGATATAAATAATGATGAAAATATAAATTTTTATAATCTGTTAGAATTAAATTATCTATTATCAACTTTTAAATTAGAAGAGGTGTGTGATTTTAAAAGTCAAGTCAATATAGAATTAAATTCTAATAATAATATATTAGACAAAGTAGAAATATTTTGTTTATTACTCCAGGATAAAATATCAGAAGCTGAATTATTGAATTCAATAATGCTTGAAACAGAAAGTATCCAAGATGAAAATTTTCAAAATTTGTTTATGTATTTAATTAATAAGTCAACAATAGAAAATGATTTACCAAATAATTGGCTTACTAAAAATATTAACAAAGAATTATTATATTTGTATAGTGCTATGGCCAGAATTGCAGAATTACCATTGAGCGAAAAATTTTTAGAAGTTGACAAACTGAATATGGCAATACCAATTATTTTAAATAGTTCTACACCAATAGAGTTAAGAATTAATGCTGCTCATTATAGTTTTCTTAATAAGAGTATTTCAATAGAAAGTCTTGCAGCACTATATCAGTCCGTAGATTTTGATTCAAACCAACTCAATTTTCCAGAAGATACAATAGAAAAATATTCTGGAGAAATTAATATTTTAATGCCCTTTTATTTCCAGCTAATAAATATTCAAATTTTTCCCTCCGAAAGATTAGAAGCATTAATAAACTTTTGGAAATTTGCTGAACAAAATAATTTAGAGAACATAGCTTATTCTTTGTCTCATAATATAGTTGACTCTATTGATATTACTTCTGATTTTGCACTTTATGGATCAGAAATCGCAACATCATACATTTACAACAAAGACTATGAAAAAGCATTAAATTGGATAAATTTTTATGAAAATGTTTATGGCATAGATGATAAAAGTACTTTGGCTAGAATACTTCTAAATTTATATTCTTCAAAAGATATCAATCTATTTATTCAAATAATAAATAAAAATTCAGACCAATTTAAAGAAAATGCAAATAATAAATATGAAGAATTATTATTTGTTTTATTTGAATTATTAGATAAAAATCAAAATTCTAAACTATCTCAAGATTTTACAAATATATATGACGACAGGCAAATGCCTTCATATTTTATTTCTAATGAAATAGAAAAATCATTGCAAAACAACAATGAAAATAAGTTTTTAATATATTCTATCATATCTTTAAATAATAAAGAATGGACAGATATACATCCATTGCATCTTAGAATGATTTTAGAAGGTTATTTGATTTATAATAATGGTGATAATTTAAAAGATATAATATTAGAAATATTTAAAAATTATAGAATTTTATAATGATCAAATATTTTGAATTTGAAAAAGAAATTGAAAAAATAGATACCCTAATCAATGAAGTAGAATTTAAAGAACCTAATGATAAAAAGAAAATAGATCAACTTAACTTAGAAAAAGAAAAGATACTTAATAAAATATACTCCAATCTCAAACCTTGGCAAAAGGTACAAGTATCAAGACACAATGATAGACCACACACAATTGATTATATTAATGAAATTTTTACAGAAATTATTTACTTACATGGGGATAAAAAATACTCAGATGACAGCGCTATAGTTGGAGGTTTTGCTAAAATAAATAATCAATCAATATTATTTGTAGGAACTGAAAAAGGCAATACTATGGATACTAGAATAAAACACAATTTTGGTATGGCTAAACCTGAGGGCTACAGAAAAGCTCAAAGACTATTAATGTTAGCTGAAAAATTTAATTTACCAGTTGTTTCTTTTGTTGATACTGCTGGAGCTTTCCCTGGAAAGGATGCTGAGGAAAGAGGTCAATCAGAGTCTATAGCATCCTCTATACTAATTTTTTTAAATGCTAAAACTCCTACAATTTCAATAATTATTGGAGAAGGAGGGTCGGGCGGTGCTATTGGTATTGCGGCAACTGATAGGGTGCTTATGCTTGAACATGCAACTTATTCCGTAATTTCTCCAGAAGGTTGCGCCTCAATTCTTTGGAGAAATCCAACCTTTTCTCAAGAGGCTGCAAACACTCTTAAGTTAACTTCTGCAGATTGTAAGAATTATAAAATTATTGATGAAATAATTAAAGAACTACCAGGTGGTGCTCACAGAAATTTAAAATCACAAGCTGAAATCGTCAAAAATGAAATTATAGATCAAATTATATCACTGCAAAAAATTCCAATTTTTGAACTTATTAAATTTAGAAAAGAAAAATACTTAAATATAACTTCTGATATCTAAGATCCATGACATTGCTTGTATTTTTTTCCAGATCCACATGGGCACGGTTCATTCCTTCCAACTTTTTTAGAGATTATTCTTCTTGTGTCGGTTATTTTTTTCTCATTTTCATTTGTTTCATTATTACTTAGAAGCTGCATATTAAACAAAGTTTTTAAAACCTTTTCATTCTGATTTGATAACATTTCATCAAAATAGTCAAATGACTCTTTTTTATATTCATAAAATGGATCTTTACCACCCATTGCTCTTAAATTTACACTCCCTCGCAATGAATCCATTGCCGCTAGGTGTTCTCTCCAATCTTTATCAATTTGAAATAACATCACTCTTTTTTCTGCAAATGTTAATAGTTGTGCAGAATATTTATATTTTTTTTCATTATATTTTTGATTTATTTCATCATGCAATCTTTTTTTTATTTCTTCTTCATCAACACCTTCTTCATCGAACCACAATTCAATAGGTAAATCTAAATCAAAAATTTCTTTTGTTTTATCTTTTAATAGATTGGAATTCCATTCAACATTATATTTCTTAGGTGGAATGGCTTCTAATACTAGTTTCTCTACATATTCATCAATCATTTCTTTTATAATTTTATTTTGATCGTTTGTAACCAGTATCTCTTTTCTATTCTGATAAATAATCTGTCTCTGATCATTCAAAATATCATCGAATTTTAAGATTTGTTTTCTCATATCATAATTATGAGATTCTACTTTTTGTTGTGCTCTTTCAAGAGACCGTGTAATCATAGAGTGAGTAATAACTTCACCATCTTTTAATCCAAGCTTGCTCAATACATTTTCTAGAGTTTTTGAACCAAAAATACGCATCAGATCATCTTCTAGTGATAAAAAAAATATACTTTCCCCAATATCTCCTTGTCTACCAGATCTTCCTCTTAACTGATTATCAATTCTTCTACTTTCGTGTCTTTCAGTTCCAATAACAAGTAATCCTCCCGACTCTATTGCTTTTAATTTCAAGTTTTCATCGTCATTACCAAGCTTAATATCAGTTCCTCTTCCTGCCATATTTGTTGAAATTGTTACATTCCCAGGAATACCTGCTTGTTGAATAATATCAGCTTCCATTTTATGATTTTTTGCATTTAAAATATTATGAGCTATATTTTCTTTCTTTAAATAATTTGACAATATCTCTGAATTTTCAACAGAAGTAGTACCAATAAGTATTGGCTGTTTAAATTCTTCATGTCTTGATTTTACTAATTCTATGACAGCATTATATTTTTCTTTTTTAGTCATGTAGATTTGATCATTTTTATCTATTCTATTAATTTTAAGATTTGGAGGGATATCAATCACGTTTAAATCATATATGCCCTCAAATTCCTTAGCTTCAGTTAGGGCAGTACCAGTCATTCCACTTAATTTACTATATGTTCTAAAGAAATTTTGATAAGTTATTGAAGCAATAGTTTGGTTTTCTTTTTGAATTTTAAGCCCTTCTTTTGCCTCAATTGCCTGATGCAAACCATCACCATACCTTCTTCCATCCATAGGTCTTCCAGTTAGATCATCTATAATGACTATTTGATTATTTTTGATAATATAATCCTTATCTTTTATGAAAATTTTATTAGCTCGTAGAGCTTGTATGATATTGTGATTCAAAGTAATATTTTCAATATCTTGAAGAGTCCCACCTGTAATAAGTTTATCCTTCTTTAGGAGCACTTCTGATAATTCCATGCCTTTAGAAGATAATAATATTGATTTACTTTCTTCATTTATTTCATAATCATCTTCCTTTAAAAATTTAACAATTTTATTTATTCTTGGAAATAAATTTATATCTGACTCAGCTTCAGCAGAAATTACAAGTGGAGTTCTTGCCTCATCTATTAATATGCTATCAACTTCATCAACAATAGCAAATGCTTCTTTTTTAAAACATAGATTTTCGTAATCATTTTTTAAGTTATCTCTTAGATAATCAAAACCGATTTCATTATTTGTTGCATAGACAACATCACAATTATATTGTTTTGGTCTTAATTCATGTTTTGTTTCAGAGGTAATACAACCAACACTTAGTCCTAAAAAATTGTAGATTTTACCCATCCATTTTGAGTCTCTATTTGCCAAATAATCATTAACTGTAACTATATGTACAGATTTACCTTCCAATGTATTCGCATAGGCAGCTAGAGTAGCAACTAGTGTTTTTCCCTCACCTGTTTTCATTTCTGCAATTTTACCTTCATGGAGAACTTTGCCACCAATAAGCTGTACATCAAAATGTCTCAATTTAATTGATCTTTTTGCAGCTTCTCTTACGACTGCAAATACTTCTGGTAAAATTGTTTCTAAATTAATATTATTTTTAATTTGATTTCTAAAATATTCAGTTTTTGCCTTTAATTCATTGTCACTTAAATTTATTAAATCCTTTTCATGTTCGTTAACTTCTAGAACAAAATTATTGTATTTTTTTAATGAATTTGATCCTAAAGAACCAAAAAGTTTGTTAACAATACCGATCATAATATGATAAATGGCTGTTAACATATGATTACGAAATCTTCTACAAAGGATTTAGCTTTAAGTAGTAATGAAAGATTATTTTTAAAAGGTAATTCTATTTTTAAGCCCAAAAAATACAATAATTTAAAACCTAAAGGCTTAAAAATTTATACATTCCATGCAGGTTTTAAAAAAAAATTGAAAGATTTACTTATTATTATATTTGATAAAACCGTTAATTCAAAAATTGTTTATTCTAAAACTTCAATGCCCTCTGCACCAATAATATGGGATTTAAAAAATAATAAAGGTACAGTTAAAGCACTCATTGTTAATTCTGGAAATGCAAATGCTCACACAGGTAAAAAAGGGATTGATACAATTGATAAATATACAAACTATTTATCTAATTTTATAGGATGTAAAAAAAATGAAATACTTGTATCATCAACAGGTGTAATAGGAGAATTATTTGATCCAAGTTTAATTATTAATCAAATACCAAAAATAAAATCTTTAAAACCAAATTATTTATTAGATGCAGCCAAAGCTATAATGACAACTGATACATACCCAAAAATCTCAGTAAAAAAAGTAGTCATTAACAAAAAAATATTTAAAATCTATGGTATTGCTAAGGGATCAGGAATGATAAAGCCTAATATGGGAACGATGCTATCATATATATTTTTAGAACCGAAAATATCTAAAACAATATTAAATAAATTATTAATGAATAATTTAGAATCTACATTTAATTCTATTTCAATTGATAGTGATACTTCAACAAGTGATACTTTGGCATTATTTTCATTAAATAAAATAGATATAAATTTTAAAAATAAAAAGAATTTTCAAAAATTAAATAATTCACTTTATGAATTAATGTATGATTTATCACTTAAAGTCGTTAAAGATGGAGAAGGCATATCTAAATTAATAAAAGTTAATATACTTATGTCAAAATCGATTAAACAAGCAAAAAATATTGCCTTTTCTATTATCAATTCTCCATTAGTTAAAACAGCGCTTTCTGGTCAAGACGCAAATTGGGGCAGAGTAATAGCAGCTATTGGTAAATCTGAAGAAAAAATTAATCAAAACAAAATCAAAATATTATTTGGGAAATATTTAGTTTGTGAAAAAGGGGCTAGATATCCAGATATTAAAATATCTAAAATTAATGATTATATGAAAAACAAAATAATTGAAATTACCGTAATTTTACAAAATGGAAATGTAAATCATACCTTTTTTGGAAATGATCTTACATATGAATATATTAGAATTAATGCAGATTACAGATCGTAATTTATTTTTTCCAACATGAAATAATATTAATTTTTATATCCAATAAATAGTTATTTTTATAATAATTTTCCTTAAAAAATTTTTCTAATTTTTTAAAATATTCTTTCTTTTCAAATATTTTCTTTTTATCTTTATATGAGTATGAAATATTCATTTTTTTTATATCAGAAAGCATTTTATTGAAGCTTGAATATTCAATTGAAATATTATCAGAATATATACTTGGAGCATCAAAATTAAGATTTTTTAAAATTTTAAGTATTCTATCAATTTCTATTGTCGGATTTGCTCTTTGATAAGCTCCGTTATACATATCTAGATCTGCATGATACATTGAATTTAAAAGTTGATACATGCAATCTTTGTCAGGAATTGTACTAATAAAAAAACCATTTGGCTTTAAGCTATCATTAATACATCTTAGACAATGTTCAAAATTTGGTGTTAAATGTAAAAACAAATTGCTGTAAACAAGGTCATAATAGTTTTTATTAAAATTAATATTTTCTAGATCTATTTGTAAAAAATTATATTCTTTGTCTAAATTATTTTTCGATATACATAGATCACTTCTATCTATTTTATTATCTTTAAACTTATCATTAATAAAATTATAGGTTGTATTTTCATTTATGCCTATTTCAAGTACCTTACGTATATCAATATTTAATAAATCAATAGAATCAATTATTCTTTTAGAAATAATTTTATAAATGAAGTTTTCGTTGTCAAATCTATGTTTTGATCTTAATAATTTAAGATATTTTTTATTTATCATTTTATTTAAGTGTGTAATATCATCATATGAAAGATCTATTTAAACAAATTGAGATTTTTATAAAGGAAGAACTATCATCAATAAATCCCAAGATTAGTGGCATTGTTTTACTAGAAATCTTAAAATATAAAATAATTGAAAAGTTACGAAATCTAAATTTAAATATTTACAATGAAGTAGAAGAAAATGTTGAATTTACTAACTTTATCGAAAATGAAAGTAATAAATTAGGTGTTATGCTAAAATTTTTCAAAAACCCTGTATCAAATCTGAATTTTGAAAATAAAAAAAACTTACTTTTTATATGTATTAAAGAAACTATCAAAATAAACATTAAAGACTATAAAACAAAAAAAATATTTAATTATAATTGTATTCCAATGACCGGTATAGCTATAACTAATGGTACTAATTGCAAAGTAAAATACGAAAAAAATTCATTAATTTTAGAATTAGAGATAGAAGATAAAATAATTAACATTGAAAAAAAAGAATAAAACACAATATTGTTAATATGATAATCTTTAATCTTAAATGTAATAATTGCGAATATAGTTTTGAAGGATGGTTTGACACATCCAATGAATATTTGAGGCAAAAGAAAAAAAACTTAATTAATTGCCCTTCTTGTAATAGTTCTAGTATTGAAAAAGGATTAATGACACCAAATTTAAATAAAAAAAGTAACTCTAAAATTAATAAGAAAAAAAAATCAGTAGCATCAAATATTTCTAAATTAAGAAAAATTATTGAGAAAGATTTTGATTATGTTGGAGATAAGTTTACAGAAGAAGCAAAGAGAATGAAATATGGTGAAACTCAAGAAAGGTCTATTTATGGAGAAGCGACACTAGATCAAACTAAAGAATTGATTGAAGAAGAAATAGATGTACTGCCACTTCCATTTTCGACTAAAAAAACAAATTAATTTTTTAAATAAGTACAAAAGTAATTAACTTTTGTGTTTTTAGACAACTTCCAAGTAAAATCAATTGGATTAAATATTAATCCTTTAGTATCTTCAAGAGAGAGACCGTACATCTTCATCTCCTTTTCAATTTCATTTGGTTTGATAAAGCTATGATACTTATGTGTATTTTTTGGTATCCATTTTAATATATTTTCTGCTAAATAAATAGCAGTTAATTTGGAAATAATATTTCTATTAATTGTAGAAATAATTATTTTACCTTTTTTTTTTAAAATTTTTTCTATTTTAAATATAAAAGATCTCCAATCATTTAAATGCTCTAAAACTTCAAAAATAATTATTAAGTCAAATTTATTTTCGAATTTAATTTTTTCAACATCCCCATGCATATAATTGATATGCAGACCTTTGTTTCTTGCGTGAGCTTGTGCAACTTTAATATTATTTTCCACAAAATCCACTCCAGTAACTCTTCCTCCGAGTCTTGATAGAGATTCGCTAACTAATCCTCCGCCACATCCGACATCAAGAATATCTAGAGTTTTTAGATTTTTTGTATTTAACTGAGATAATATATAATCAATCCTAACTGGCCTTATGCGATGCAAAACATTAAATTTGCCATTTTCATTCCACCACTCTTCTGATAATTTGTTAAAATGTTCATACTCTGAATTAATATTTTTTGTCGACATCAAACTACTTGTTTTTTATTTCAATAATTATATTACCAGAGTTAATTTAATTTTTTTTTAAGTCAATGAATCTTATTGTAATGAAATTTGGTGGAACATCTGTAGGCAGTATAGATAAAATAAAAAATGTTGCAGATATTGTAATTAAAGAAGCAAAATTAAATAAGCTCATTGTTGTTTTATCTGCAATGTCAGGGGTTACAAATGAAATGCAAAAATATATTGATGATGTAAGTTCAGATGAAAAAATAGAAAACGATCTAATATTGACTTCAGGCGAAAGTGTAACTGTTGGTTTATTATCTGCAATTTTAAAAAAAAGGGATATTAAAAGTATTCCGTTATTAGGTTGGCAAATACCAATAGTAACAGATAATAATTATCAAAAAGCTAAAATATTAAATATTGATAAAGAAAGAATAAATGAATTTTTAAAAAATTTTGATGTAATTGTTTTGGCCGGTTTCCAAGGAATTAATCAGGAAGGCCATATTACTTCTTTAGGACGTGGAGGGTCTGATACAACAGCTGTAGCAATTGCTTCTGCTGTAGATGCTAAAAGATGTGATATCTATACTGATGTTGACGGTGTTTATACAACTGATCCAAATATTGTGCCAGAAGCAAAACAAATACCAAAGTTAGCATTTGAAGAAATGTTAGAAATGTCCTCAACAGGTGCAAAAGTTTTACATACTAGGTCAGTTGAGCTTGCTATGAAAAATAATTTAGTCTTACAAGTTATATCATCAATATCCAAAAAACCAGGAACATTAATATTAGATGATAAGAAATTAATTGAAAAGGAAATAGTAAGTGGTGTTAGCTATAGTAAGAATGAATCAAAAATAACCATTTCTGGTATTCCAGATCGCCCAGGTATTTCTGCACTATTATTTGGATTATTAGCAGATCAGAATATTAATGTAGATATGATTGTTCAAAATATTTCACAAGATGGTATTACAGCAAATATTACTTTTACAGTTCCTAATGATGAAGTAAACTTAGCTAATAATGTGCTAAAAACGAATATTAATAAATTAGATTTTAGTTCTATAAAAACAGATAAAAAGGTATCAAAAATTTCAGTAATTGGTATGGGTATGATGTCACAATCTGGAGTAGCCAAGAAAATGTTTAAAACATTAGCAGATAATTCTATTAATATACTTGCAATATCTACTTCAGAAATTAAAATAAGTGTTTTAATTGATGAAAAGTATACGAATATAGCTGTTAAATCTTTGCACGAAGCTTATAATTTGAAAGTAAAATGATAAAAGTTGGTCAAATAATTAAATCAAATAGGATATCAAAAAAATTATCAATAGAAGATGTTTCTAAAGAATTGAATATATCACAAAGTATAATAAGAGATATTGAGACTGATAAACAAATTAATATTAGAGATTCGATATTTTATATTGGCCATGTTAGAAGTTATAGTAGATTATTAGAATTAGATTATGATAAAATAGTTAATGATTACAAAGATCAAATCTCATATATTAAAATATCTTCGATTAAAACACTCGCAAAACCTAAATTTGAAAGAAATGCATTTAAATTTCAAAAATTTATACCAGCAACTCTAATTTTAGTAATATTTAGCACTTTTTATTTATTATTTGTTAGAGAGGATGATCAATCTATTGATTATGCACTAATTCCTGACTTACCAGAAGATTATAATCCCATAATCGAAGAAGCTAATTTAAACAATACAGATTTTATGGAGTCAGAAAATAATACTGACACAAAATTTATAAATGAATCAAAAGATTATATAAGCGCCAACGCTTCAACCAACTCTAATAAAATTGCAAATTATTCTAAGATTACTCTTAAAATTCTAAATTCAACTTGGTTGCAATTACGAGATGAATCTAATAATATAATATTGAGCCAATTAATGGAAAAAGATGAAGAATTCAGTTATGACATGAGATTAGAATACAACATAACCGCTGGAAATGCTGGTAATATTTTAGTTATAATTAATAATGATGTTAGGGGTAAAATTGGTAAATATGGAGAAGTTGTTGATTCTCTTATACTAGACAGCAATTTTAACAATTAGCTTAATGCTAAGAGACTATCAAAAAATTAATCGAAGAAAATCACGTACAGTTAATGTAGGTAAGGTAAAAATTGGTGGTAATAATCCAATAGCTGTTCAAACAATGACTAATACTTTAACATCAGATAGCAAAGAAACTATTGCTCAAATTGAAAGAGCAGCAAAATTAGGAGCTGATGTCGTAAGGGTATCAGTTCCAGATAAAGATTCTTCTAATGCATTAAAAGAAATAGTAAAGCACAGCTCTGTTCCAATTGTTGCAGATATTCATTTTCATTATCAAAGAGCAATAGAGGCGGCAAAAAATGGAGCAGCATGTATTAGGATTAATCCAGGTAATATTGGCAATATTGATAGGATTAAAGAAGTAATAAAAGCGGCTAAAGATTATAATTGTTCTATTAGAATTGGAGTAAATGCAGGTAGTTTAGAAAAACAAATATTAGATAAACATTCAGAGCCAAACCCTGTAGCATTAGTTGAAAGTGCAAAACTCAATATAAAAATACTTGAAGACAATGATTTTACCAATTTCAAAATCAGTGTAAAATCCTCAGATATCTTTATGTCTGTTGAAGCTTATAATAAACTATCTGAAATATGTGATTATCCGTTACATTTGGGAATAACAGAGGCTGGAGGTAAGAGAACAGGATCTATAAAATCATCAATAGGTATAGGAAATCTATTATTAAAAGGGATAGGTGATACAATTCGAGTATCATTGTCAGATGAACCAGAAGAGGAAGTAAGAGTTGGTTTTGAGATATTAAAAAGTCTTGGTTTGAGGAATAGGGGTGTGAAGATTATTTCTTGTCCTTCGTGTGCTAGACAACAATTCCAAGTTATAGATACAGTAAAAAATTTAGAAAAAAAATTAGATGATATTTCTACTCCAATAACAGTTTCAATAATTGGATGTGTAGTTAATGGACCAGGTGAAGCTACAATGACTGATATTGGAGTGACAGGTGGCGGAAATGGCACACATATGATTTATCTTGATGGAAAAAAAAATAATGTTGTTAAGAATATTGATTTAGAAGAGTATTTAGAAAAATTAATTAGAGAAAGATCAAACAATATTCAAATGGTAAAATAGTATGAAACTAAGATCAGTAAGAGGAACTCATGATTTATATGGTTCTGAGCTAAAGAAATACAACATAATTCGCGAAAAAGTAGCAAAATATGCTTCCTTATATAGTTTTAGTGAAATGAAAACACCAATATTTGAATTTACTGAATTATTTTCAAAACCTCTTGGAGAGTATTCAGATGTTGTTTTGAAAGAAATGTACACTTTTAAGGATAGGAATGAAGATTTATTAACACTTCGACCTGAATATACAACTCCTATGATTAGAGCAGCAATTACTAATAATTTACTAAATGACTTGCCTCTAAAAGTGTATGGAATTGGACAGATGTTTAGGAGAGAAAGACCTCAAAAAGGCAGATATAGACAGTTCAATCAAATAAATTTTGAAGTTTTTGGAGCAGATGATCCAATTGTTGATTTAGAACTAATAACTCTTGGAAATGATATACTTAAATCAATTATTACAAACCATAAATTTGAATTACATATTAATTGTTTAGGAAAAAAAAATAATCTTGTTAAATATAAATTAGAATTAGAAAAATATTTTGAAAATAATAAAATAAAATTATCTGAAGAAAGTAGAAAAAAAATTTACTCTAATCCCCTTAGAATATTAGATTCTAAAGAAAAAAATGACATAGAAATTTCAAATAATGCACCTCTTATTCAAGAATACATTTCGAAAGAAACTATGAATCACTATGAAGAAGTAAAAAGTGGATTAGAAGCCTATAATATTAGTTTTGTAGAAAATAATAAACTTGTAAGAGGTTTAGATTATTATTGTGGTACTGTTTTTGAATTTAAGACTAAAGATTTAGGTGCTCAAGATACTATTCTTGGTGGAGGTAGATATGATGGCCTAATAAATATTTTAGGTGGTCCAGATATTTCAGGCATTGGCTGGGCAGCTGGGGTTGAGAGAATTTCAATGTTGATGGAGGAAAATTTTGTCTCACCTCCTTATATTCATTTAGCAATTACAGACAAAAAATTTAAAAACCACCTTCAAAAAGTTATTAAATATTTAAAAGAAAATCAAATTATATTTTATTGGAATTATAAATACAATTTAAAAAAATCGTTGTCCAAAGCAAATTTGAATAAAGCAAATTATGTAATTATAATAGGAGAAAATGAATATAAAAAAAATAACTTTCAAATAAAAAAAATGAATACTGGTGAGCAAAAAGAAATAAATATTGAAAATATTAAAAGTTTTATAAACGATGAATCTTGATCTACAATTTTCTAATATTATAAATAAATTTAATCAAATTGAAAATTCTCTTAATACCATGGATAATAGTAATACTGAAAATTTAATTAAGTTAAATAGAGAATATGCTGAATTAAAACCCATAGTTGAAAAAATTGAAGAATATAGAAAAGAGCAAAATGAAATAATCAATCTAAAAGAATTGATTAAAGATAATGATATTGAAATAATAAAAATCGCAGAATCAGAATTATTAGAAAAAAAAAATATTATTAAATTATTAGAGAATGATCTTCTTAAGCTATTAATTCCAAAAGATGAGAATGATTCAAAAAATTCAATTTTAGAAATTAGAGCTGGAACAGGAGGAGATGAAGCTTCATTATTTGCGGCAGATTTATTATCAATGTATCAAAAATATGCAGATATAAATTTATGGAAATTTGAAATTTTATCAATTTCTGAAACAGGTCTAAAAGGTATTAAAGAAGTTATTTGTAATATTTCTGGTTCAAATGTTTTTTCAAAGTTAAAGTTTGAATCTGGAGTTCATAGAGTACAGAGAGTTCCCACAACAGAGAGTAGTGGAAGAGTACATACCTCTGCAGCAACTGTTGCAGTGCTACCAGAGGCTGAAGAAATTGATATAGAAATAGAAGAAAAAGATTTAAGAATTGATGTTTTTAGATCAAGTGGACCCGGTGGGCAATCTGTTAACACAACTGATAGTGCTGTAAGAATAACACATGTTCCAAGTGGTATAGTTGTATCTCAGCAAGATGAAAAATCACAACATAAGAATAAAGCTAAAGCAATGAAAATTTTAAGATCAAGATTATTAGATAATGAAATGCAGCAAAAAAATAAAGAAAGATCAGAACAAAGAAAAACACAAGTAGGTTCAGGTGATAGATCTGAAAGAATAAGAACCTACAACTTTCCACAGGGTAGAGTATCTGATCATAGAATTAATCTAACCCTATATAACTTGACTGAAATTTTAGAGGGTAATATTCAAGATTTAATTAATCCTCTTATAGCTGAAGAAGAAAGTAAAAAACTTGCAGAAATTAAACATGAATGAAATTATTCTTTCGAGTCTTTTAGAATTAAAAAAAGAAAAGATACCAGATCCCTTATTAGATCTGAAAATTCTCCTAAAAGAGGCATCATATGTCAAGAGGGAAATAATTCTTAGCAATTTGGAAATAAATAATATTGATATCAAATATTTTAAAAAATTAGTTTTAAAAAGATTAAATAAAGAGCCTATATCAAAAATTTTAAGAAAAAAATATTTTTGGAAAAGTGAGTTTTTTGTAAATAAAAATGTTTTAGATCCGCGTCCAGAAACAGAACTTATTATTGAAGAAGTAATACATAATATAAAAGATAAAACAAAAAAATATGAAATATTAGATATTGGCACTGGCACTGGTTGTTTAGCAATCTCTTTAGCTAAAGAATTAAAAAATTCTAAAATAATGGCTATAGATATTTCAAAAAAAGCAATTCAGGTTGCTAAAAAAAATGTAAATTTTCACAACTTAAGCAATCAAGTAAATTTAAAAATATCAAATATTAATAAAATAAAAAAAAAATTTGATTTTGTAATTTCTAACCCACCATATATTGATGAAAATCAGTATAAAAATCTTCAAATCGAAATTAGAAAATATGAACCAAAAGTAGCTCTGTTAGGTGGTAAGGATGGTTTAAAATTTTATAAATTATTTGCCAAAAAAATAGAAAAATTAATGAAGAAAAATTCCTTTTTTATTTGTGAGATCGGTTACAATCAATTAAATGATTGTAAAAAAATTTTTTCAGACACTAATTTAAAGTTAAAAAAAATATCCAAAGATCTGCAAAAAATCGACAGAACTCTAACCTTTTTTAAGATATAAGTTGTATTTATTTTTTTATATCTGTATAGAGTTTATTATATAAATTAATTATTTTAATTAAAAAATTAAACTTTTTAATCCATAAATTATGTATAAAAAAAATAACGGTAGAACAACGTATAAATCTAATAGAAGACCTGGTTTTAAAAAAATAGGTGGTTTTACAAACTATAAAAATAGAAACAGAGGTAATGTATCTCAGCAGTACAATAAATATCTAAAGTTAGCAAAAGAGGCTTTTAGATCTGGAGATAGAGTACAATCTGAGTATTACTATCAATATACTGATCATTACTATAGATTGATGATTGAATTAGGAATTAATATTGAAGAGAATATTCAATCTGATGAATCAAAAAATACAACATCTGAAGAACAACAGATAGAAAACCAAGATATACCTACTACATCAGCTGAAGAAAGTAATACAGACGAAGAGTCTATCGAATCTATCTCTTTTATAGCTGAACCTTCTAAAGATAAAAGAACTCGGTCAAATAAATAATTTACTCATACAATAAATTTAAATGATTAGCGTAAATTTTATTATATTCTTTTATAAATCTTTTTAATTCTTTCCCATTTAGAATTTTTCCAGAAGGTAATTTTAATTTTAATGGATTAATTTGTTTGTTTTGAAATATAATTTCATAATGTAAATGTGGTCCTGTGGAATTACCAGTGCTACCTACAAACCCAATTACATCTCCTTGATTAACTCTAACTCCTTTTGATATACCTTTTTTAAAACTTGATAAGTGAGCATAAGCAGTTTTGTATTCATTATTATGTCTAATCCTTATATAATTTCCATATCCACCATTTTTACCAACATATTCAACCACACCATTTCCTCCAGCATATATTGGAGTTCCCAAAGGAGCTGCAAAATCAACCCCTTTATGCATTTTGTTATATCCCGATATTGGATGTTTTCTCATTCCAAAGTTTGATGATAATCTAGCACCATCTAAAGGAGTTTTTAAAATAGATTTTTTTACATTTTTACCCTCTCTATTAAAGTAGTCAATATAACCATCATCCGTTAAAAATTTGAAGTATTCTAATTTTTTATCATTTATTGAAATTAAAGCATAATTTATATCTTTATATTTTATTTTATCATTTTTTATCACTTGATCAAATTCATAAGATACAGAAACTAAAGTATTTTTTTTTATATCTCTTTGAAAGTCTAAATCAAAACTAAAAAGTTTAATTATTTTTATTAAAATATCTTGTGGTATATTATTTTTTATACCATCCGAATATAAAGATTGATCTATATTGTACTCTTTAGAAATCTGATATGTCTCTTTTTGCAAATTTATTTTATTTATTACAATTTGATCATTTATATCAACTGCTAAATAAGTTTCAAAATCTAGACTTAAGTCTATTTTTAGTAATTCTCCTTTATTGTTACTATAAAATAAAATTTTATCATCAACTTTTAAACTCTTAAGACTATAAAAAT
>CACOVJ010000008.1 GCA_902630465.1 uncultured Alphaproteobacteria bacterium | reverse complement strand
ATACCTATGAAAAAAAACTAGCCAAAATGGCAAGAGCTGGTTTTAGTTATGAAATTTGTAAGAAGATTTTGAGCTAATTTTCTTTTATATGAATCTTGCCCTCTAATAATCTTGCTATTTGTTTTGTCGTTTCAAATCTTTCAAATGTAACCCTTATGATTGCTGTTAATGGTGCAGCTAGTAAAACACCGATAAAGCCCCATATCATACCCCAAAAAATCAAAGATAAAATAATTGTAATTGGATGCAGTCCAAAGCTTTCTCCAAATATTTTTGGCTCTAAAAAATTACCAACAATTTGATGAATAATTGTAGGTAATATAATAATTAGAATAACCAATGTGGGATCATTATATTGTAAGAAGGCAATTGGTAATGGTAATAGAACTGCAATTACTGATCCAATGACTGGAATAAAATTTAAGATAAAAGTTAATGTTCCAAAAATGAATGCTAACTCCAAACCAAGAAACCAATAAATTAAACCAGCAGCAATTCCAGTAAATGCAGATGTTAAGAATTTTGTAAAAATATATTTCTTAACTAATCCTATTATGTCGTTCCATTCATTAGAAGTATTCTTTGGAGGTTTTCCAAGTAATAGGAAAAGTGTAATTATTATGACAAGCAAAAATTTGGATATAAAATTTGCACTATTACTCAATATAGTAGTAGCCCAATTGGTTATTGGTAATTCTAAAATTGTATTTCTTATAGTTTCTCTATCTATATTAACTTCAAATTCTTGAAGTTTTACTATAACTGCTTCAATTAAAATAATTACTTTTTGATTATAATCATCTGCAGATTCTAAAAATGTAGCAACCGAAGAAACAACAAATGGAACAATGATTGAAAATATAAGTATTATTAAACAAATACTTACAAACACGGCGATAAATCTGTGTACTTTTAAATTTATTGTCTGAAAATCTATAATGGGATCTATCAAAATTCTTAATAGTAACGCTAAGACAAAAGGTACCATAATTGGTTGTGAAAAATTTAGAATAAATGCAACAGCTATGCTAGCTAAAATAAATAGAGACCCAGAAATTACTTTATTATTTTCATTCATAATTTACATTTTTAATTTTGAGTTAAATATTTCTGGTTTATCAGTTGGAGAACTTTCAATATAAATTGATTGACTAGGGAATGCAAAACCACCATTATTCTCTTCTACTATTTCAATTATTTTAATTGCAAGATTTTCTTTTATTTTTAAAAATTCACCCCAATCATTAGTTACGGTAAAAGCTTGTATTAAAATATCAATAGAACTATCAGAAAAACTATCTATTCTTACGTAAAAACTTGCATTTTCATTTTTAGCAAAATCTTTTTCATTATTTATCAAATCATAAATTCTATTTCTTATAGTTCTTAATTGATCAATTGTTGTTCTATATTCTAAACCAATTAACCATCTAATTCTTCTGTGGTGTCTTCTAGTATAATTTGTAACTGATTGTTCTGCAAATTTATAATTTGGAACCATAACTGGAGTTGAGTCAAACCTTCTGACAAGAGTAGAACGAAATCCTATTTGCTCAACCACGCCTTCAACTTCATTAGAGACCAAAATTACATCACCTATAGTGAATCTTTTTTCCATTAATATCATAATTCCACTAATTAAATTTTTAAATAAATCTTGAGCTCCCAGTGCAACTGCAACGCCCAGTAAGCCTAGACCAGCTATTACTGGACCAACTCGTATTCCCCATAACTCTAGAATTGCTACTGAGCCTAGTACAATTACTAAAATTTTTAGACCTTTTAGTGTCCAGTCAACTAAAGGCTTAGAAATTTTTGACTCAAATTTTTTTATTACAAAAGAAAAGGGTATAATTAATTGATGTAATAACCAGAAGATAAATACTGTAATCAAGGATCTGTTAAATAAATCTATAAACTCTTGTTTTTGATCAGAGAGATTTAGGTAAGATGAAGCAATAAAAAAACCAATAACAACTGGGAAAAATTTTAATGGCCCGTCAAGGACTTCAATAACAGCATCATCAATCTGATTTTTAGTCTTTGTGACAATTCTTGATATTCTATTTAAAATAAATCTGGCAATTAACCTACGAAGTAGATAGAAGAATAAAAATATAGCTAAACTTATAATAATATCTGTAGCATTTATACCAAAAACTCCGTTATTCCAGACATCTAAAAAAAGATTGTTAAAGCTATTGAATGATTCCATAACCAATATATCTAATGACAATAACATGGAATTCAGAATTTTACTTGTTTTTTTACTTATGTTTTTGATAAACAACACAATTATGGCCAAAGAAAACACTACTCTGTTTGATTTTTCTTTTGAAGATATTGATGGTAATTTAGTTAATCTTGAAAAATTTTCTGGTATGCCAATTTTAGTCGTGAATACTGCTTCAAGATGTGGGTATACACCTCAGTATGCCAATCTACAAAATCTTTTTCTTGAATATAAAGATAGTGATTTAACCATAATTGCAACTACTAGTAACTCTTTTTATCAAGAGTATGAAGAAGTAGAAGACATTAAAAAAATATGTTTAGTAAACTATGGTGTAGGTTTTGTTACTTCATCTCCAATGAATGTAAAAGGCACCGATGCACATCCCATTTATGACTGGTTAAATACAACTTACAATAAAAAACCTAAATGGAATTTTTTTAAATTTCTTTTTGATCGAAATGGAGAGTTAGTTGAATCTTGGTCATCAATGACAAAACCTGATAGTTCAAAAATTACAAAACAAATTGATAAATTAATATAAAAAAAGGGCACCGAAATGCCCTTAGTATTTAAATTAAATTAAAATTTACATCATGCCGCCCATGCCGCCCATGCCGCCCATGCCGCCCATGCCACCGCCCATATCAGGCATTGCAGGTGCAGCTGACTTATCTTCAGGTGCATCAGCTACCATAGCTTCAGTTGTTATTAATAATCCAGCAACAGATGCTGCATCTTGTAATGCAGTTCTTACGACTTTTGTTGGATCAATGATACCTGCATTTACCATGTTAGTATATTTATCCATTTGAGCATCATAACCGATATTATGATCTTTACTTTCACGAATTTTTCCAGCAACAACAGCCCCATCAACACCAGCATTTTCTGCTATTTGTCTTAATGGATTGAAAAGTGCTCTTCTAACAATGTCAACACCGATTTTTTGATCATCATTGGATGTTTTAACTGAATTTAAAGATTTAGTTGCATAAGCAAGTGCAGAACCACCACCAGGCACAATACCTTCTTCTACTGCTGCTCTTGTTGCGTGCATTGCATCCTCAACCCTATCTTTTTTTTCTTTAACTTCAACTTCAGTTGCTCCACCAACTCTTATAACAGCAACACCCCCTGCTAATTTTGCAAGTCTTTCTTGGAGTTTTTCTCTATCATAGTCAGAAGTGGTTTCTTCAATTTGAGCTCTGATTTGATTACATCTTCCTTCGATGTCTTTCTTTTTGCCAGAACCTTGAACAATTGTTGTATTTTCTTTATCTACGACAACTCTTTTTGCAGTTCCTAACATATCTAAAGTTACATTTTCCAATTTAATACCTAAATCTTCACTTATAACCTGACCACCAGTAAGAATAGCGATATCTTCTAGCATTGCTTTTCTTCTATCACCAAAACCGGGAGCTTTTACCGCAGCAATTTTTAAACCGCCTCTTAATTTATTTACTACAAGAGTTGCTAATGCTTCTCCTTCAATATCTTCAGCAATAATTAATAGAGGTTTGGTTGATTGCACTATTGACTCAAGTAAAGGTAGCATAGGTTGAAGACTTGAAAGTTTTTTTTCATGAAGCAAAACATGACAATCGCTCATTTCAGTTATCATTTTTTCAGCATTGGTTACAAAGTAAGGCGATAAATATCCTCTGTCGAACATCATACCTTCAACCACGTCTAGTTCAGTGTCTAGACTTTTAGCTTCTTCAACTGTTATTACACCTTCTTTTCCTACTTTTTGCATTGCACTTGAAATCATTTTCCCAACTTCGGCGTCACCATTAGATGCAATTGTGCCTACTTGAGCTACTTCTTTGTCAGTTTTTATAACTTTCGATTTTTTTCTGATTTCATTAACTACAGCATCAACTGCTAAATCTACACCCCTTTTTAAATCCATAGGGTTCATTCCAGCTGCAACTGCTTTCATTCCTTCAGTTGCAATTGCTTGAGTTAATACGGTTGCAGTAGTTGTACCATCGCCAGCAATATCATTAGTTTTGCTTGCAACATCTCTTACCATTTGTGCGCCCATGTTTTCGAATTTATCTTTAAGCTCTATTTCCTTAGCAACACTCACTCCATCTTTTGTAATTCTTGGTGCACCAAAAGATTTATCCATAACGACGTTTCTTCCTTTTGGCCCCAGTGTAACTTTAACGGCATCAGCTAGTTTGTTAACACCGGTTAACATTTTAGATCTAGCATCTGACCCGAAAAATATATTTTTTGCAGACATTTTAATCCTCTCTAAACTAAATAATTATTTTTTCTTACCTGTTGTGATAATACCCATTATGTCTGACTCTTTCATAATAAGGTAATCCTCACCATTCATTTTTACTTCTGTGCCTGACCATTTACCAAAAAGGATTTTATCACCTTTTTTAACGTCTAATGGTACCAGCTTTCCAGTTTCATCTCTAGCCCCAGAACCAATTTCCAATACTTCGCCCTCCATAGGCTTCTCTTGAGCTGTATCTGGAATTATAATTCCTCCTGCTGTTTTTTGATCAGAGTCCACTCTCTTAACTAGGACTCTATCATGTAGCGGTCTAAATTTCATATTTCCTCATTTATTAAGTTATTGATAAATAACAATATTTAATTAGCACTCTAACTATTAGAGTGCTAATTATTTAAGCATTATTAGTTATGATTCAAGTATGAAATAAAGAATTTTTAAATATTTTTAAAACTTATGATATTCTTTAATTATGCCATTCATAAATATATTTTTAAAAACCTTGGGTATTTTATTAGGTTTTACCACTTTTATCATAATTATAAGTTTAGTAAGTAATTTACTTGATTATAATACCCAAAACTACAGAACCATAAAAGGAGAAAAAAGTTCAAAGAATATAATAGCTATTTTAAATCTAAATGGACCAATATTAAATAATTTAGATTATTCATTAATAAAAAATGTAGTTAATTATATTAATCCTGAAGATATAAAAAAATATTTATCTGAATTACAAACGATTAATCCTAAAATTTTAATTATTAAAATTAATTCTCCTGGTGGAACAGTATCATCATCTGTACATTTAGAAAAAATAATAAATGATTATAAAAGAGAAAATAATACAAAAATATATTTTTACACTAATGGCTTATTAGCATCAGGAGGCTATTGGGCTGCAACAACAGGTGATAAAATATATGCAAATTATGGATCTATAATAGGAAGTATCGGGGTTAGTGGTCCAAGCTGGTATTACTATGATAAGCCAACAGCTATTTCTACTGGATTAATTGGTCAAAAAATAGAAACTAAAAATGGAATTCAAATATATAATCAAAGTGCTGGAAGCTCTAAAGATTTGTATAACCCTTTTAGAAAACCAACTAATGAGGAGTTACAACATCTTCAAAGAATAGTTGAAGATATCTATGATGATTTTTTATTAAAAGTTTCAAAAAGCAGAAAAATTGAAGTAACGACATTAAAAAATGATATAGGAGCTCTAATATTTAATAGTAACCAAGCTAAGGAAAAATTTCTAATAGATGGTGTTATAGATTTTGAAGAGTTAATAAATAATATTATAAAAACAAATGGTTATAATAATTATAAACTTATAGAAATTAATATTAGAGAAAGTATTTTCAATAAATATCTAGTAAGTTTTCTTAAACCCAATTACACTAGTATTTGCAACCAACTTAATACCAATTTTATATCTTTATTACCTACTTTTTTAAATAAATGTTAATTATATTAATGATGAAAGTTGAGTAACTTTAACAATTAAATTTTTATAATAATTACTTTCATCCAATATTTTTGAGTTTATATATTTAAGTGCAAGATCTGAATGACTATCAACAGTGACACTGTCTGCTATGAGTCTTATGTAGCTTAAACCTCGAATTTCAGCTAAATTTTTATACCTGTTTTCAAATATTTTCTCAAAACTATTTGTAAACTTAGGACCAATCTCATAAATTTGAGTGCCTGGTTTACAAAAAATAATATTTGATAAATTTGAACCATGTGGTGCTATGATTTTATTTGCTCCAGAAAAAATTTTTATCTGTTCATTGATTGTGTATAAATAAGGATTAATAACTTTGTATCCTTTAGATCTTAAAATTGGAATTATATCAGCTTCATTAACAACTTTTCTATAAGCTGAATCTTCTCTTGTTACATAAATTTTTTTATCATCAGTTTCTTGATTATTAGGTATTAATAGATTTTTTAAAATAGTAATAGATTTATTTAAGTTTAAAAATTGAGGTATTTCACAATTTGTAAATTTATAAAACCCATCATCTAAATATATAAATGAAAAATTGACGTTTTTTTCTTCAAGTATTAATTTTATAAACTCCCTAAATTTAGTAGAGGAATTTCTATGAATTGCGATTTTAATTTTGCTTTTATTTATAAAAAAAATTCTTGGGAGAAACTGCAAAAGATTTGAATAATAATTATTTGCTGCATTTGACCCAAGTATGAAGATATTTTCAAACTGCTTGAAATTATCAATCTTTGATTTAAAATTTTTATAAAATTTTTGTGAAAAAAAATGCTCATTGTTTTGATATTTATCTCTACTAAACAAATCAGCAAAAGTTCTAAATTCTTTATCAATAACAAAATAATTATATGAATCTAAATAAAAATTACCCTTTAAAATATTACAATTAAAACCTAAGCTCTTGTATTCCGCATTTAGGAAATTATTTTTTAAAGTTTTTTCTTTGTGTATATCTTCTGATGTAAAATTCTTAAGCATAACAGTTATATAATAATTATATTAATAAACTTATATAAGTAAATAAAATACAATTTTTAAAAATTTAATGGCGCGCCCGAGAAGAGTCGAACTCCTAACCTCATGATCCGTAGTCATGCGCTCTATCCAATTGAGCTACGGGCGCTAAATAATATGTTATACACTTTAATATTAAAGTATGCTACTTTATGAGTTCAAGTATGAAGTTGCTTTACGTACTATTTTTATTATTTTCAATTAATTTAAGCTATGCTGATAACATTGGGTCTCAAACTGGACTTGAAATACCTAGATATGTCTCACTTAAGTCAAATGATTCAAATATGCGTGTCGGACCGAGTAAAAATTATCCAATAAAATTAAATTATATATCTAAAAATTACCCTGTAAAAATAATCGATGAATATTTGGATTGGAGAAAAGTAGAAGATTTTGAAAAAAATATTGGTTGGATGCATAAAAGTCTACTTACAGGTGAAAGATACGGATTAATTCTTTCAAGAAATAAAAGAAGTGTTAATATTTATAATTCAATAAATGGAAAAGTTATTGGTGAAATAAATACAAAACTAATTGTACGCCTTTCCAAATGTAAAATAGATTGGTGCTACATATTAATAAATAATTATAAAGGCTGGATAAGAAAAAAAAATATTTGGGGTGTTAAAGGAAATGAAAAGTTCAATATAAGTTTTATTGAAATGTTTAATGATTATTATTTCAAGTCAATAAATTATATTGATCGATACATTAACACAAAATAAAATATTTACGGCTCTCTTCAAATTCTTTATTCACTTTAATAATTAAAACTATAAATTTGTTAAAATACTTGGATAAATTTTTTTTATAAAAAAATATCTTTTAAGTGTGCCCACTTTGGAAAACGACAACTTGCTATTGGATTTTTTGGCTGGGGCGGTAGGATTCGAACCTACGAATGCCGACTCCAAAAACCGGTGCCTTACCGCTTGGCGACGCCCCATGATATGCTATTGCCTATATATATTCCTTGTATTTAGTGCAATATCTAACATTACTACAGTAGCACAAGATTTTATGGGATACGAGAAAAAGTACGCCAAGGTGCTTCAATATGATTTAAACTATGAACGGGGATTTACATTTTTTTAGCTCAAACTATTTAACCAATATGTCAAAAGCTATTAAATTAATTGTTACTACTTTTTTTATTTTATCAACCTTTATTATATCTCTACCTTTTAAAAGCTATGCAAATGAAGAAGAAATTTATCAAAAACTATTACAAGATTGGCCAAAAATTTTTCCAGATGGGAACAGAAATGCAGCTGGCCCCAGATTCTTTAAATACATTTTAGATCAGAAACTAGATTACGATGAATTTATAAATTTTAATAAATTGTATTGTTCAGTTTCTGGTTCTCTTATTTCGCCAAATACGCAACCGGATGAAATTTATTTAAAAGATGTTGATACAAATGAAAAAATTTGTGGTCAATATTATAAATGTTGTTGGCCATGCCTATGTGATGTTATGAAATATGCATCAACAAAAAAAATAAATATAAATTTTGACGGTCAAGAAGAATACATTAATGCAATCGTTATAGATAATCCTTGTGATAAAAATGATTTTCCAGAGCTTGTGAATAGAAATTATTTTTGTCAAGGTGGCAAACTTCATCCTGATTATACATACTCAATTGATGGAAAGCTTGTAATTGGCTTAATGCATAACGCTTCAACTTGTAACAAGTACGATATAGATTATATTGACAATCATGAAATTACGGGTCCTATGTGTGAAATTAGAAATAGCATGTCTTCAGATGAATTAAATTTTGGTATGGGAGATATATTTATTAATTTAGCTCAATAACTAAAACTATATGAAGACAATATTAATATTTATAGTTATATTTTTTTGTAACATGGCTAGAGCAGAGTTTTTTAAAAATATTTCTCAAATAATAGATAATAATGAAAAACGTTTGAGTTATGGAGTTTCGGTTACAGACTTTGATAAGGATGGTAACTATGAATTTATTGTTACAGGTTTTGGTTATCCTAATCTAGCACTCAAATATAAGGATGGCAAACTTGTTAATAATATTAAAAATGATTTATTTGTGGATGCTAGTAGAAAAACAATTGGAGTTACTGCCTGTGATATCGATCAAGATGGTTTTGAAGAAATTTATTTTTTAAATACTGATACTTATAGTGGAGAAAAAAAATACTCTGATAGACTTTTAGACAATGATAAAAATATTTATGATTATTTTGAGATTGATGATAATTTTAAAAAATTAAATTTAACTGCAGGAAGATCTGTTGTTTGTGTTGATCGCGAAGGTCTTGGAAAGTATGGGGTATATGTTGCGAATTATGGAGGACCAACTCGTTTTTACGAATTAGATGACTCGAAAATTTATGACTTAGCACCAGCACTAAATATAGATCAAATAACAGGTGGGAGGGCAGTAGTAGCCGGTCATATAATTTCAAATCAAGTTGACATATTTGCAGCTAATGAAAGAGGTCCTAATTTTCTATACAAAAATATAAATGGCACATTTAATGATTTAGCAGGGAAAAATGGAGTTCAGGATTTGTTTCAAAATGGAAGAGGAACGGCTTTAACTGATTTTAACTACGATGGTCAATTAGATATAGTTACTGGCAATTGGAATGGTTACCATCGAATATTTGTAAGAGAAAAGGATACTTTTAATGACAAATCATCATTAGAATTTAAATCCCCTACTTTAGTACGAACTATAATATCAGCGGATTTTGATAATGATGGATATGATGAAATATTTATGAACAATATTGGTCAGCCAAATAAATTATTTAAAATATTTGATGATGGAATTCTAAAAGAAATACCATTAGTAAATGCTCTTGAGCCTCAAGGGCTTGGAACGGGTGCCGCTGTTGCTGATATAGATAATGATGGAGTATTAGAATTATTGGTTTCTCATGGTGAATCAGGTTTACAACCGCTAAGTTTATTTAAAGCTAATGTAAATTTAGATTCTAATTTTATTCGCATTAAACCTATTAATATTTATGGCGCACCTGCAAGAGGGGCAACAGTAACGTTAAATACAAATATGAGAACACATTCTAAAACAATTGACTCTGGATCAGGCTATTTATGTCAGATGGAACCTGTTGCACATTATGGAATAAGGAAGGGAGAGAAAGTAGAGAGTATTTTAATTAAATGGACTAATGGCAATATTGATAAATATTTTATAAACGATATAAATCAAACAATTGTTTATAAGCAAACTATTTAAACTATATTAATCGTATGTCACAATCGGCAATATTAAATAAGCCAAAACCAAGGTTTCATTGGAAATGTAAACATACTTGGAGGCGTAGTGCAAAAAACACCCTCTGGTGTCTACTGGGTTGTTCAATTGGTGATTTTGGAACGATATTATATTTTCAATTAAATCAAATTGATTGGCCTACTCTTAATATAATGCTTCTAGCTATCATTAATGGACTGATTACAAGTGTAATATTTGAAACATGTATTCTCTCAAAACAAATGCTTTTAAAGAAAGCTTTTCAAACTGCAATGACGATGAGTTTTATTTCAATGGTTGCAATGGAAATAGCAATGAATGCAGTTGATTGGATAATAATTGGTGAAGCTAAATTAGTATGGTGGATAGTACCATTAATGCTTATTGCTGGATTTTTGACACCATGGCCATATAATTATTATAAATTAAAAAAATATAATATTGCCTGTCATTAATGTTAAATTTCCCCGTTATTCAATGTTTTTTTCATC
Organism: uncultured Alphaproteobacteria bacterium; assembly: GCA_902630465.1. Lineage (GTDB taxonomy): Bacteria > Pseudomonadota > Alphaproteobacteria > HIMB59 > CACPNW01. The sequence goes on along the minus strand of CACOVJ010000008.1, from coordinate 33,249 downwards.
ATATCCAAAAATTCTATAAATTCTTAACTCAACAAAGTTGAAAATTTAGAGTTCTAACATATCTGATTTACATGATTAAAATATTTTTATTTATAATACTATTTAGTACTAACGTATTTGCTGCCGCATCTAGCTCAAGCGATAATTCAAATGCTTCAGAACAAGTTAACAAACTTTACAATAAAGCATATGAGTTAGTTTACGCCGAAAAATTTGATAAATCTCTAAAGCTTTTAGAAAAAATTGCTAAAAGGGATGACCTTGGCGAAATGAAAGCTGATGTATACAATCTCCTAGGATTTAGTTACAGAAAAAGTGACAATCCAGATTTTGATAAAGCATTCAATTCTTATAAAATAGCTCTAGAGGCAAATCCAGAACATGCTGGTGCCCATGAATATTTAGGCGAACTTTACCTAAAAATGGGTGATAAATTTATGGCTGAAAAAATGTTAGCTAAACTCGAAACAATCGTCGGTACAAGTGCCGATGAATATAAAAAGCTTAAAAAAGCTATTGCTAATTCGTAATTAGAATTACTTAAAATTTCTTCAAAAAGCCCTTTTTTTAAAGGGTTTTTTAATATCATTGAAAGATTAATTATTTTAACTAGATATAAACTATGTCAAACCTAGTTGATCTAATTTCAAGAATTTTTCTCTCTCTAGTATTTTTGGTAAACGGTTACTCCAAAATTATAAATATGGAGGATGTAATGTTTTGGATGGAATTTGATCATAACCTTCCAGGATATTTTATCTACCCAGCAATAGTTTTAGAGTTTGCGGCACCAGTTCTACTAATCATAGGTTATCAAGTAAGGTTAGCTTCAATTTCACTTGGACTATTTTGCTTGGCTACAGCAGTTATTTTTCTTAGAGATTTTTCAGATCCAATGACATTAACTAATTTCCTAAAAAATGTTGCTTTAGCTGGAGGATTTTTTATTTTTGCAATCAATGGTGCAAAGGAATTTAGTATTGATCACCGTCTATCAAAATAAATAACATTGATAATATTCCTAACTAACATCTTGCTGTCTTTTTTAATTGGATCTATGATCTTTTTCTCAGCTGTTGTTTCTCCATCAGTTTTTGCGTCGTTGAACAGTAATAGTAGTAGTAAGTTTTTAAGAACTATTTTCCCTAGGATGTTTTTATTTGGATTTATTATTTCTGTAGCTGCCTTAGTATTAACTTTATTATCCAATAACTTTCATAATTCTATAATTTTGGTAATTATTGGATTATTTTTTATTATAAACAGAAATTATTTAACACCAATAATTAATAATTTTAGAGATCTTGAACTAACAGGTGATCTAAAAGCTGCGAAAAAATTTAAAATAATGCACCTTTTATCAGTTTTACTATTTGTAATTAATTTTTTTTTATTAATTTTGATAATTATACTTAACTATACAAGCTATAATTTATAAACTTTCTCACTGCCTACTGGAAATATATTTATATTTTTACCAAGTAGGTCTTTTAATGGTTCTTTATCAATATTTAATCCTCCCGTTAGAGTTCCAAAACTAGGTAAAATTAATAGCTTATCATTATTAACAAAAGAGGATTTATATATTGATTTTCCTCTATGTGAAATTTTTACCTTTGGATGATAATGACCACAAATTTGAAAATTTTTAGTTTTTATTGGTATATGATTAAAAATAATTTCATTAACCTTATAGTCTAATACCTTGCTAACTCCATTAATTTCAACATTAGAATCGTGATTACCCTTAACCCAAATAAATTCAGTTTTTTTTGTGTATTTATTAAAATTTTCATGATCTCTGTCTTGAAAACTCTGAACAGAAAACATGTCATGTAATAAATCTCCAACAATTATTAATTTTGAAGGCCCATATTCATTTATACAATTAAACAATTTTGTTAAAGTTTCCTTTGTATCATAAGGTGGCAAAAATTGTTTTTGTTTAGCAAAACTAATTGATTTACCTAAATGAAGATCGGCAACAATAATAATGTTTAATTTTTTCCAATATAAAGCACTATTAGGATATGCGTAGAACTCCTCATTAGCAAATTTAATTAATTGACTGGACATTAGCTTCTTTTAGTATTTCTTTTTCTAAATCTTCTAAAATATATTGATCAGTATCTTTTTTTGATAGATTTTCTCTATTAATTTCTAGTATTATTGGAACTGCTAAAGGGGAAATCGTTTTTAGTTTTTTCAGAATAATTTTTTTATTATTTATTGTTAAGATTCTAATTAATCTATCATAATCAATCATATTTTTCTTTGCATCATCGTATGATGATTGTAAAAGAATATGGTTTGGCTCATTTTTTTTCAATACAGAATAAATAAGATCTGAACTAAATAATACCTGTTTTCCTGTTTTTTCCATTCCTGGTAATCTTCTTTCAATAAGGCAAGATATAATAGCATTATCGCGAAATAATCTTTTAACAATAGATGTCTCTTCCAAATAATTTTCTAAGTGTCTTTCAATCAAATTTATATTCAATAATTTTATAATTTCTGTTGCTTCATCAAGAGACCACAAGATAATTGCGTAATCATTTGCAACAAAACCAAGAGGTTTATATTTTAGCTCTTTCATTCCGCGTAGAAGAAGAAATCCTAATGTTTGATTAGAATGCCAGCCTGCAAATGAATAAATAACGGTATAATAATTTTTTTTTCGAGGAAATTGTTCAATTAAAAATTCATCTTTTTTTGGCAACACAGAAATTAAATTTTGTCGATCTAACCACTCTTTTATTTGAGAAGGATACTCTTTCCAATTGTCCTTAGAAGAAATCAATTTACGAACGGATTTTGCTAGATTGGTAGACAATGGCATTCTTCCTCCAGAATAAGAGGGAATTTTTGAAATTTTTGAATTACTTTTTTTTACTTGAACTAAGTTGTTTTTCATGGATAGAAATTCAAGAACTTTTCCAGCAAAAATAAAAGAGTCTCCTTGTGATAAATTTTGGATAAATATTTCCTCAATATTGCCTAAAGTCTTTGTCCCCAGTTTAATTTTTAGCATGGGATTTTCAATTATTGTACCAACATTCATTCGGTATTTTCGCGTTTCTCTTCTATTAACTAATCGGTAAATATTCTTATTGTCTTTTTCTTGCTGAATTCTTCTGAATTGATCATAATTTTTTAATATATACCCTCCATCCTGAATAAGTTTGACAAGTTGAACATAATCTTTTTTTAATAAGTTATTATAAGGATAAGCTTTTATTATTTCTAAATAGAGATCATTAATATTAAAACTTCCTGAACAAGCCGTTGCAAATATATGTTGCGCGACTACGTCTAAGCTACCCTCTTTTAATTCTATCTTATCAAGATTTCCTTTTTTAATTTCTTCAATTGCTGCTTTTGATTCAATAAATTCAAAACGATTAGTGGGAACAAGAACAGCTTTAGAAGGAGTATTCAAATTATGGTTTGAACGACCAACTCTTTGAAGCAATCTATTGACTCCTTTTGGTGCGCCTACTTGAATTATTTTTTCAACATCACCATAATCTAATCCAAGTTCTAAGGATGAAGTAGCTACAACACAATCAATAAGTCCCTTGCTTAAATTTGTTTCAACTTTTAAACGTAAATTTTGTTCTAGTGAACCATGATGAACAGCAATTCTCTTTTTTTTCTTATTTATAAGCCACAAATTTTTAAACATATATTCAGCTTGGGCACGTGTATTGACAAAGATAATTGATAGTTTTGAATTAGTTATTTCCTTGTATATCTCATTTATTGCATAAGTAGCCATATGACCTGACCAAGGTATACGTTCTTTAGATTTTAGAATTTTTATTTTCGGTAAAGTTGAGTGTTCGAATGAAATAATTTTTGATTTTTTCCGACAGAGCCATTTTTTTGCATCTTGTTTATTTTTTAAAGTTGCTGACAAACCTATTCTTTGTAAATGTGGTGAATACGTTTGTAATCTTTCAATATTTAGACTTAGAAGATCAGCTCTTTTATTATCAAGAAAAGTGTGTATTTCATCAATTATAATAAACTTTAAATTTTGAAAAAATATCTTGGCATCTTCATAAGAATTTAACAATGCAAGTGACTCTGGAGTTGTTATAATAATATTTGGAGGTCTTCTTTTTTGTTTTTGTTTTTTATATGCTGTAGTATCGCCTGATCTAACTTCAAATGTTATTTTTAAATCTAAATCTTTTATTGGTTTTTCTAAATTTCTAACAATATCGTTAGCAAGAGACTTTAATGGAGATATGTATATTGTGTGAAGACCTTTAAATTTTTTTGAGGTTAATAAGTCTTCTATTGGATTAATAAATCCTGTTAATGTTTTTCCAGCTCCTGTAGGTGCAAATACAACTACATCAAAACCTTTTTTCACAGCTTTAAAAGTCTCAATTTGGTGCTCAAACCATGACCATTTTTTTTTCTCTATCCATGGGTTTAAAGGGTGTAATAATAACGGATTTGTCTTATCTATGTTCATATGGATTTTATTAATCATCAGTTATTTATAAAAGATATTAATGTACATATAGATCCAATATTGCCTAAAAAAATAGCAATTATAACACACGCTCATGCTGATCATGCAAGATATGGGCATGATGAAGTAATAGCCACTAAACAAACTATTGATATCATGAAAATCAGATATGGGGAAAATTGTGCTAAAAAATATACAATTTTGCGATATGGTCAGAAACACCAAATAAAAGGTTATCAATTTACCCTTTACCCCGCAGGTCATATTTTAGGCAGTGCTCAAGTTCTAATAGAACATAATAATCATCGTCTTGTTGTTACGGGTGACTATAAAGTGGGTAAAGATGAAACATGTAAAAATTTTAAGTTTATTAAATGTGATACATTAATTACAGAAGCAACTTTTGGGCTACCTATTTATCAACATCCTGAACCCAAGGAGGAAATAAAAAAATTATTAAATTCAGTTAAAAAAAATAAAAATAAGTGTCATATTGTTGGTGCTTATGCGTTAGGTAAAGCGCAAAGAGTAATGAATCTTTTAAGGCAAAATGATTATAATGACACAATATATGTTCATGGGTCTTTAGAAAAGATATGCAAGTATTATAAAAGTCAAAAAATAAATATAGGTCCATTTGAGAAAGTAAGTTCAAAAGATAAAAATTTTTATTTAGGTAAAATTATCATTGCACCACCTTCTGCGTTAAAAGATAGGTGGTCGAGAAGGTTTAATAATCCGATCATATGTATGGCAAGTGGCTGGATGACAATTAAACAAAGAGCAAAACAAAGAGGTGTAGAGCTACCGTTAGTAATAAGTGATCATAGTGATTGGAATGAATTATTAGAAACAATTAAAAAATCAAGAGCTAGAAATGTGTTGGTTACACATGGTCAAGAAGATGCATTAGTATACTTTTGTAAAAAAAATAATCTTTCATCTAAGCCATTATCTATTCAAGGAAGAAATGATGAGGAAAATGAATGAATAGATTTTCTTCCTTACTTAACAGTCTAATATTAACTCCATCAAGAAATAGTAAAATTAAATTATTAAAAGATTATTTTGATGTACTTGATATAAATAGGGCATATGCACTTTCAATTTTATGTAATCAATTAACTTTTCAGTTCATTAAACCATCCAAATTACGAGAGGTTGTTTACAAAAAAGTTGATAAAAACCTATTTGATTTTTCTTATGATTATGTTGGAGATTTAGCAGAAACTATTTCATTAATTTGGCCAAAGTCATCTAAATATAAATCACAAAGTTTGTCCTCTCTTATTGAAAAAATTAAAAAATTAAAAAAAAATCAAATTTCTACTGAATTTAGTAAAATCTTAGACCAACTTTCTAATAATGAGAGGTGGACACTAATAAAGATATGTACTGGAGGTTTAAGAATTGGGGTGTCTGAAAGAATTGTAAAAACAGCACTTGCAGAGAAATTTGATAAGTCATTAAATGAAATTGAAGAAATTTGGCATGGATTGAATTTTCCATATGATAATCTCTTTAAATGGTTAAAAAATGAAGCTAAAAAACCAAAAATTGATTTTAAAAATTTGTTTCACCCGATGATGCTGGCTCATCCAATAGATGAAGAAAAAGATTTTGCTAATCTAAATCCTCTAGACTTTCATGCTGAATATAAATGGGATGGAATTCGAGTACAATTGATGGTTTCAAAATCTGGTATTTCTCTTTATTCTCGAAATGGAGAAGATATTTCAAATGCTTTTCCAGATATAATCGAGAATGTTAAGGGTGAAGCAGTTATTGATGGCGAATTACTTGTTGGAAAAAATTTTAAGCCTTCAAAATTTAATGATTTACAACAACGTTTGAATAGAAAAAAACCAACAGCAGATTTAATAAAAAAATTTCCTGCATTTATTAGGGCATATGATATTCTTTTTTATAATGGAGATGATCTAAGAAAATTAAATCTGGTACGTCGTAAAGTGTATTTAAAAAAATTCTATTCTAGTTTCAAAAATAATAAAATTGATTTGTCTCAAATTATTAAATTTTCTAATTGGAAAGAATTGGAAAAATATAAAAATAATAATCTCAATCATTTAAATGAAGGTTTAATGATCAAATTAAAAAGTAGTGAGTATATTCCAGGCAGAAAAAAAGGTTTTTGGTACAAATGGAAAAAAAATCCCAAATATGTAGATGCTATTCTGATGTACGCACAACGTGGTCATGGTAAACGGTCATCTTTCTATTCAGACTATACTTTTGGAATTTGGCAAAACAAGGAATTGGTGCCTATAGGAAAAGCATACTCAGGCTATACTGATAAAGACCTTTTAATAATTGATAAATTTATACGAAATAATACTATAAATAAGTTTGGACCTGTCAGAGAAGTGAAAAGAGAAATTATTTTAGAAATTGCATTTGATGATATTTTTAAAAGCACACGTCATAAATCTGGTGTAGCTATGCGATTTCCAAGGATTCATCGTATTAGATGGGATAAATCTATCAAAGAAGTTATAACACTAGAAGAATTTAAAAAAGAGTTCAAAGTATAATGGAAGAAGAAAATATTGGAGAAGTTTTATCTGAATTTAATAAATCAAACTTCAAAAATGCATATAATTTGGGAGTTAAGTTAAAAGAAAATAATAAAAATAAACTTCTATTAAATATATTAACAATATCAAGCTTCAAGATTGCAAAATACTTAGAAGCGATAAAATACGGTCACCAATTATTGAAGACTTTAGATGAAAAGGATGGTATAAATATTTTAAATATTTTAGGCACTTCATATTCCATATTAAAAGATTATCAATCTGGAAATAAATATTTAAAAAAATATTTATTGCATGATCCTCAAAATATCCCAATTAAATATAATTTAGGTTTAAATTTATTTAAACAAAAAAAATATAAGGAAGCTGAATTATATTTACAAAATTTAATTCTTGATAAAAATGAATTTAGAGATAGTGAATTAATATATGGAATAATTCAATCTGAACTTAAGGAATATGAAAGTGCTATAATAATTTTTAAAAATATTATTAACAAAAAAAAATATTTGTCTGACACATACTTTAATTTAGGAATTACTTATCAAAAAAAAGAGGATTTTTTACTTTCTATTAAATATTTTAAAAAAGCAATAAAAGCAAATAACAAGCAAGATCAATATTTTAATTCTTTGGGTGTAAGTTATCAAAAGTTATTTAAATATGATATGGCAATAAAAGCTTATGAAAATTCTATAAAATTAAATAAACAGAATAGCAAATCCTATAATAATTTAGGACTTTTATTAAAAAAAAATGGAGAATTTCAAGAAGCATTAAATAATTATACGATGGCTTTGAAATATGATCCTAATAATAGTGATATTTTATACAATAAATCAATTTGCCTACTTGAAAATGGTAATTTCAAAGAAGGGTTCAAATTTTATAAATGGAGACAAAATGGGAAATACATAAATAGTGATATTTTTAGTTTAGATGAAATTGAAAATAAAAAAATTCTTATAAAATGTGATCAGGGTTTAGGCGATATTATATTGATGAGTAGGTTTGTAAATAAACTGTCTAATTATAAAGCTAAAGTTTTTTTTCAAATTCCAGAATCAATGGAATATTTATTAAAAGGTTTAGATAGGAGAATCATATTCTTAATAAAAAATATTTCTAATTACAAGTTTGACCATATTTGTACATTAGGTGATTTATTTGAAATTTTTAATATAAATGCTAAAAATATTCCTATAGAAGATCCTTACTTGACTATTGAAAATAAATGGATTGAAAAATGGAAAAACCAAATTGATAAAAGGAAGTTTAATATTGGAATTTGTTGGCAAGGAAAAACAGGTAGCGTAGTTGATGAAGGTAGATCTTTTAAATTAAAATATTTTGAAAATATATCAAAGATAAAAAATGTTAATTTAATCAGTTTACAAAAAAATGAAGGATTAGATCAAATCAAAGAATTTACCAAAAAAAATAAACTGGTAGATTTCAATGATACACTTGATAAAGAAGCTAAATTTATGGATACGGCTGGCTTGATGAAAAATCTAGATCTAGTAATATCATCAGACACTTCAATAGCCCATTTAGGTGGTGCTTTAGGTGTAAAAGTTTGGACTTTAGTTCAAAAATATCCATTTTGGTACTGGAATACAAGAAATCAAAATTCATTGTGGTACAAGTCTGTTAAAATTTTTAAACAAGAAGAAAATCATAATTGGAAAAAACTTTTTTTAAATCTAGAAGATAAATTAAAGGAAATAATATAAATTTTTTAAATAAGATTTATTACATTGTTTTCCGCTGTCTCAATCCAAAGATCTTGAAATTTATTAGACATTAAATGTTTAGCTTTATCTGCATGTTCTTTTTTATCAAATACACTAAATATACAGGATCCACTTCCAGTCATTCTTGAAAATATTACTCCATCTAACTTTTCAAGGTAATCTATCAAAGTTTTAAATTGCGGTTCTTTTTTTATTATAATTTTTTCAAAGTCATTTCCATTATCAAATTCATTAATTTCCTCTAGATCTAATTCAGGTGAGTAATCAAAATCATTTGAAGAAAAAGATTGATACATTTCTTTTGTTGAACATTTAAAATTAGGTTGAACTATAAGAAAATAGTATTTTGGAAAAATAATATTAGATATTAACTCCCCCTTTCCTCTTATTAAAGCATCCTTTTGATAAAGAAAAAAGGGAATGTCAGAACCTAGATCAACGTAATTAAAAATATTATACCTTTTAATTAAATCCAAATTTTCTAGTATTTTAATTACAGTAGCAGCATTGGAGGATGCAGAGCCAAGCCCAGCTTTATGAGGAAAATTTTTATTTATTTTAAAAAGAAGTTTTGGTTTTTTAATATTCAAAAAATCAAATATTTTATTAATTATACAATCTTCAAATTTATTATTTACAGGTGCAAAACTTCCAGAATATAAAACTTCAAACCTATCATTTGGTTTAACAATTATTTCATCATATAGATTTATAAATGTTGCCCCAGTTCTAATATTATGAAAACCGTCTTTTCTTTTATTTATGATTTTAAGAAATAAATTTATTTTTGCAGGTGATTTCTCAGTAATTTTGTCCAGCATCTAATTTATCTAATTTACTTAAAATCTTTTCTTCAATTTCATCTTCAGGATCAGCAAGTTCTAGAGCTTGTTGCCAAAAATGCGTTGCTTCTCTTTTTCTATTCATAGCATAATAGATATCTCCTAGGTGGTCTAGGGATATTGCTTCTCCAGGAGCAATATCAATAACTTTTTCCATGAGTGTTGCTGCTTGTTCTAACTCATCTAATTTAAAATATGCCCAAGCAAGACTATCAATAATGTAAAAACTGTCAGGGTTGGTATCATATGCATTTTTTAACATTTCTAATGATTCAGTAAGTCTTTTCCCTCTTTCTACCCAACCATAAGCTAAGTAATTTAATACATTCGGTGAATTTGGATTTAAATCTAGAGATTTTAGAAAATCTTTTTCTGCTTTATTCCATTCTCCTGATCTTTCATAGCAGACACCGCGCTTATAATAAATTTCCCAAAGATCTTCACCCTTCTCAGTAATTAACTCGTTATATATTTCAATTGATATTTCATATTTTTTTTCATACCTATAAAAATCTGCTAGAATTTTTTTTATGTAATAATTATCATTGGTATTTTTAAGAAGTTCTTCAATTTTGGCAACAGCCTCATTATGAGAAAGAAAGGTAGAATAATTATATGCTAAACTTTTCTGAGCTTCTATATAGTATTCACTTTTAGGAGTAATAGTTTCAAATATCTTTCTAGCAATTTTATCTTTATTAATATTTTGAAATAATTCACCTTTTATTAAAGTTGCTCTATCATTTTCTGGACTTATTAATTTCCCAATTGAAGTATAAAATAATAAAAAATTATAGTTAAGTTGTCTTTGATCTGCACTAGAGTACGATGAAACAACTATGTCTATAAATGCTTTACTAATATTTTCTTTACTGTTTAGAATTTGATCATTAAAAAAAATAAATTCTATTAAATCATTATTATTGCCATTTTTTTTATGAAACTTTATTATTTTGCCAAATTTTTCATTAACGTACAAATAAGCTAGACGTACAATATATGCCTCTTGATTTGTAGGATCTTTTAATAAAATTTCTTTAGCAATTCTATTTGCAAGAGAAATATCTTCAATGATGACTGCAGCTATGAGTTTATCAAGTAAATTATCTGTGAAATCATTTAGGGGTTTTTCTTCAAAATTTAATATAGTTTCAGCATAGTCATAATTATTGTAAGCAGATTGTGAAATTAAAAAAGAAGAACTATTAAAAGCCAGTAGCGATGAAGAAATAAAACAAAATAAGTTTAAAAATATGAGTTTTTTTAGTAAATAAATCATTTAATATAAATAGTTACATATTATTAGATAATTGTATTATTTTATGAATCAATCAAATAAAAAATATTTAGAGTTTTTTAAGGACTCAGGAATCAACTACTTCTTACAAGAAAATCCAAGAAATTGGTTTGATAAAACTGATAAGATAAAAATTAAATCTAATAAAAACGAGGATAATAATAAGGCTATCAAAATTCAGAATGTAATTAATAAAATTAAATCTTATGAAACTCCTCTAAAAAGAAATGCTAAGAATTTAGTCGTTTTTGATGGTAGTTTAAATGCAAAAGTGATGTTTATTGGTGAAGCTCCAGGCAGAGATGAAGATGAGCAGGGATTGCCATTTGTTGGAAAAGCCGGGCAGCTATTAAATAAAATGTTGAAGGCAATAAATTTAGATAGAAAAGAAGTGTATATTACGAATGTAGTTAATTGGAGACCTCCAGATAACAGGACTCCATCAGATGAAGAAATCTTACAATTTTTACCATTTTTACAAGAGCAAATAGATATCGTATGCCCAGATTTTATTTTTTTACTAGGAGGCATTGCAGCTAAAGCGATATTGTCAACACCACTAGCATTAGGTAAAATTAGAGGAAAGTGGCATACATACCAATCCATCCATTTAAATAAAACAATTTATACAATTGCTTCATACCATCCTGCTTTTTTATTACGTTCACCAGCATTCAAAAAAGCTTCTTGGGAAGACTTACAAATGTTACAAAAAAAATTGAATGAAAAAAATTAATTTATTCTTAATCGTTTCTATCTTACTATTTTTCTTTTCATTTAATGCATATAGTTTCCAAGTTGATATATCAAAAAAGTATAATGATATTTTTGAAACAAAAATATTAAGTGATGAAGATGTGCACAATTATCAGCAGGCATATTTGTTTCAAGAGAAATGTAAATGGAAGAGTGCTAATAGATATATTTTAAAAATTCAAAATAAAACACTTCTAGGTCATATTTATGCTCAAAAATTCTTACACCCAAACTGTTATAAGTCAAAATATCTAGAATTGTATTACTGGTTAAAAAAATATAATGACCACCCTCAAGCTAAACGAATATATAAATTAGCAATAAAAAGAATGCCTTCTGGTTATAAAAGCCCAACCAAACCCTCATTACCAATAGGTATAGATGCTGAAACAATCAAAACTATAAAAAAAAATAAATATAAAAGTTCAAAAAAATTATCAAACAATCAAAAAGCTGAAAAAAGAAAACTTATTAATGGTATTAAATCAAGAGTTAATCGAGGTTGGCCAACTGGAGCTCTAAAATTACTTAAACAACGTGATGTAAATCTGTTATTAGACCAGATAGAAATTGATCAACAAAAAGAGTTAATAGCTAAAGGATATTTTCTTGCAAACAAAAATAAACTCGCAATTCAATTTGCATCTGAAGCATTAGTTAATTCTGCACAATATGTACCTTATGCAGCTTGGACAGCAGGTCTAAGTTCATGGAGATTAGAAAAATATGAAGATGCAGCAAATTATTTTTCATTATTTTCTATTAGCTTAAAAGATGATGCTTGGCATCAAACATCAGGGAGTTTTTGGACTGCGAGATCATATGCAAAATTAGGTAGCTATGATGATATTAATTTTTGGCTCAAAAGAGCTTCAAATAATCCAAACAGCTTTTATGGAATGTTAGCTCTTGAAATTTTAGGTGTAGAAGAAAAGATTCAATGGAATCAAAGAACAATTCTAAATAAAAGTAATAGTAAATTACTTAATCTTCCAGCAGGCAAAAGATTACAATCACTTATTCAAGTAGGTTTTGCAGAGGAGTTAGAAAAGGAAATAGTTCACCTTAATTCAATTTTAAATAAAGAAATTGCAAAGGAATCAATAAGTATAGCTGAAAATTTTGATTTAGCTTATACACAATTAAAAATTGTTAATAAACTAGAGCAATTTGGTATGGATGTACCTACAAGTCTTTATTACCCAACAAGTGTTTGGAAACCCCGAGATGGTTTTAAGCTAGAAAAAGAATTATTACACGCCTTCATGCATCAGGAATCTATGTTTAATACTAAAGCTAAAAGCAAGGATGGTGCTATGGGACTCATGCAGGTTCTTCCATCTACCGCTAAATTTATTACCAAAAGCAAAGATGTGAAAAGGAATAATAGCAATATTTTAAAAAATCCTGAAATAAATTTAGAAGTAGGTCAGGAATATATTACTTATCTTCTAGATCTAGAAGTAGTCTCAAGAAATTTAATTTTTTTAGCAGCGGCATATAATGGAGGACCAGGCAATCTTCAAAAATGGAAGAAGGAAACAAATTATTTAGATGACCCACTCTTTTTTATGGAAAGCATACCATCACGTGAAACTAGGTGGTTTATTGAAAAAATACTAACAAAATATTGGATTTATCAAAATAAAAACAAACAGGAAATGAGATCTCTTAAAATGCTAGCTAATGGCGATGATCCACTTTATTAATATGATATGCCAATAGATACCTCTATAGATTTTATTCCTATTAATATTGCTATAATTACAATTTCTGATTCACGTTCAATTGAAAATGATACTTCAGGCAACATACTTGAAGGGCGAATTATAGATACTGGTCATCACATGATTAAAAGAACTATCATTCCTGATGATGTGAAGAAAATAAAAGATACTTTAAACTCAATGTCTCAAGAACAAGAAGTAGATTGTATTATTACAACAGGGGGAACTGGTTTAACTGGACGTGATACCACTCCTGAAGCAGTAAAAGAAATTGCAAGTAAACACATAGATGGATTTGGAGAATTATTTCGTAAAGTTAGTTTTGAAAAAATTGGAACCTCTGCAATACAATCGAGAGCAGTTGCAGCCCTTATTAATAGCACATATGTTTTTTGTTTACCTGGATCAACTGGTGCATGTAAAGATGGTTGGGATGAGATTTTAAAGTATCAATTAGATATCAGGCATAAGCCATGTAATTTTGTAGAAATAATGCCTAGGCTAAATGAGAAATAGTGACTGATTTTTCAATAGAAAATACAATCGAGGGTCCTGTTATTGGTTTAGACGAAGTTGGAAGAGGTCCAATTGCAGGCCCAGTTGTTAGCTGCGGTGTAATTTACAATAGTTATGAAATTTTAGAAACCAAAATTCCAATCAGAGATTCTAAAAAATTAACAAGAAAACAAAGATTAGAATTATTTAAATTGTTTAAACAAATGAAAACAAAAAAAATTTTAAAATACTACTTAGGTCTTGCTACTGTAGAAGAAATTGACCAAATAAATATTTTGGAAGCAACGAAACTATCAATGAAAAGAGTTATAGATAAATTTAATAATCCAACTGCTAGTATAATTATTGATGGAAACTTTAAGCTAGAATATAAAAATGCTAATGAGAAATCTATTATTGGAGGGGATAAAGTTTCCTTATCAATTGCTACAGCTTCTATAATTGCTAAAATTCACCGAGATCGGCTTATGAGTATTTTAGATAATAAATATCCACACTTTGGATGGAAACAGAATGCTGGTTACGGAACTCAAAAACATATTGATGCAATTAAAAAAAGAGGGCCTACCAACTGTCATCGTAAGACATTTGACCCAATTAAATCACTAATTAAAAAATAAAATCACATTTTCTTATTATGCAATTATTGCATAATAATTATAGCTTGAACATAATTGAAATAGATATTTGAAAACTTATATAATATTAATCATCATTCCTCCCATTTGATGATTTTATGGGGAGTCGCTAGACTCCCCTTTTTTTTATGTTTTTTTACAAAAAATTCTCTCTTATCCCAATGAAAAGATTCGTCTTGTTGATAAGTCGATTGACCTGATTCCATAACTGCTTAAAGATTCTTTTTTGCAATTATGAAAATAAATCAAATAATTTTAGGAGATTCAATCAAAGAGATGAAGAAAATGAAAGATCATTCCGTTGATCTTATCTTTGCTGACCCACCCTACAATCTTCAACTTAAAGACACTTTGTATAGACCTGATCAAACGACAGTAGAGGCAGTAACACAAGATTGGGATAAATTTAATACTTATGAAGAATATGATAAGTTTACAAATGAGTGGCTTAGTGAATGTGCAAGAATATTAAAAAAAGGTGGAGCATTATGGGTAATAGGAAGCTATCATAATATTTTACGAGTTGGCTCCTCTATTCAAAATAAAGGTCTTTGGATTTTAAATGATATAATTTGGCATAAAACAAACCCTATGCCAAACTTTAGAGGAACACGTTTTACAAATGCACACGAAACACTTCTTTGGTGCACAACTTCTCGTAAAGCAAAATATACTTTCAACTACCAGAACCTGAAAGAGCTAAATGAAGGAAAACAAATGCGAAGTGACTGGTACATTCCTATTTGCTCAGGAAAAGAAAGATTGCGAAAAAATAATAATCAACGATCTCATCCAACACAAAAACCAGAGGCCTTACTTTATAGAATTCTTTTGGCCTCAACTAATAAAGGTGATTTAGTTTTTGATCCCTTTTGTGGTTCAGGAACCACAGCAGTAGTTGCAAAAAAATTACAACGTAACTTTATTGGCATTGAAAAAGATAAAGATTATGTCAAACTTTCTAAAGAAAGATTAAAGAAAACAAAAATATTGGAAGAAAATGTTGTCACTATTGCAAAAAGTAGAAAAGAATTACCAAAAGTTCCTTTTGGTGAACTTGTAGAGCAAGGAATTATTCCTCCTGGTGCTGTACTCACAGATAAAAAAGAGCGCTTTAAAGCAACCGTTAGTATCGATGGTACACTAAAAATAAAAGACTTATCAGGTTCTATTCACCAGGTAGGAGCAAAGATACAAGGTCTTCCAAGCTGTAATGGATGGGATTTTTGGCATATTAAAAATAAATCAAGATCCGTTTTACTAGATGAAGTACGATCCAATTATCGTAAAGACAAACTTAATTAGTATTCTTCAATAGACCCTAGTACATTAAGATTTCTATCAGCAATTAAAATTTCCCCTGAAGTAACTCCAATACCAAACATGGCAGCAATTACAACATAATGAGTGACAAAAACTATGTTCCCCTCGTCTTTAAGATTATTAATAAATTTTTTAAGATTGATCAATTGAGATTCTTTATTTTTATAAAATTTTGGATCATAAAAAGAATTTAGAGGTTTAAATGTTTCATAATTTTGAAACGCTAATTTTGCTGTTTCTTTACAACGACACCACTCACTTGATAAAACAACATCGATAGGGACATTGTTAACTTTGAAATACTGACCTAATCTCACTGATTGCTCTTTACCTATACTATCTAAGTTTCGCTGTGTATTACAGTCTAAAATATTAAATTCATCAGGATCACCATTTCCTGGTGCTAGAGCATGTCTAATAAAAATTAATTTGTTATTTTCTTTTAGAGTATCAATAAGTTCTGTTTTTGCAATATTAGGTATTAAAGAAAATACTACAGATAAAATAATAAAAAAAATTTTATTCAATTATAATTCTTGGCTCAAAAGGATGAAGTTTTTCAAGAGGCTCAACACTCCATAAATTATCTTCTGTGACTTGATTTAAAGAATATAAACCCTCTACATCCCCATTAATATCAAAATCAAGAGACCCAGATACTCCTTCATAATTTATTTCAATGCCTCTTAATAATAATGCTCTTGCAGACTCCCAACTACCAGGACCTACAGTTATGCCAGGGGGATTGGCAACACTAACTAAACTTTTTGATAAATCATCTTTAGAATAGTTATTATGTGCTTGGTGTTGTAAGGCCAATGCTGCTAGCATCATAGTATCAAAACTTATTGCTGAATAAGGTGAGTTGGGATCAACACCAGAATTTAACATAATATTAGCATAACTTTGGAACTCTTCGGAACTTTGTGAGGTAGCCTGTGCAACAATTGTTGTTCTTTCGTGTAATTGAATTGGTATGTAAGAATAAATCAAATCTTTTACTTCATTAGTCAACATACTATCTGAACCATATTGATGTTTAAAAATATTCGAAGTTTGTAATTCTTGTAATCTAATCAATACTGTATTTGTAAATTGTTCTAGTAAATTCACAGTTCTTTCATTACCATGAAGAAACATAACTAATCCTGGTTGATCATTATCAATCGCAATATCAACAAAAGTATTTATAAAACTTTGATTAATAACAGTTTTATCTGTGAGCAAAGTATTAAAAAGAACTATACCACCTTCCTCTGTAAAGACCTTTAGAAAATTCTGAGCAAGAGTTGAATTGTAATTATCATCACCGTATAACAATATTATTTGCCTAATATTTTTTGAAATAAGATAGTTAGCAATAGAAGTTGATTGTTGAATATCAGAAGGTATGGTCCTAAAGAATAAATCATTATCTTCAATACTTGATAATAATGGATAACTAGCCGATGAAGATATAGTTAGTATTTTTTTTGGAATGGTTATGTCTTGAATTATACGAGCTGCACTTGTAGAGCAAGTAGGACCTAAAAGAATTTCAGGCTCATTTTTTTTCAAATATTCTCTTAAATTTGTTTTGGCCTTTGCAGGATCGCAAGCTGTATCAACTTTATCTATCTTAATAAGTCCTCTACCCACAATACCTATTCCATCAGCATTAATGGTTTCAACAACAACCCTTTTTGCTTCTGCAATTGCTTCTGCAATTTCACTAACCGGTCCACTTTCAGCATAAAGTCCAGCTACTTTAACTTCAGCACTAACAATGTTTGAATAGAAAAATATAATTTTAAGAATAATAAGAATAAAAAATTTCATTATTAATTGTATCTTTAACATAAAATTTTAGAATGAAAATGTTGTATTAAATAAATAAACTGGACTAGAAGTAGTTCCTTTCACACTTTTGTCAGCCTCAGCTACTTCAAAATTTATATCAAGATTATTTGAACTAAGAGGAATTTTTATTTTAATTCCATACCCACCACTTGCAGCTTCTACTCGACTAAATTCACCTGAGGCTGGTCTTTTATAGTAGGTAGCACCAACACTTAGATGAATGTATGGTTCTATGCGAATAGAATCTTCTTTTTTATCATCTTGATTGTCAATAAATGGATAGAAAGATCTACCGAAATCACCTCTAAAAAAAAATCCTTGGTCACCAGACATATTACCTGACTCAAACCCAGATATTTGACCAGGACCTGTGATATTAATTTGTTCAGAATTAACTAAACCTCGATCACTCACAAGTTTTTGAAAAACAAATCTTGTATTAAGTGAGTAGTCTCTAAGTATTTGCCTATTTAAATTTATATCACCATTCCATTTAATGAAATTTAAGGTTGAGCCAACACGAGAAGGTGTATTTGTTTCTGATGTTTTATTTGTATACATTGGTGTGCCAAACTTTAGAGAAGAGTTGCCTTTAAGGGAAAAAGAATCCAAAAAAGATAAATTTGTTGTTATATATTTTAACTCTAGTGCATTATATTCATCATTAAATGTATCAGTAGTATAGTAAGAAAGAGTTGAATATTCTCTTTCTCTAATCCATTGCCAATCAAGCAAAATATTATTCTTCACTAAGCGCGTATTTTTGAGTTGATATTCAACTCCAAAATTTATTTGTTTAAATTCACCTTTTTTTTCTAAGCCATTTGGCTCAGAATAAGATTCATTAATGGCACCAAATATAGAAAAATCAGATGCAAGAATGGGAACTTTACCACCAACAAGATATGCATCTCTAAAATCTGTTCGTTTAATTATTTCTGTTTGATCAATTGGAACACGCACACTATTTTCTGGGTCTAAAACATATGCTGCATAGATATTTTCACCATAACCAAATGGACTATTAAGACTATAATAAGAAGTAAACTGATCTTTTCCTGCTGTTTCTGATAATCCATTAGAATAAGTGAGATAACCACTGACCAAATCATGTTCTGCATTAAGTTGAAGAGATGATGTACCTGGCTCTTCACCAGCTTTAATAGTGGTCTCCAACTCTACTCCTGGTAGTTCTCTAGATTTAATAATTGATTTTTCAATGATAGGATATTCTAAGCCTTTTATATCAATTAATTTTTGGAAATAATTTTTGATAGGCTTTGAAATACGCTTATCTAACTGAGAATAATCAACTGACTCAATTTTACCAGGAAAAACAATAGCTTTAATCTTAGTATTTTGTTCAATTGTTTGCGGTGGCACAATAAAACGGGTTAAAAAGTATCCATTCAAAACATATAATTGTTCCAAGGCTATTAAGAGATTGTAAAAATCTTTTAAACTTATTGTTTTAAATTTTTTTGATTTAAATAAGTTCTTTCGGAGTTCAATCATGTCTTCAATTTCATTATCAATTTCTATTCCAACAAAATTAAAAGAAATATTTTCTGCTCCAGGAGGAACAATGAGACCTGTTTCATAAACAATATAATTTCCAGTATCTGTATAAGATGGAAATGTAGTTAATGACGTAGTGATAAAGAAAAATAAAGAAAAAATATATCTCATTTATAGACGCTGAATACTTAGAGCATCGACTTGAGGAAATGACGTAATGAATTCATTTTGAATTAATGCTGCATTGGATGCACCATCAACAGAGATAAAAGATATTATTCGCGATACATCATCAAAAACATCCTTATTTATTTTTTCCCGTACAACAATTTTTTCTTTTTCTTCATCAGGAGCAACACCTGGAAGTGGAGGTGTGGAAGCACCAGCTGTTATATTTGCAGTTGGAAGTGATTCTAATGATCCATTACTATCATCTATTGAAATAGAACTTGATGTAAATCCTGATAGTTCATAATTAATTGGTACATTTTTATTGTCACCTACATCTGGATCTAAGAAACTACCGGAAGAACTTATAGCAAGATCAGAACCAGTTAAATTTAATCCTGATATAGTGCCACCACTAACCGTAGCTGTTGTTGTTCCATCATAAGTTTTATTATCCGCACTAGAACCAGAAACTGAAAAATTAGCAGACATTAAAGATCCAGTTGTAGCTGTGACTGTAGAGAGATTAATATCCCCCATACTCGCATTAGTAAGAGTACCTCCATCTAGGAGTTCAATATTGAGATCTGATGCTGTTAAACTTGCTGAACTTGCATCAATATCTGCTTCACCAGAATCTCTATCACTATCAGAAACATTATTGTTATCTGTATCACTTGCAATAATACCTAAATTGGCTGCTGTATTAATATTGCTATTAATATTAACATCTCTGCCAGCATGAAGATTCAAATTTCCTGTTCCTGTAACTGTTATGGCAGAGTCAATAGTAATATCAGTATTTGCCTGAAGGGTTACATCCACCCCGTTATTTAGAAATTCCTCTAATTCAGTTTTATTAATGACCACGTCATCACTTGAAAAATCTGTGTACGAGGTAGCCCCTCTGATGATAGTATCAGACCATAAATATACTGCTCCTGTATTTGTAGCACCATTACTAAGACCATCATCAAGTGTAGATCCTGCAGCCATTAAAGTTCCAGTATCGTCTAATGCAATGTAATTTGGAAAAGTATCACCATCTTCAAATCCATGGTCACTAATATCTACTGAATTAGTTCCTGACTGGTCAAAACCAATAGTAAATTGCAGACTTGCTTCATTTAAGGAAGTATCTTCAAATCCAAATATTCGAATATCACCGTCATTGAAATCACCCGTTGCTAATCTATTTCCATCACCATCAATAGCTACCTGGGCAACTCCCCAATCAGAAATTCCTGATGTGTCATAATTTTTACCACCTGTGTAATTATTCCCTATTGATGCTTCATATTTTGGATTAGTAAAATCTGAGTCATCAAAAGTAAATAAATGCACCGCTCCTTTATCAGAAGTAGTTCCGTTCGCTCCATCATCATTTGTTGAACTAACAGCTAAAATCTTTCCATCTTTTGTTAATGCAAGTGAGTTTGCAAACTGATCATTATTATCCAAAAGTTCGTTAGTTGCACCTGATCCTATGTCTAAACTCTTAGTGCCTGAGTAACCTACTCCAATTGTTCCTACATGTGTAGGATTGTTAAAATCTGTTGAAGCATTACCATCACTGTTTGTTGTTTGATCAAATGTAATTAAATAAACAGCTCCTGCATTTGAGCTACTATTATCAGATCCATCATCCTTTATTGCTCCAACAACAAGACGTGATCCATCATCTGTCAAAGCTACAGAGGTAAATGCATCACCTGATCCTAAGTTAGCAATTGATAAATCATGAGTTGATGAATTAAAACTTTTTCCAATAGTTCCAACATGTGTTGGATTTGTAAAGTTTGTATCATCAAATTTTATTGTATAAACTGATCCTGAGTCAACACCACCTGACTCAGCTAGTTGTTGAGATAAAACTAATCTATCTGCATCCCCATCAAGAGCTACTCGCCACACTTTATCTCCATCACCTAAACTACTTAAATCTAAACTATAATCTCCTGAATAACCTTTTCCAATAGTCCCTTTAAGTGTTGGATTGGAGAAATTAGTATCATCAAATGTAAATAAATGAACTGCGCCAGCATTAGAATTGCTTCCTCCATTCCCATCATCTTCAGATGTTGCAACAGCCAATCTATCACCATCACTGTCTAATGATACAGCGCGACCAAACTTATCACTATTATCGAGATTAGCATCAATATCTAATGAATTACCTCCTGCACTACCATAACCAGATCCAATATTTGCATAACGAGATCCCCCTGAAAAATTGTCATCAGTAAACTTAATTAGCATGACCTCTCCACTGTTAGATTTTCCATTACTATTACCATCGGCATACATTCCTGAAACAACAAGACGACTACCCGTCTCATTTAAATCGACACCTTCTCCATAAATATCCTTTGCTTCAATGGAAGAACCAATATTAAAATTTTTACCTCCACTATATCCGTTTCCTATTGTTCCAACTAATGTTGCTGATGCAAGATTACTCGTTAAAGTATATAAGTTTACAGCTCCTGGCTTTCTTTTAGAGCCTGAAGCTTGTGTTTGATCATAAAATCCAACAACTAAACGATCTGCATCTTTATCAAATGCTACTGAGTTTCCAAATTTATCACTTTTTTCTGATGAACTGCTTGTATCTAAATAGTCATAACCTTCTCCAATTGTTCCAACATATGTTGGCGCTCCTGATGCTCCTGAAATAAGATCTCCATTACCATCAACAAATTTAAATAAATGGACTGCTCCAGAATCTCTATTTGTACTTGCTACAAGAGAACTATCATTACCATCGTTAAGTTCATTACCTATAGCTAATAAAGAACCATCATGGTTTAAAGATACTGATTTACCAAGTTTATCATCTACTCTTGGTGTCCAGCCTCCCAATCGTGTATTGTAATCATTTTCGAATGTTGCACATGTACCTTTATCAACACACCCTCCAACTTTATATCTATAACCATAACCAATACGTGAAACTACTTTTCCTCCAGTAAAATCAGAGTCATCAAAACTAATCATGTAAACTGAACCTGTATTATCTAGTGTGTTAACAGAACCTTTTCCTCTTCTCTCCCAACCATTATCACCATATAATCCAACAGCTAAAACATCGGCATCACCATCAAGAGCTACACCCATACCAAATAAATCATAATCGCTAATTACTGGTCCACCTTTCCTGCCATTAATATTGCCCTGTTTGGCTAAGTTAACGTCTTTATCCATTGAAGTATATCTGTGACCAATTCTTCCTACTACTTGCCCATTTGAGTAAGAAGTATCATCAAAGGTGATAAGGTAAACTACACCTGCATTGGTCAAATTATTGCTAACTGCTCCACTGTCTCCTGATGCACCAACAGCTAATCGAGTACCATCGCTATTAAAAGATAATGAACGGCCAAATTTATCAGCTTTACCTAGAGTATTTACATTAATATTTTTACCTCCAGTATAACCTTTTCCTATTCGACCCATTAGTGTGGCATTCGTAAAATCACCATCATCAAATTTATACAAATATACTTCTCCAGAATCTTGACTTGAATTTGAAGATCCATCACCGTGTCTTGCACCAACCGCCATTAAAGTAGCATCATCACTAATCGTAACATCTGATCCAAAATGATCATTTTTTTCCAAGTTTCCTTCACCAACATTATTTGTTGATGCCACTATATAATCATGTCCAATCAGACCTCGATAGATCCAGTTTTGAGATGTTACACCTGTTCCAACAGTTATATTTTTTGGATCAAGTAATAAATGACCACCTTCTGATATATTAACATTTGATAATCCCACATGGCGTAAGGTATCTTTGGAAGAAATCTCAACTGCGCCACCTGTTGTTCCTGTTGCATGAATATTACCAAGCATTGTTGTTTCTTGATCACTCCAAATAATTGCAGTACCTGCTTTCCCATTTGAAGATGATATATCGATGCTAGTACCATCGGAGACTAAAACTGTTTTCGCATTTGAAAGTGATTGTCTTTCATTCCATCTATCAACAAAAACCTCTTGCTGTTCTGCAGTTCTTGTTAAGTTATTATTGCCTTGAAATTCTCCCCCTATACGCACTAAACCACCCTGGTTAATACCTGCAACATCAATCTTGGAAGATAATAAACGAATATATCCCTCAGATTCTATGTCTATATATCCACCTTTTTGATTGCCTTTTGCGGAAACTGAACCGGAAGACATAATATTTGGTGCGGATAAATGAATATCACCACCATTGGTATTTCCTGATGAACTAATTTCACTGCCGTAACTTTGAACAATTTTGTACTGAGATTTAATACTTATATCACCACCATCATTGCTAGTAGAAGAAGAATTTAAAGTTCCTCCTAATGAAATTTCTCCAGTGCTATTTAAATTTATTGTACCTACATTTGTTCCAGATACATCAACTGCTCCTCCAAAAGATAAAAAGTCTCCTTCAACACTAATGTTGCCGCCCTCTTTTGCCGTTAAGTTTCCTGCAACAACAATATCGCTTCCACTTCCAAGAGTAATGACACCGTTTTGTTGTGAAGCAGTAGTTGCAACAAGATTGCCTGGAATGTTAACAGCACGCTGAACAACATTTTTCGCAGCACCAACATCAATGTCTATTCTATTTGCCGTTGATGTTCCTGCATGATTAATAATGGTATTTAATTCTTCTGCATTTTGATCGAGTAAGGTAATAGCTTCAGTAAAAGGGATGCTTACTTGCAAAAATTTATCACCACTCAAGTCTAATGTAATTTCTTTTCCAGCCCCTATTCCAATTTTACCAAGATTAGCGTTAAGTGTACCTTCATTATCAATGGCACCACCTAAGAGAGCAGTAAAACCTCCATCCAAAGTTGTAATAGAACCTTTATGAATAATAGAAGAAAAAATATTATCTACATCATCTAATTTAAATAATAATTTATTGTTAAGAAAATCATCATTGGATAAAGCAAGGGTGGACGCAGCAAATGAATGCGCATTAATTGTAGATGTTGGTGTAAAGTAGACACCGTTTTCATTCACCACAAAAACTTTACCATTGGCATTTAATGAACCAGCAAGTGTAGTTGGATTACCTGAGATAACGCGGTTTAAAGCACTGGCATTAATAGAGGGTTGATTAAAAGTTACACTATTTTCCGCACTAATATCAAAACTATTCCATTCAATTATAGACTGTTGAGAAGACTGAGTAATGGTCATAGCATTATCAGATGAACTAATGGAAATATTACCCGCAACTACATTTTCTCCACTTGGAAGATCTGCCGCATATAAAAATTGAGATCCTAAAAAAAGAAAAGAAATAAAAAAACTAATAATATTTTTCATGATCTTAGTATCTGATTTTAAATTTAAAAATTTATTGACTATATCGAGCAAAATAAAGATTTCAACAAATCAGAATAAAAAACCCCCGTAGTTTGGGGGTTTTATAAATTCGGCTCATCACCTAATGCGAGGCCTTTTAAAAAAAGGTCTGCTTAATTTGCAAAGTTGGCTTTGGTTGTGGACACCACCCTTAAAGTGTTGGCGGATTCATTTTTGTAACTCCTTTTTGTTAAAGAGCACGATAACAATATTAATTTATGAGATTCCTTAATTTCAATCAAATAAAATATTAGCAAAAATGCTACTAAAGTATTTGTAAAATCACTAAAAAAAAGTAAAATTCATTACCTTTATTTTCAGATCTTGAAAGGTATCCTTATTAATATTAAAAAAAATGTTTAATTTTTAATATTAAAACATGTATTTTTCTGTTAATTTTAATAAATCACAACAAATAAAAAAATCTTTTAAAAAAGGATAATTATGAAAAAATTTGAAGACTTAATGAGTATTAAAAATGAAATTAAAAACATTACTGCTGAAGAAGCAAAAGAAAAGATCAGTGATCCAAATGTTCAATTCATAGATGTTAGAGATAAAGAGAGTTTTGAAAGAGAAACTATTGGGAATGCAATGCATTTGGATAAGGCATTTCTTGAATTTTATTTAGCGGAAGGCAGTCCTTTAGAAAATGATTTTTTTAAAAATAATCCAGACAAAGAATATGTTGTATTTTGTGGAGTAGGTGGACAAGGAACTTTAGCAACTAAAACAATGCAAGACATGGGTATTAAAAATGTTAAAAATATTACTGGTGGTATGGCAGAATGGGAAAAAATTAAAAAATAATTAATTATAAGCAATATGAATAAAGTATTACTAATTCTTATATTTTCATATTTTTTTTCGTTACCAGCTTTAACTTTAACAAATAAAGATTTAACAAATAAACAATTACTATGCCCTAAGCTATTATGGGGAGTAGAATTTATTTCCTCCGATAGAGTCAGAGTGATTAAAACAGATTTAAATAAGAAAACGTCAACCAATGAATATTCTTATGTTACTGATTTAGAGCTATCCTTTATTAATATATTCAAAAGTGAAAATAATATTAGAGACAGGGTCTATTCTATTGAACTAAACACTCTGAGAGTTGATGTCTGGACAATGACAGGTGGTGGTTTTACAACAAGAGAAATGTTTCCAAAGGGATTATGTGAATTTGTAAATGATGGAGATATTTATTCCCAAATTAAAAATTTAAAATTAGTAGATTAAAAATTGTTAAATTTTGATAATTGATTTTTTAGAAGATCACTTTAACATTAAATTTTTCACTTTCTTTATTTTTGAAATCTTGTAAATGCACATAAATTAAGATGCAAATCGGCAAATATAAATATGATTTTGATTTTTTTAGCTGGATTAAAAAAACTGAGCTAGTGGAGCTAGATAGTGTTAATCCAGAAGATGACCCTGTAAGACCAGAATTAGATAACGACTTTAGAAAAGCTAAGGGAAGAAAAATTTTTGGTCTCAAATATAAAGATGATATTGAAGGTGTAGCGTGCTTTGCTTTTACAAAAGAAATTCCAGCTACCATAAAAGAAATGGATCTAATGAGTGTTGAAGAAGGAGAGGCATCAATTCCCATTGCATATACTTTATGGTCTTTTAAAAAAGGTGCTGGTAAAAAAATTATGAAAGAGCTTCAAAAATATATTAAATCAAAAAAACAGTTTGAAAGTATTATAACTATTTCACCTTTAACGCCTGTAGCAACTCATTATCACATTAGAAATGGTGCAAGACTAATAAAAATCAATCCAACAACTCAGAATTTTGAATATAAAATTTAATTAGATCGCAACTTCTACAATTTTTTTCATTACTGTAGGCAATCCTGATTTTGAATAATGTGTTTTTTTTATCCAATTAGCTTGAGATAGTTTATTTTTTTTTATATTCCCAAAATAAATTTCTGTTTCCAAATCAAAATGACTAAAGGAATATTCGATTGATCCTTTATGCTTAAGTGTAGTTTTAAGCTTACTTATCAATTCATCATGAGATAACAATTTTTTATTTTCAACCCAATTGTCATTTGGTACTTCAAGCATTGAAGCTAGCATTCCTTTTGAAGGTCGATTTCTAACTAATATTTCATCCTGCTCATTAATTAATACGTAGGCTCTTGTATATTTGATATTTTTTTTTCCTGTTTTTTTTATTTTTAAAGGCAAAAGCGATTGTAAATTTTTTTTGTGTGACTCACATAGTTTTTTTATTTTACAAATATCACATTTGGGATTTCTTGGAACACACACTGAAGAGCCATAATCCATAAATGATTGAATAAGGTCAGAAGAAGATTTTTTTGATATAAACGTATTAGCTAGATTTTTTAATTTATCTTTTATTTTAATTATTGGTTTTTCTATTGCAAATAACCTGACTAATATTCTTTCGATATTTGCATCTGTTGGCATTACAGGCGTATTATATGCAATACCAAGGATCGCTTTTGCAGTATAGTCACCTATGCCTGGTAATGTTATTAAATCATTATAGTTATTTGGAATTTCAGAGTCAAAATTTTGTTTTATTAGTTTTGCTGCTTTTAATAAATTTCTTGCTCTAGAATAATAACCTAATCCAGACCAAAATTTTAAAATTTGTGATTCAGTAGCATTTGCTAACTTATCCAAACTTGGCCATTTAATCATAAA
This sequence comes from uncultured Alphaproteobacteria bacterium, assembly GCA_902630465.1. Taxonomy (GTDB): domain Bacteria; phylum Pseudomonadota; class Alphaproteobacteria; order HIMB59; genus CACPNW01. The sequence goes on along the minus strand of CACOVJ010000008.1, from coordinate 5,770 downwards.
TTCATTGAAACGATTAATAACTGTATTTACAGTAGTTTGTTGAAGCATATATTCACTGACAAAAACATAGTAAGGATTTGGAAGATTATTTTGGTATAGTTTTCTCCAAGGCAGATCCCTCTTATGTTGAGAATACCATTTAAGAAGATAGGAATTAATTTGCCTTTCTTGGTTTAACATATTGCTTTCATAATTAGGTACTATAAATTATTTATGTATATGAACCATAATAATAAGAAGCCCAAAAGAGAGTTTATTCCACAATTAGTTGGGGACACTATTAAAAAAATTAACAGAAACTTTTCTTCTAAATTTGGTAAAATTGAGTTTATAATTCACTCAAAATGGCCAGAAATAGCAGGCTCTTATTTCTCGGAATACTCAATACCAAAAAATATTTCTAGAATACCAGATATCGAAAATGAAATTGGTGAAACAATTTATAAAAATCAACTAAACGTCAGTGTGGCACCTGCTGCAGCTTTGGAATTCCAGCATTTTAAAGATACCATTTTAGAAAAAATAAATAGTTATTTTGGATATAAAGCCATAATAGACTTGAGAATTCAGCAAAATTACATACCTAACAATAAAGAAGAAAAAAAAATACTAATGAATAATCGTAATTTGACTGATATTGAAAAAAAAACCATAACCGATGAAGTTAAAGGTTTAAGTAACAAAGAACTAAAAGATTCACTTATTAATTTAGGTAAAAATATTACAAAAGGATCTAAGTAATTATGAAAAAATTTTTAGCATTAACTATTCTAGTATGTTCGATAATAGCTTTTAATCTAAAGGCCGTAGACAATTCTATTCTAGAAATAAAAGATAGTGATTTCTCTATTGGTGATTCAGATGCACCTATAACCATTATTGAATACGCATCTATGTCGTGTAGTCATTGTGCTGATTTTCACAATAATACACTAGAAGATCTAAAAGCAGAATACATAGACACCGGTAAAGTAAGATTTGTTTTTAGAGATTTCCCATTTAATTATCCCGCACTAGCAGGAAGTATGATGATGCGATGTATCCCTAATGAAGTAAGATATGACTATATGAACGCTGTCTATAAACTACAGAAAAGCTGGGTATTTCGCGACAATGGTAAAACTAGAGCTGAATTATATAAAATAATGCAAAGTGGTGGTATGCAACAAGATGAGTTTGATGCTTGTTTGAGCGATGTTGACTTAGAAAATGATCTTCTAGAAGGTGTCATGAATGCTCAAAGAGAATTTAATATACGATCAACACCATCGTTTATAGTAAACGGTGTACTTTATTCTGGTAACAAAGATATAAAAGAGTTTAGACAAATCATCGATAAAATATTATCAGAATAGTTAATGATTAATTTTAAGACACTTAAAGTCAAAGGCTTTAAGTCATTTGTTGAACCAACGGAAATTCAAATAGAGAACGGTTTGACTGGTATAGTTGGACCTAATGGATGTGGTAAATCAAACTTGGTTGAGGCATTTCGATTTGTTATGGGAGAATTATCTCCAAAACAGATGAGAGGAAGTGAACTAGATGATGTGATTTTTAATGGAACATCAGACCGTCCTGCATGGGATATTGCCGAAGTCACAATTGATTTAGATAATAAAAATAGAATGGCGCCTAGTATTTTTAATGAAACTGATTCAATAGAGGTTACAAGAAGAATTTGGAGAGGCGAAGGTTCAGAATACAGAGTCAATGGTAAAGAGGTCAGATTAAAAGACGTACAACTTTTATTTGCAGACGCTGCAACAGGTGCTCGATCAACTTCAATGGTAAGTCAAGGAAGGGTTGGCGCGATAATAGCTGCAAAACCAGAGCAAAGAAGAACGTTGTTAGAAGAAGCTGCTGGAATAACTGGTTTACATTCTAGAAGGCATGAAGCAGAATTAAGATTAAATGCTACAGAAAATAATTTGGAGCGCGTAAAAGATGTACTTCAAGCACAAGATGAACAATTAGTAATTTTAAAAAAACAATCTAAACAGGCAGAAAGATATAAATATATTCAAAAAGATATAACTAAAGCTAGAGCTCAATTGTTCTATAAAAAATGGATCGATGAAAAAGAAAAATTAAAAAAAAATCAAGATAAAATAGAAAATGAAACTAATCTAGTAAATGATCAAACACATGTTGTTGCTCAACTCAATACAGAATATGAAAGAGTTCAGGAAAGTTTACCTAACTTAAGAATTGAGGAAAACAAAACTGCTTCCGAATTACAAAAAAATACTATCAACCTTGAAAATCAAGAGAAAGAAATTGAAAGAGCAAATATAGCTGTAGATGAAATAAATGTAAGAATCGAACAAATCAAAAATGATATTGAAAGGGAAAAATTTTTATTTGAAGATGCAAAGCAAAATTTAGAAAGAGTAAAAGAAGAAAAGTCGGTCCTTCTTAAACAACAAGGTGATTTGTTTTTAAATCCAAGTGAACATATAGATGATATTAAACTATCGAGTAAAAAGAATGAAAATCCAATAATTGATTATATTGATTTTGAAGATGGTCTAGAACAAGCAGTTGCAGCTGTGTTTTCAGATGAACTAATTGCTTCAGTTGATGAAGCGCAGAGTAGCTTTTGGAGAATGCTTGAAAAAGAAGATACAAATTTTAGCGGTAATGTAGTTAAATTTTCTAAATTAATAAAGGCGCCAGACAACTTAAAAAAGAAGTTAGAATTTATTGGTTTAATTGAAAATAAGGATAATATTATGGAGCTACAAAAAAATTTAAAGCCTGGGCAAATTCTAGTAAGTAAATTAGGTGAGATTTGGCGTTGGGATGGATATGTTTCGAAAGGTAAACAAAATAATTCAACTAAAGCAATATTAGATCAATTAAAAAATAGGCGAATTAAGCAACTGAGTGCAGAAGAAAAACAATGGAACGATATTTCAATCAAGGCTGATCAAAGAATTGAGGAATTAAATTCAAGAGAAAAAACATTAATTGAAGAGTTGTCCAATCTCAGATCTGTACCTGATGATGTTTCAAATGAAAAAATTAAAATCCAAAATATGATTGATGATAACAAGATTATTTACGAGGAAATAGCAAGTAAACTTAAAGAAACAGAACAAAAATCAAATGAAATTAATAGGAAATTAAAACTTGAAGAAATAAAATTAACTGAGTTGAGAGAAGAAAGAATTAGAACTGAAGGAATAATAAATACAATAAATGAAGCAATCAAATTACTCACAACACAAGTAAAAGAGAGATTAAATGTATCATTAGACGATTTATTTGAAATTGGAGAAATCAATCCAAACAAAGCATTAGGAGATATAGATTATCTTGAAAAGAGACTAGAAAGATTAATAGGAGAGCAAGAACGCTTAGGTGGAGTTAATTTACTAGCAGAACAAGAATCAAAAGATTTAGAAGAAAAAGTGAATACTATAAAAAAAGATCAAAGTGACTTATTAAATGCAATTACAAAACTAAGAGAGGCAATTGATTCCCTTAACACAGAAGGTAGACAAAGGTTACTTGCAGCCTATGGTATAGTAAATGAAAATTTCCAAAAGCTGTTTACGAGATTATTTGGTGGAGGAAAGGCATATTTAAAGTTCACTGATGAAAGTGATCCTTTACAAGCGGGATTAGAAATATTTGCAAGCCCACCTGGCAAAAAATTACAAAATTTAAATCTACTTTCAGGTGGGGAACAAGCCCTAACTGCTCTATCTCTTTTATTTGCAGTATTTTTATCTAACCCAGCACCAATTTGTGTACTTGATGAGGTTGATGCTCCTTTAGACGATACTAATGTAGACAGATTTTGTTCTTTGGTAGAAGAAATAGCAAAAACTTCTTCCACTAAATTTTTGGTTATAACACACCACAGAATGACCATGGCAAGAGTTAATCGTTTATTTGGGGTGACTATGCCTGAAAAAGGTGTGTCGCAATTAGTTTCAGTAGATTTAGAAAAGGCAATAGAAATTAAAGAGAATGATTAATAAAATTAATTATAAAAATAAAAAATTAGAAGAGCTAAATAAAAAAATAGATAAAATAAAAACCAATAATTCTGAAAAATTAAATAATAAAGTTAGTCAGAGTGGAGCAAGTTTTGGATTTAAAATAAGCACTGAGATAATAGCTGCACTAGTTGTCGGAGTTGGAATTGGCTTAATTGTGGATAATTATTTTAATACTAAACCATTTGGGTTAATTATTTTTTTTATTTTTGGCGCATTTGCTGGATTTTTAAACGTTTATCGTGTAATGCGTCGCATTGAAAAACAAAGGTAATTTTAATAATCAATAATGTATGGCCGCAAAAGATAGTCCATTAAAACAGTTTGAGATAGATCCAATTTCAAAAATTGAGCTTGGTGGTTATAATATCTCTTTTACAAATTCTTCACTTGCCATGTTAGTCACAGTTCTTTTGATTACTTTGTTTTTAACATTAACTGTTAATACGCGTTCAATTATTCCCTCAAGAATGCAACTAATATCAGAACTTATGTATAATTTTATAGCTCAATTATTATCTGATACTGTAGGTGATAATGGAAAAAAATATTTCCCATTCGTTTTTTCACTCTTTATGTTTGTCCTTATTGGTAATATGGTAGGAATGATACCATATCAATTCACATTCACTAGTCATATCATAGTTACTTTTGCTTTGGCAGCTGTTGTTTTTGTTGGAGTTACAATACTAGGATTTGTAAATCATGGTATTAAATTTTTCACTTTCTTTTATATTCCAGGAGTGCCATTTTACATGCATCCACTTTTAATTCCAATTGAAGTAATATCATATCTTTCACGACCAATCAGTCTTTCTGTGAGACTTTTTGCTAATATGCTTGCAGGCCACACATTACTTAAAGTATTTGCAGGGTTTGTGGTTTCAATGCCATTTTTTACAGGAGTATTCCCATTAGCCTTCATAGTCGCTTTGACTGGATTAGAGATTTTAATTGCTTTTTTGCAAGCATATGTGTTTGCAATACTTACATGTTTATATATTAACGATGCTTATCATTTACATTAATTTAAAATAGGAGGACTTATGGAAATTGAAGCAGCAAAAGTTATCGGAGCGGGACTAGCCGTTATCGGTGTAATTGGATCAGGTATTGGAATTGGAAATATTTTTTCATCATTTATTCAAGCAGTAGGACGAAATCCTGCAGCAAGAAGTGAAGTTTTTACAATGACTATGCTTGGTTTCGCACTTGTAGAAGCTATTGCACTTTTTGCATTAGTAATAGCACTAGTTATTTTATTTGGATAAATTTAATTGTAGAATATAATGCCTCAATTGAATCCTGAGTTTTTTGTCTCGCAGCTCTTTTGGTTAGCCGTATTTTTTACTTTTTTGTTCATTTTTTTGTGGAGAATTTCGCTTCCTAGAATTGCAACTGTATTGGGAAAAAGACAGGACAAAATAAATAATGACTTAGCGTATGCCAAAGATCTACAAGAACAAGCTCAAGAAATCGAAAATAATATAAATATTGAGATAAATAAAGTAAAGGCAGAAACTGACGAGCAAATAAAGAAAACAGCTATTTCACTTCAAGATGAAGTATCAAAAAAACTTAATTCTCTTGATAAAGAATTAGAAGAAAAAATCTCTAAGTCAGAAAAAGAAATTCTAAAAAATAGAGATAATCAGATGAATGAAATAAATGATGAAGTTGCAAACATTACAAAAATAACTGTTAGCAAAATATTAGATATGAAATTATCAGATAGTACTGTTAATGAAGCTGTACAATCA
>CACOVJ010000007.1 GCA_902630465.1 uncultured Alphaproteobacteria bacterium | reverse complement strand
ACTACTTCCAAAATCAATTTGTGATGATGTTAAAATGGATTTTGATAGTCTTAAAGAAGTTAAAAGTGGACTTGGAACAGCAGCTGTTATTGTAATGAATAAATCAACAGATATTGTAGAAGCGATTGCAAGATTGTCTCATTTTTATAAACATGAAAGTTGTGGTCAATGCACGCCATGTAGAGAAGGAACAGGTTGGATGTATAGAATGATGGAAAAAATGATTGGTGGAAATGTTCAAAACCAAGACATAGACAAAATACTTGATGTTACAAAACAGATAGAAGGTCATACAATTTGCGCTTTAGGTGACGCAGCGGCATGGCCTATTCAAGGTTTATTTCGACACTTTAGACCAGAAATAGAAAAGAGAATTGCTGAAAGAAATAGAAGAGTCGCTTAATGCCAAAAATTACTATTGATAACCAGGAAATTGAATTTGAAAATGGGATGACCGTTATGCAAGCTTGTGAGCAAGCAGGGTCTGAAATTCCTAGATTTTGTTATCATGAAAAACTTTCAATAGCAGGAAATTGCAGAATGTGTTTAGTTGAAATGGAAAAAGCTCCAAAACCAATTGCTTCTTGCGCTATGCCAGCAGCTGATGGAATGGTAATTAAAAACTAATTCCGATGTTGTTAAGAAAGCCCGAAAAGGCGTCATGGAGTTTTTATTAATTAATCACCCTTTAGATTGTCCAATATGCGATCAGGGTGGTGAATGTGATTTGCAGGACCAAGCAATGTATTATGGTTTTGATAAAACTAGATATGAAGAAAATAAAAGAGCTGTCCAAAATAAAAATATGGGCCCACTTGTTAAGACCATAATGACAAGATGTATACATTGCACAAGATGTGTGAGATTTTCTACTGAGGTTGCTGGCGTTGATGATATTGGTTTATTAGGAAGAGGAGAAAATGCAGAAATAACAACTTACCTAGAAAAGACAATAGACTCTGAACTTTCTGGTAATGTTATAGATCTATGTCCTGTAGGAGCACTTACAAGTAAACCTTATGCTTTCAAGTCTAGACCTTGGGAACTCAATAAAACAGAAACCTATGATGTTTTTGATGGTATTGGTTCGAGTATTAGAATTGACACCAGAGGTAAAAAAGTTTTACGCGCTTTACCTAGAATTAATGAGGAAACGAATGAAGAATGGATAAGTGATAAATCAAGGTTTGCAATTGATGGTCTTTCTAGACAGAGATTGGATACAGTATATATAAAGAAAGACGGTAAGCTTCAAAAATCCTCTTGGAATGATGCTATTTCAAAAATTGAAAAAGAGTTAATCAAAAGAGACCAAAAAAATACTGTTATGCTATCTGGAAAATTTACTGATATTGAAACAATATACGCATCAAAAAAATTTAATGAAAACTTAGGTTCAAATTACTTTGATTGTCGATTTGATAATGCTCAGTTTATTGAAAATTCTCCTGACAGCTATAAGTTTAACTCAACAATTCAGGAAATTGAAAGTGCTGATGCGATTTTATTAATAGGATCTAATCCTAGATGGGAGGCTGCAGTATTAAATGCAAGAATAAGAAAAGCTTACATTGAAAATAACTGCAAAATTGGCTTGATAGGCCCTAAAATAGATTTGACATACAATTACATGCACTTATCTGATTCACTAGAACATATAAATAAATTAAATGATAGATGCGATTTTGGAAAAATATTAAAAGACTCTAAAAATCCTCTAATAATTATAGGCACATCAGCAATAAATAATACAGATGGATCAATGATCCTTCAATCTTGTGCCTCACTTGCTAAAAAAATTCAAAAAAATAGAGATGTAAATCCTTTAAATATATTAAATCAAGATGTATCTAGAGTAGGGGCGTTAGAACTCAAATTTTATAATAAAGAATTTGATTTTGATTATCATTCAAAGCTAAAAAAATACTTAAGTAAAAAAAAACCAGTTGTATTTCTCATGGGTCTAGATGAAATTGATGTATCAATTTTAAAAGACTCTTTTGTAATCTATATGGGTCACAACGGAGATAGATCAGCTGCAGTAGCTGATATTATACTTCCAACTCCAGCATATACAGAAAAATCTTCTACTTATATGAACATTGAGGGTAGAGTATTTCAAACAACTAAATGTCATAATCCACTGGGAGATGCCAAAGAGGAGTGGAAAGTATTTAGAGCTTTGAGTGATATTATAAACAATAAGCTAAATTTTAATAATCTTTCAGAATTAAGAGGGGAAATAATTTCTAGTTTTAGTCAATTTGCGCATTTAAATGAAATCAATCCGATTAATAAAATCTCGTTTGGTAAAATTCACAAAATCAAGAATATAAATATTAACTATAATATTGAAAATTTTTATATGAATGACTCGATTTCTAGATCATCCGAAACAATGGCTCTATGTACAAAAGATATATTGAGTAAAGTTGCTTAAGATGAAAACCTCTTTATTAAACGATATAATTTTTCCAGGATTAATTATTACTGCTCAAATACTTGCAGTAGTTGTGCCTGTACTAATATCAGTCGCTTTTTTGGTATATGCTGAAAGAAAAGTTTTAGCTTTAATACAATTAAGAAGAGGTCCAAATATTGTTGGTCCATTTGGAATCCTGCAAAGTTTTGCTGATGCTTTAAAGTTAATTACTAAAGAAAATATAATTCCAAGTGGATCAAATAAAATTGTATTTATTTTAGCGCCAATCATAACAATGGTATTAAGTCTAGCTGGTTGGGCTGTAATTCCGTTTGCACCAGGATGGGTAGTTTCCGATATCAATGTTGGGATCATGTATCTTTTTGCTGTATCATCATTAGGCGTCTACGGAATAATTATGGCAGGCTGGGCTAGTAATTCTCAATACCCATTTTTAGGAGCGTTAAGATCAGCTGCACAAATGGTTTCTTATGAAGTATCTATAGGTTTTGTAATTATTACCGTCTTACTATGTGTTGGATCATTGAATTTATCTAAAATTGTAATGGCACAAGAAACCGTTTGGTTTGCAATTCCTTTATTGCCAATGTTCATTATTTTTTTTATATCTGCTCTAGCAGAAACAAATAGACTACCATTTGACCTTCCAGAAGATGAGTCTACACTTGTTGCTGGTTTTTTCACTGAATACTCTTCAGCTTCTTTTGTCCTATTTTTTTTAGGTGAGTATGCAAGTATGATTTTAATGAGTTCAATGACAGTAATTTTATTTTTAGGAGGATGGCTTCCTCCTTTTGATATATTTCCCTTTAATGCCATACCAGGTGTTATCTGGTTTACTATTAAAATTATTTTTATATTGTTTCTTTTTATATGGGTAAGAGGAACTTTTCCAAGATACAGATATGATCAATTAATGAGGCTTGGCTGGAAAGTTTTTTTACCATTTTCATTATTCTGGGTAGTAGCCACATCAGGATTTTTAGTTTACTTCGACATGTTGCCTAAATAATAAATAATATGTATAAAATAATTAAATCATTTACGCTCTTTGAACTTTTACAAGGTCTATATTTAACTTTTAAATATATATTTAAAGCAAAAGTAACAATCAATTATCCGCATGAAAAAGGCCCACTTAGTCCTCGTTTCAGAGGAGAGCATGCCTTAAGGAGATATCCAAGTGGTGAAGAAAGGTGTATTGCATGTAAACTATGTGAAGCAGTTTGTCCTGCTCAAGCAATAACAATTGAAGCTGAGCCAAGAGATGACGGAAGTAGACGAACAACAAGGTATGATATTGACATGACTAAATGTATTTATTGTGGACTCTGTCAGGAGTCTTGCCCAGTTGATGCTATTGTTGAAGGTCCAAATTTTGAGTTTGCTACAGAGACAAGAGAAGAATTAATCTATAACAAAAATAAACTTTTAGAAAATGGTGATAGATGGGAGCAAGAAATTGCCCAAAATATATATCTGGATAGAGATTACAGATAAATATGATATTATATTCACTTACTTTTTACTTATTTTCATCAGTTGCAGTTCTTTCTGCTTTAATGGTAATTAGTGCAAAAAATCCAGTTCATTCAGTATTATTTTTAATACTTAGTTTTGTAAACGCTTCTGGACTTTTCGTATTATTAGGAGCTGAATTTTTAGCAATGATACTAGTTGTTGTTTATGTAGGAGCAGTTGCAGTTCTTTTCCTTTTTGTTGTGATGATGTTAGATATAAATTATATAAAATTAAGAGAAGGTTTCCTTCAATACTTGCCATTTGGAGCTTTACTTGGAATAGTGCTTGTTATTGAATTAGGCATTCTATTTCTAACAGATATCTCATCAAATATTAATAGCACAAAAATGCCTCTAGAACCAAGAATCTATGACATAGAAAATACAAAAATGATTGGTGAAATCCTTTATACTAAATATTTTTATTTATTTCAAATATGTGGAATAATTTTGTTAGTTGCAATGATAGGTTCGATAACTCTTACTCTTAGAGACAAAGGTGGTGTAAAAAGACAGAATATTGATAATCAAAATTCAGTTGATGCTTTAAATGCAATTGATAAGAAAAAAGTAAAATTAGGTGAAGGAATTCAATAAATGATTTTTCTTGAACACTATCTTTTTTTAGGTGCAATTATTTTTACATTAGGTGTACTTGGTATTTTTTTAAATAAGAAAAATTTAATAATCATTTTAATGTCAATTGAACTTATTTTATTATCTGTTAACATTAATTTTATTGCTTTTTCTTCTTTTATTAATGATATATCTGGTCAAATATTTGCAATGTTGACATTAACTGTTGCTGCGGCTGAAGCAGCAATTGGATTGGCAATATTAGTGGTTTTTTTTAGAAATCTAGGATCAATCGAAGTTAATAAAATCAATAAGCTAAAAGGATAATATGGCTATTTCGATCATTTTTCTTCCTTTCATTAGTTTTCTTTTTTGTTTTTTATTTGGAAAACATTTTAATTTCAGAGTTTTTCAAATTACTTCAACAGCGATATTGTTTATATGCGCAATATTTTCATGGGTAATTTTTATTCAATATCTAGGAAGTAAAGAAACACAAATTATTTATATTTTAAATTGGATTACCTCTGGATCTTTTATTGTTGATTGGTCAATTAGACTAGATACGCTTACAGCAGTTATGTTTATTGTTGTTACAACTGTTTCTGCTTGTGTTCATTTATACTCTATTGGTTATATGAAAGAAGATCCCTCAAAAGTTCGTTTCATGGGATATTTAAGTTTGTTTACATTTTTCATGCTTGTATTAGTTTCTAGTAATAACTTATTACAAATGTTTTTTGGATGGGAAGGTGTTGGTTTAGCATCTTACTTATTAATCGGTTTTTGGTATCACAAAGAAACTGCTAATAAAGCCGCAATTAAAGCTTTTGTAGTAAATAGAGTTGGTGATTTTGGTTATGCTATTGGTATAGCAGGTATATTTTTTGTGTTTGGTTCAATTAGCTTTGACACTATTTTTGAACAAGTCGACACATTTAAAGATCATCAAATCACATTCCTTTCAATTGATTTTCCTACTTTAGATCTACTATGTTTTTTATTATTTATTGGAGCAATGGGTAAGTCAGCTCAACTTGGTTTACATACTTGGTTGCCTGACGCAATGGAAGGCCCAACACCAGTTTCTGCATTGATTCATGCGGCAACAATGGTAACTGCTGGTGTTTTTTTAGTAGCTAGAATGAGCCCATTATACGAATTTGCTACAATAACAAATCTGTTTATTACTTTTGTTGGTGCAGCTACTGCAATATTTGCTGCGTCTATAGCTTTAACACAAAATGATATCAAAAGAGTAATAGCTTATTCCACATGCAGTCAGCTAGGCTATATGTTTTTTGCAGCAGGTGTTGGAGCATACAATGCATCAATATTTCATTTAACTACTCATGCTTTTTTTAAAGCATTGTTATTCTTATCTGCTGGATCGGTAATTCATGCAATGCATCATGAGCAAGATATGACAAAGATGGGAGGGCTTTATAAAAAAATTCCATTTACTGCAACTATGATGTGGATTGGATCTCTTGCAATAATTGGTTTCCCATACTTATCTGGTTATTATTCAAAAGAAAGTATTTTAGAAAATGCTTATTATACATCAAACAGCATTGCATACTTTGCATATATTGTTGGAATTGTAACAGCTTTACTTACAGCTTTTTATTCATGGAGATTGTTATTCTTAACATTTCATGGCGAAAATAGATCCGAAGTTAAAATATATGAACATGCTCATGAGTCACCTATGGTAATGACAATTCCATTGTTTATTTTAGCAGTTGGCTCAATATTTTCTGGCATAATTTTTGCAGATTATTTTATCGGTTATTACAAAAAAGAATTCTGGGACGGCGCATTAGTATTATCTTATAGTTCGCATAAATATTTACCCTTCACTCAATCTTTAATATCTAAACTTGCTGTAGCTTTTGGAATTTTTACTTGTGTATTCATTTACTCAAACAATAAACAAAGAGCGAGAAACATAAGTTATAATTTAGACCCATTGTATTCTATTTCCAAAAATAAATGGTATGTTGATGAACTGTATCAAAGTTTATTTGTTAATACCTTTTTTAATATAGCCAATTTTTTTTGGAAAAGAGGAGATGAAAAAACTATAGATGGCTGGGGCCCTAATGGAGTTTCTTGGCTTATAGCAAAATCTTCAATTTATATAAGTATGTTCCAATCCGGTTATTTATTCCATTATGCGTTTGCAATGCTTGGTGGATTAGTAATAATTCTTACTTGGTTTATTTATTACTAAATGATTAACTGGCCATTACTTTCAGTAATAATTTTTCTTCCATTAATTGGAAGTATCATTATTCTTTTTATAAAGGAAGATGATGTAACTTCAAATAATATTAAATGGTCTGCTCTTTTGACATCTATTGGCACGTTTATACTTAGTTTAACATTATGGTTTCAATTTGATTACTTAAACCCATCATATCAATTTGAAGAAAAATTTAGATGGTTTGATGATTTTAATTTTTATTATCATATAGGAGTTGATGGCGTTTCATTGTTTATGATTTTGTTGAGCACTTTTCTAACACCAATTTGCATACTTGCAAGTTGGAGCAACGTTAAGAAAAGAATAAAAGAATATATGCTTGCATTTTTATTTTTAGAAACTGTTATGATAGGTATGTTTGCTTCTGTAGACATACTTTTATTTTATATTTTTTTTGAAGCTGTATTAATTCCAATGTATTTAATAATTGGAATATGGGGAGGCCAAAGAAGAATATACGCTTCATTTAAATTTTTTCTTTACACACTTCTTGGTTCAGTTCTCATGTTAATTGCAATCATAGTTATGTACAGGAATACCGAGTCAATGAGTATAGAAGCCCTTCAAGGAAATTTTTTTTCATTTGATACTCAAATATTTTTATGGTTAGCCTTTTTTGCATCTTTTGCGGTAAAAATACCAATGTGGCCTTTTCATACATGGTTACCTGATGCTCATGTTGAGGCACCCACTGCTGGTTCAGTAATCTTGGCAGGTGTGCTTTTAAAAATGGGAGGTTATGGTTTCATACGTTTTTCAATTGGAATGCTTCCAGAAGCAACAGATTATTTCATTCCACTTATTATGGCACTCAGTATAATTGCAATAATCTATACTTCCCTAGTTGCACTAGCTCAAACTGATATTAAAAAATTAATAGCATATTCGTCAGTAGCGCATATGGGGATTGTCACTATTGGAATTTTTTTAGTAAACCAGCAAGGCTTAGAAGGAGCTATGATGCAAATGATTAGTCACGGGATAGTATCAGCGGCTCTATTTTTATGTGTTGGAGTAATATATGATCGAATGCATACTAGAGAAATTAGCTTTTATGGCGGTCTTGTTAAAAGAATGCCATTATATGCAACAGTGTTTATGATTTTCATGCTTGGGTCTGTGGGTTTACCAGGCACTAGTGGTTTTGTAGGTGAATTTCTTGTAATTATTGGAGCATTTAAATTTTCAAGCTATGTTGTAATTGGAGCTGCATTCGGAATAATTTTGTCAGCTGTTTACATGTTATATCTATATAAAAGAATAATTTTTGGAGAAATTACTAATGTAAAACTTTCTGAAATTATTGATATTAATACTAGAGAAAAATTAATTCTTATTCCCCTTGCTATATCAGTAATCATAATGGGAGTTTTTCCAAATATTTTTCTTGATCCGATGAGGTTATCTCTTGAGTTAATCATTACCAATTATGAGTTGGCAAATGTTAGATAGCATTTTTAAAGTTTTACTATTACCGGAAATATATTTAGCAATATTATCTTTTGTCTGTTTAATATTTGGTCTTTATATAAAAAAAAATGCTTTTAGAAAAACTTCTAATTTTGCAGTTTTAATTTTATTAACAACTGCATTACTCGTATATTTAGATTATGAAACAGATTTTGCTAATTATCAAAATTTATTTAGTAACTCATCATTTATAAATTTTTTTAAATTTTTAGTTCTTATGGGATCGATATCAAGTATTTTGATTTCAAAAGAATATTTTTTATCAATGAAACTTAAAAATTTTGAAATACCTATCCTCCTTTTATTTTCCACTTTAGGTATGATGCTGATGATTTCAGCAAACAATTTAATGTCAATGTATTTGGCAATAGAATTACAAAGCTTAGCTCTGTATGTAGCAGCAGCAATCAAAAGAGACTCACATTCATCTGCAGAGTCAGGTGTTAAATATTTTATTTTAGGAGCATTATCTTCAGGTATCCTCTTATATGGAATGTCTTTAGTTTATGGTTTTACAGGATCAATGGATTTTAATAGTATTAATATGGTTATTTCGAATTATGATAATCTCAATTTAGGACTTATTTTTGGATTAGTTTTTGTTCTTGTTGGACTGGCTTTTAAAGTTTCCGCAGTGCCATTTCATATGTGGACACCAGATGTATATGAGGGAGCACCAAATTCAATAACAGCTTTTTTTGCAATAGTTCCTAAGATTGCAGCTGTTGCATTGATTTACAGATTTTGTCTTATTCCTTTTGAGCATTCTTATTCTGAATGGTCTCAAATAATTACTTTTTTATCAATAGCTTCAATGTTTTTAGGTGGAATTGCAGCTATCGCCCAATCCAATATTAAAAGACTTCTTGCTTACAGCTCTATTGGCCATGTTGGATATATTTTAATAGCATTAGTTGCAGCAAATAATGATGGTATTAAAGCAGTGTCAATTTATATGTTTTCTTACATGATTATGAATGTAGCAATATTTGCAATCATATTATCTATCAAAATTAAAAATGAATATTTAGTTGAGATTAATGATTTAAGAGGACTAAGTAGATCCAATCCAATAGTTAGTCTTTCAATAGCAATTATAATGCTTTCAATGGCTGGAATTCCTCCCTTCATAGGTTTTTTTGGTAAATTTTATGTATTTATAGCTGCAATAAAACAAGAGTTATATGTTCTTTCTATATTAGGAGTAATAGCAAGTGTAATATCTGCTTTTTATTATCTCAAAATTATAAAAGTTATGTTTTTTGATGAAAACATTGAAGATAAAAAACCAAATTTTAAAATTTCTTTTCAATCTAAAATAATTCTAACAATTACTTTATTTTTAATTGTATGTTTTATTTTTTATCCATCAATTTTAGTAAATATATCAGCAAATTTGAAAATATAAGTTATGACTTTAGAGCGTATCAAGTCTTTATTAAAAAAAAATAAATTTGATTTTTATTTTCTCAATGAAGTTGATTCTACTATGTCAAAAATTAAAAATTTATCATCTGAAAATAATATTTGTTTAATGGCAAATAAGCAAAATCAAGGAATTGGAAGAAGGGGTACAAAATGGATAAGTCCAAAAGGAAATATATATATTTCATTACTATTAAAAAATATATTAGATATAAAAAATCATTTTTTTAACACTGCTTATACTTCAAATATAATTTGTGAAGTTATAGAAAAAATTTGCAAAGTTGAGACAAAAATAAAATGGCCTAACGATATTATAATTAATGATAAAAAAATATGTGGAATCATATCAGAAATTTACAACAAGAATAATCAAATGTTAATAAATACAGGTTTTGGAATAAATATTATTTCATCTCCAGATGTTAATGATTATGAAACAACATATGTCAATGAATATAATGTGAATATTAATAATATAACATTTGCATATAATTTAATGGAAGAATACTTATTAAATTTAAATCTTTTAAAAAATCGTTCTGATATTATAATGAAAAAGTATAAATCAAGATTAAAATTCTTAAAAGATAATATCAAGCTAAAGTTAGATAATAATAATATTAAAGAGGGAATCTTATATGATTTGAATTATGATGGCTCAATCTTATTTAAATCAAATTCTAAATTTAAAAATATTTATAATGCTAGTATAGTAAAATGATAGTTATAGATGTAGGAAACACCAATATAGTAATAGGAGTTTATTTAAAAAAAAAATTAAGAAAAGTATTAAGATTAAATACAGAAAAAAACAAAAAAAAGTTTAAATTTGAATTCAAAAGCTTTTTGCAATCAAATAAGAAAATATTATTTAATTCAAAAAATAAGACGTGTGTTTTATCTTCTGTAGTACCTTCTCTAAATATATTTATTAAAAAAATTTTTATTAAGGAAAATTTTCAATTCTATATAGTAAGTCCAAAAAAAATTCCTATTGATGCAAAAATAAATTATAACCTAAATCAAATTGGCTCTGATAGAGTTGCAAATTATATCGCAATTCATAATAAAAAAATTTCTGATTGTATAATTATTGATTTTGGGACTGCAACTACATTTGATGTTATTAAAAATAATCAATATTTTGGTGGTTTAATTTTTCCAGGGTTAAAACTGTCTATGAATTCATTGATTAGCGGTACTGAATTACTAAAAAAATCAAAAATTTCTAAAACAAAAAAAATCATAGCCAGAGATACTATTTCATCAATTAAGGCTGGTTTTTATTTCGGATACTTACATGCAATAAATGGTACTTTAAAACAAATAATTCTTGAGAATAAGTTCAAGCCAAAAATATATATTACTGGCGGTTTCGGTGAAATTTTTCGGGATAAAATACTTTTTAAACCTATATACAATAAATATTTAACATTAGAAGGAATTAGAGTGATTGGAGAAAACTTACAAGATGCATAATAATTTAAATTTAAATGATATTAATGAAGGACTTCACTTTTTATCATTAGGTGGAATAGGAGAAATAGGTGCAAATTGTTATCTATATGGTTGTGATGGAAAATGGATTATGATTGATTTAGGGCTTTCATTTGCAGATGAAAAATTTCCTGGTGTAGATTTATTAGTACCTAAAATTAATTGTATTGATAGTATTGAAGATAAACTTGAGGCAATAATAATAAGTCATGGTCATGAAGATCATGCAGGCGCAGTTGCTTTTTTGGCTAATAAAATCAAATGTCCAGTATATGCAAGTAAATTTGCTATGCTATTAATAGAAAACAGATTAAAAGAATTCAACAAAGTTGAGGGATTTTCTTTAAATGAAATTAATTTAAGAAAGAAACTTTCATTAAAAAATTTTACCCTTGATTTTATCCCAACAACTCATTCAATACCTGAACCTAGTGCAATTGTGATTTCCACATCTTATGGAGCACTACTTCATACTGCTGACTGGAAAATAGATCAGACACCTACACTTGGTAATGCTTTTTCACCAACACAATTTGAAAAAATTGGCAGTAGCGGACTTCTTGCATTAATAGGCGATTCTACAAATGCTAATGTACCTGGAAAATCACAATCTGAGAATGATGTTAAGGATGAATTAACAAATATATTTTCAAGATTTTCCAATAGAATAGTTGTTACTTGTTTTTCATCAAATATAGCTAGAATGAAAAATATTATACATGCTGCAAAAAAAAATAATAGAAAAGTTGCTTTGGTCGGTAGAAGTATGAAGAAAAATATTGAGATAGCTAGAAAATGCGGCTATTTAAATGATGATGATGTTTTCATTAATGAGGATGAAGCCTCATATATTCCCAGAGAAAACCTAGTTATAATCTGCACTGGTAGTCAGGGTGAAAAAAGATCTGCTCTTTATAGAATTGCCTATAATTCTCACCAGTATTTGCATTTAGAGTCAGAAGATGTAGTTATATTTAGTTCTCGTGATATTCCTGGTAATGAAAAATCTATTAATAACTTAAAAAATTTACTTATAAGGCAAAGAGTTGAAGTAGTAACTGCTGATGATGATTTAGTACATGTGTCTGGACATGGTTATGCTGAAGAGATCAAACAGATGTATAATTGGACCAAGCCTTATATCTCAATACCTGTTCATGGAGAACCTATGCATTTAGAAGCCCATAGACAACTGTCTAATTCATCTCAAGTACCTTTCACAAAAATTTTAGAGAATGGAAAATGTCTTAAAATTGCTCCAGGAGAACCAAAGATTGTAGAGAAATTCAAAACTGGAAAGTTAATAGTTGAGGGTAAAAATTTATATGACTCTGAATCTTCTTTTATTAAAGAAAGACGTAAATATTCATTTGAAGGATTAGCTTTAATATCATTAATTATTAATGATAATGATAATTCAATAGATAAAAATATTAAAATTACATTCAAAGGATTGCCAGAAATTGATGAAAATGAAATATTAAATGAATTCAAAGTGATTTTTATTGAAAATTTTATTAAATTAAATGATTCTCAAAAAACATCAGATCAAATAGTTTCAGATTTAATTAAAAATAATCTAAGAAAAATTATGAAAAATACATTTCAAAAAAAACCAGAAATTGAAGTCCATTTAATTAGATCTTGATGGCAATTTTTACTCATGTTTTAATATTTATTTTAATTTGGTGGATTTTATTTTTTATAATTCTGCCCCTTAAAATTAAAGTACCTAATGAAACAAAGATTGGACATGCAAAGAGTGCCCCAAGTAGGCCTTTCTTATTAATAAAATTTTTACTAACATCTTTAATATCAGCTATTATTTTATTTTTTTTGATTTTATTTGGTTTTGATTTATCAACTATATTTAATAAATGAAATATTCAAATTTTTTCATACCTACTTTGAAAGATGCTCCATCTGATGCAGAAATAATATCTCACAAAATGATGATTAGGGCTGGTATGATTAAACAATCTAGTGCAGGAATATATTCTTGGCTACCATTAGGTTTATTAGTTCTAAAAAAAATTGAGCAAATTGTAAGAGAAGAGCAAAATAATGCGGGAGCAATTGAACTTCTTATGCCAACTATACAGTCTTCTGATTTGTGGGTTAAATCAGGCAGATATGATGATTATGGAAAAGAAATGTTGAGGATTACTGATAGAAGTGGAAGAGAGATGTTATATGGCCCGACAAATGAAGAGCTGATAACTGATATTTTTCAATCTCATATAAATTCATACAAGGATCTCCCAAAAAATTTATATCATATACAATGGAAATTTAGAGACGAATTAAGACCTAGATTTGGTGTCATGCGTGGAAGAGAATTTTTAATGAAAGATAATTATTCTTTTGATCTGAATGAAACAGAAGCAAAAAAATCATATGATAACATGTTTAGAGCCTATATAAGAACGTTTATTAGAATGGGCCTCACACCAATTTCTCTCAGAGCTGAGACTGGTCCAATAGGTGGAAACTTGAGTCATGAATTTCAAATAATTGCCAAAACAGGAGAAAGTCAACTTTATTATGATAAGAAATTAGAAACTTTAAATCCTAATACTATAGATCCAAATGAGCTTCAGTCATTTTACGCTGCAGTTGATGAACAACATGATGATAATAAATGTCCAATTTCAAGAGATGATTTAAAAATATCAAAAGGTATTGAAGTTGGGCACATTTTTTATTTTGGAACAAAGTATTCAGAGAAATTAAATGCTTTTGTTCAAGACCAAAATGGGAAAAATATACCAGTTCATATGGGTTCTTACGGTATTGGAGTTTCAAGATTGGTTGGAGCAATTATAGAAGCTTATCATGATGAAAATGGTATCAAATGGCCATTAGAGGTTGCTCCATTTAAAATTTCCATAATAAATTTAATGCCTGGAGATCAAGATTGTGACACAAAATCATTAGAGTATTATGAATATTTTATGAAAAATAATGTTGAAGTAATTTTTGATGATAGAATATGCAGTATTGGAAAAAAATTATCTGATAATGAATTAATAGGTACGCCTTTTCAAATTATAATTGGTAAAAGAGATTTAAAAAATAATTTAGTAGAATTCAAAAATCGTCAAAATAATGAGATTCAAAAAATTTCATGTAATGATGTTATTAATTTCGTTAACAATAAATTAAAAAAATAAATGATTTCCAAATCAGAACGATTACTGATTTTTAGATTTTTATTTTCAAAAAAATCTGATGGATATGTTTCTATTTTTACATGGTTTTCTATTGTCGGTATAAGTCTAGGTGTAGCAGCTATCATAATTGTAATGTCTGTTATGAATGGTTTTAGGATTGACCTTACGAAAAGAATTATTGGGCTTAACTCTCATTTAAATATTTATAGTTCTGATAAAATAATTAAATATGAACAAGCTAATAAAATCATATCAAATATTGACAATTCATTTTTTATACAGCACTTTAAATCTTTAGAAACAAAAGGTTTAATCATTAAAAATCAAAATTCAAAAGGGGTTATGATTAAAGGATATGATAAGTACGATAAAGATCATTATCTATTTAACAAGATTAAAAATGGATCATTAATTAAAAATGTAAAAAATGAAATTTTAATTGGAGATTCTCTTGCAAATGAGATGGGTGTAGCTGTTGGTGATAAAATTAAAATTGCAATTCCCAAAACTGATAAAACTATATTAGGAAATATTCCAAGATATAAAACATTAGAAATTATAGGGATTTTTGATTTAGGTTTATATGAATACGATTCTAATTTAGTTTTTTTATCTTCAGATCTTGTTAGAAAGTTACTTTTATTTAATAAAAATACTTACAATAAAATCGAATTTTTTACAAAAGATCCGAATGAAATTGAGTTATTTAAAAATAATGTAGATATAGAAATCTCAAATCTTTTGTTAAATTTTTATTCAATATCTTGGAAAGATACAAATCAAACCTTAATTAATGCTTTAAAAGTTGAGAAAAATGTTATGTTTATTATTTTATCTCTTATTATTTTAGTTGCTTCATTAAATATTATTTCTGGATTAATTATTTTTGTAAAAGAAAAAAATAAAGATATTGGAATTTTAAAAACAATTGGAATGACAAATAAAAGCATTATAAAAATCTTTTTTGTAATTGGTGTTTCTATTGGCTTAATAGGATCTTTGTTGGGACTAATAATTGGAATTCTATTTACGATTAATATTAGATCAATTCAATTTTTTTTAGAAAACTTACTTGGAACAAAACTTTTTTCAGAAGAAATATATTATTTATCATCTTTGCCCTCAAAAATTAGTGTTAATGAAGTTTTTTATGTCCTTTGTGTTGCAATAATAATATCAATAATTTCAACAATTTTTCCAGCTTTAAGCTCAGCTAAAGTAGATCCAGTCAAAATTTTAAGAAGTGAATAACAATTTAATAATACAGATATCTGACCTAAATAAAAATTATAATGATGATAATGATACAAATATTGAGATTATTAAAAATTTAAATTTTAATTTAAAAGCTAACTCAAAGGTTTCAATTATTGGTCCTTCAGGATCAGGTAAAACTACCTTCCTCAATATTCTTGGTCTACTTGATAAAGAATTTAATGGTAATTTCTTTTTCAAACAAAAAGATATTTCAATGATTACTGAAACTGAAACAAATAAAATTAGAGGATCATCAATAGGATTTATTCATCAATTTTTTCATTTAATACCAGAGCTTACTGTAATAGAAAATGTTATGCTCCCATTATTGATTAACAAACATGATAGTAAAAGTTATCAAATATCAAAAAAGATTTTAATAGAGTTTGGTTTAGGGGAAAGGATTAATTTTAAACCACTCAAATTATCAGGTGGAGAGCAGCAAAGAGTTGCGATCGCAAGATCACTTGTAAATAATCCAGATTTAATATTAGCTGATGAAATGACTGGCAATCTTGATGAGGATACTGCTAACAGTATTTTTAGTTTTTTTATAAATTATATCGAACAAAATAAAAAAACTTTAGTATATGTTACTCATAATAAAAAATATTCGTTGTTAGCAGATGAAATTTACCAATTTAAAAATAAAAAAATACAATTAATTAATGAATAAGCCTTTTATTCATTTAAGAACTTTATCATCATACTCATTATCTGAAAGTACGCTTAAAATTGAAAATTTAGTAAATTTAGCAAAAAAAAATAATATGCCCGCTATAGCTATTACCGATAATAATAATATGTTTGGAGTGTTTGAATTCGCTAAAGAATGTATTAAAAATAATATTCAGCCAATTATTGGCAGTACAATTAATCTATTGGATGTAATAGTAAATGATCAAATTTCTCAAGTTACCTTTTTAGTCAAAAATGAATTAGGATACAAAAATCTTTTAGAACTAAGCTCACTCTCTCATCTCAATGAAACAAGTAATATTGGAATAAAATTATCACAAATTGAGAATTTTTCTAAGGGATTGTTTTGTTATATAGGAGGTGAATTCAACCCCCTTTTATTATTAAAAAAAGATAATAAAAAAAAGGAAATTAATGAATTAATAAATAATTTAAAAAAAATATTTAATGAAAATTTTCTTTTCGAAATTCAAAGAATTAATGATCAAAATATAGATTTATTTGAAAAAGAATTTATAAATCTATCAAAAAAATTTGATATTTCGCTTATTGGGTCAAATAATATAAAATATGCAAATAAAGAAGATTACTCAGCGCATGATGCTCTTTTATGTATAGCTCAAAAATCTACTATAAATAACTCTCAAAGAATTACATCTAATGAAAACATTTATTTCAAAACAAGTGAAGAAATGAATTTAAATTTTATCGATATTCCAGAAATAATTCAAAATAATTTAAATGTTTCTCTTTCATGCAGTTTTTTTCCTGAGTCAACTAAACCTAAACTACCTGAATTTAAAAATGATAAAAATTTATCAGCTGAGGATTACTTGCTTGATTTATCAGTTCAAGGATTAAACAAAAAAATTAAACAAATGAATATTAAAAACTCTCAAAAGTATATCGATAGGTTAAATTATGAAAATCAAATAATTATAAGAATGGGTTTTGCTGGATATTTTTTAATTGTTGCTGATTTTGTTAATTGGGCTAAAGCTCAATCTATTCCTGTTGGTCCTGGAAGAGGGTCTGGCGCAGGTAGTTTAGTTGCTTGGTCATTAGGTATAACTGATTTAGACCCATTAGAGTACGATTTATTATTTGAGAGATTTCTAAATCCAGAACGAGTTTCTATGCCCGATTTTGATATAGATTTCTGCCAAACCAGAAGAGATGAAGTAATCGAATATGTTAATAAAAAATATGGATCTGAATGTGTTGCGCATATAATTACTTTTGGTACTCTTGCTTCAAGAGCTGCAGTTAGAGATATTGGACGCGTCTTAGAAGTTCCTTACGGTGAAGTAGATTCTTTTGCAAAGTTAATACCATTTAATCCTTCAAATCCTCTTTCATTAAGTGAGTCAATTAAATCAGAAAGAAGTTTACAAGAGAGAATTAGCAGTGATGAAAGAATTTCAAATATTATTGATGTAAGTCTTAAAATCGAAGGTTCACATAGACATGCATCAACTCATGCCGCAGGTGTTGTTATTGGGCATGAAAAACTATCTAAAGTAGTTCCATTATACAAAGATCAGAATACAAATACTAACGCTACGCAATTTACTATGAAATATGTTGAAGAGGCAGGACTAATTAAATTTGATTTTCTTGGCTTAACCACTTTGTCAATAATTGATGATTGTGTAAAACTTATAACAAAAGATAATAATAATTTTTTAATAAATAATATTCCTTTAAATGATAAAAAAACATATGAACAATTAAGTAGGGGAGATACAGTTGGTATATTTCAATTAGAAAGTAATGGTATGGGTAGTGTACTTCGTCAATTACAGCCAGATAAATTTGAAGAAATAATTGCTGTAGTTGCATTATTTAGACCTGGCCCAATGGATAACATACCTTCATTTTGTAATAGAAAGCATGGACGTGAAGAAATTAAATATCTACACTCCATGTTAGAGAATGTTTTAAAAGAGACCTATGGTATCATTGTTTACCAAGAGCAGGTAATGCAAATTGCACAAGTATTATCAAATTATTCATTAGGTGAGGCGGATTTATTAAGAAGGGCTATGGGTAAGAAAATACAAAAAGAAATGGACATGCAAAAATCTAGATTTATTGAGGGTGCTATTCAAAACAAAATTAGCAAAAAGGAGGCTTCAAAAATTTTTGATTTAGTTGATAAGTTTGCTGGTTATGGTTTCAATAAAAGTCATGCAGCAGCATATGCATTAATTTCATATCAAACAGCATATTTAAAAGCTAATTTTCCTCATGAATTTATTACTGCAACATTAAATTTTTCAATAGATAGAACAGATAAAATAATTTTGCTTAAAAATGAAATTGAGAGATTAAATATAAATTTTCTTAAACCCGATATTAATTATTCTGAATCTTTATTCACAATTGAAATAAACAATAATTCTAAGTCTATTAGATTTGGATTAGGAGCAATCAAAGGAGTAGGTATTAAATCTATTTCTAACATGATTCAAGAAAGAAAAATTAATGGAAAATTTAAAAATATAATTGATTTTATGAAAAGAGTTAAAAATGATGTCATAAATAAAAGGCAACTTGAAAAGTTGATACAAGCTGGAGCTTTTGATAGCATAGAGACAAATAGAGCTAAGCTATTTTATAATGTTACTAAGTTCGTTGATTTATTTGGTGCAGAAAAAATATCAAATCAAGATCTACTATTTGAAGAAAATGAATTGTCATTTAATGATGAAAATTTATTTTATCAAAAATATGATAAATGGAATAATATAGAAACTTTAACAAATGAGCTAGATGTTATAGGGTTTTATTTTTCTGATCATCCTCTGAACCATTATCCAAAACTATTTTTTGAATATAAAAATATAAAATTATTTAAAGATATTGCCAGTAATAATGAAATTAGTACATCAAAAGTCTGCGGTGCTATTCTTGATATTAAAGAAAGATCAAATAAAGATGGAAGAAAATATGCCTTTATAACTGTTTCTGAAATAAATACGCAATACGAATTAACAATATTTGGTGAAAACTTGTACAAATATAGATCATTATTAAAAGAGGGAAACATTTTAATTTTTGATATTGATATCTTAAGAACTAGTTCTGATAATCGTTTTGTTATAAAAAATGTCTCATTTTTGGAAAATATTTTCATTGAAAATAATTTAAAGTTCAGTATCTATTCATCAATAGAGAACATTGTAAAAGAAAAAGACAATATTTTTGAGATCAAACCTTTGTCTAAAATAAATAAAATTGATTTGTTTATTAATATTGAAAATAAACTCATAAATTTTGATTTTAATAAATATTCTATAAAATCTTATAAAAAATTAGATGACTTAAAAAAATCAAATTTAATTGATTATTCAATAGAAATTACTTGAAATTAATCATTTTTGTAATATTACCCTATTTTAATAACTAGCACACAGAAAAAACCGGTGTTTTTTGTTTCTGTGGAGGTACAACCGGAGGAATTATGAATTTACCTGAAATTAAAATAGAGGACTTATTAGAATCTGGGGTTCATTTTGGTCATAATGTCAGAAGATGGAACCCAAAGATGAAAGAATATATATATGGAGTAAGAAATAACATACATATATTCGACTTAAGAATTACAGTTGATTTATTAAATATTGCGTTAACAAAAATTCACGAAACTATTAGTAAGTCTGGTAAAGTACTTTTTGTTGGTACTAAAAAACAATGTGAACAAACTGTTAAAGATTTAGCAAATATAAATGATAATTTTTATGTTAATAAAAGATGGTTGGGTGGCACTCTTACAAATTGGAATACTATTTCAAATTCAATCAAAAGACTAGATGAAATTGAAACATTTACTAATGATGAAAACATATCAAAAAGTTTATCAAAAAAAGAGTTACTAGATATTTCAAGAGAAAAACAAAAGCTTGAACTAAATATAGGAGGTATACGTAAATTAAATGGAAAACCAGATTTATTAGTAATTTTTGATGTCTTAAAAGATAAGATAGCCGTTCTTGAAGCAAAGAAATTAAATATTCCTGTTATTGGTATTGTTGACTCAAATGCTGATCCCGATTTAATAGATTATGTGATCCCAGGCAATGATGATGCATTAAGGTCTATAAATTTATATAAAAAATATTTTTCTGAAACTATTGAGGATGCAGTAAACTTTGAAGAAAAAAAGTCAGAAGAAGGTTCTGTTAAAGAAGAAGAAACTAGATAAAATTACAACTTTTTTATATAGGAGATATTAATGTCAGATATAATGAATCTCATTAAAGATTTAAGAAGTAAAACAGGTGCAGGTTTTCTTGATTGTAAAAAAGCACTAAGCGAAAATAATAATAGTTTAGATGAAGCAATAGAATATTTAAGAAAAAAAGGTCTTGCCAAAGCTTCAAAAAAATCATCAAGAGAAGCAAATGAAGGTGCAATAGGTATATACTCTAATGACAATATTACAGCGCTACTAAAAATTAATAGCGAAACAGACTTTGCAGCAAAAAGTGATACATTCTTAAATTTTTTAGATGAAATTGGAAATGTAATAATTGAAAACGATAATGCTAGTCTAACAAAGGACAATTTATTAAATCTTAAATTTAAGGATGAAACTATTGCAAATTATTTAAAAAATAAGATAGCGCAAATTGGAGAGAACCTGATATTAAATGATTTATTAATAATAGAAAATCATAAATCTTTTAATTCTTACTACGTTCATAATAGTTATAAGAAAAACATCGGTAAAATTATTTCGCTCATTAATTATGAAACAAAAAATAATGATGATAAGATTAAAACTCTATCAAAAAATATTTGTATGCATGTTGCAGCAATGAAACCAGATGCTCTAGACATAAAAGATTTAGACGTTAATTTAATTGAAAAGGAGAAAAAAATTCAAAAAGAATTAATCTTAAGCTCTGGTAAACCAGAAAATATTGTTGATAAAATTTTAGAAGGAAAGATGAAAAAGTACTATTCTGAGGTTACTTTATTAAATCAGAACTTTATTCTAGATCAGGAAAAAACAGTTAGCCAAATTATTTCTGATTATAAGGAA
Source organism: uncultured Alphaproteobacteria bacterium (assembly GCA_902630465.1). Classification (GTDB taxonomy): domain Bacteria; phylum Pseudomonadota; class Alphaproteobacteria; order HIMB59; genus CACPNW01. Next base: position 25,000 of record CACOVJ010000007.1, on the reverse strand, counting down.
AAATATGATTATAAAATTATTTCATATAATATTTTTAGTTTATAGTTATGATAAAAAGAATATTAATTAAGATATCAGGTGAATCATTAATGGGTGATTCAAACTATGGTATTGATGTATCTACAATAAATAAAATTACAAATGAGATAAAAAAGGTCTACAAAAAAAAATACCAGATTTGTATTATTATTGGTGGAGGTAATATTTTTAGAGGTATTAAAGGTGCTTCTGAAGGAATAGATCGATCTACTTCTGATTATATGGGAATGCTTGCAACCGTTATGAATGCTTTATCACTTCAAAGTAGTCTAGAAAAAATAAATGTTCCGACTAGAGTACAATCTGCAATAATAATGTCCCAAATAGCTGAGCCATATATAAGGAGAAGAGCAATAAGACATTTAGAAAAAAATCGTATTGTAATTTTTGCTGCAGGAACAGGAAACCCATTTTTCTCAACAGATACTGCCGCCTCACTAAGAGCATCAGAACTGGATTGTAATTTCATAATTAAAGCAACAAAAGTTGATGGTATTTATGAGAGTGATCCAGTAAAAAATCCAAAAGCAAAATTGATTAAAAAAATATCCTACACTCAAGTTATCAACAAAAATTTAAAAGTTATGGATTTAACTGCCATAAGTTTGGCAAAAGATACCAATATTCCAATTTATATTACCAATATCTTTAAACCAAATTCACTAATTAATGTTTTGAATAGGAAAGGATCATATAGTAAAATTAGCTGATATGGAAGAAATTACAAAAAAAATGAATGCATCAATAGCACATTTTGAAAAAGAATTAAATTCACTAAGAACATCAAGAGCTAATCCATCAATGTTGGACAATATTGTGATTCAAGCTTATGGTTCAAACACACCAATCAACCAGCTAGGAAATATATCTATTCCAGATTCAAGTACAATTACAATCCAGGTATGGGACAATAGTTTGATTAAACAAATTGAAGGTGCAATAACAGATTCAAACTTAGGTATAAATCCCCAGGTTGATGGGCAACTAATACGATTACCAATTCCTAAACTAAGTGAGGAAAGAAGAAAAGAAATTACAAAAATTGCATCTGAGTATGCTGAGAACGCTAAAATAGCCATTAGAAATATTCGTAGAGATTATATTGAGATTAATAAAAAAGAAAAAAAAGAAAATAATTATTCAGAGGATGATTTAAAAAAAATTATTAACAACATTCAAAAAGAAACTGATGACAATATAAAAAAAATTGAAAATATTCTTGACGATAAAAGAAGCGAAATTTTGAAAGTCTAAGTTTGGCTGATAATAGTTTAAGTCATGTAGCTTTAATTTTAGATGGTAATAAAAGATGGGCTAAAAAAAATAATTTAAATAGTAAAACTGGCTACAAAAAAGGTTTTGATAATATAAAAAAAATTATTGATTGTTGTTTAAGACTAAATATTCCAAATGTTACACTATTCACTTTGTCTTCAGAGAATTACAAAAGGTCTTCAATTAATTTAATATATGAAATTATTTATAATAATTTCAGTCAATTAATTGATGAATTAATCAATAAGCAGAATATTAAAATTAATATTTTTGGATCAAGGATCAATTTACCAGCTAAAGTTATTGATATGTTTGATAAAGCTGAAAAAATATCAAATAATAATAAAAGTCTAAATCTTAATATTGCATTTAATTACGGTTTTAAAGAAGAAATTAAGGAAGTTTTAAAAAAGTTTAAAAGTAGCATCAATGATATTGATATAGAAAATAATGAACAAATAAGAAAATTATTTTATTTAGGATACTGTGATGATCCAGATGTTTTAATAAGAACAGGTGGTTATAAGAGACTAAGTAATTTTATTATGTATAACTTAACATACACAGAATTATTTTTTACTGATACTTTATGGCCAGAATTTTCTACTAACGAATTTGAAAAAATTGTTAACGATTACTTAAAAATAAATAGAAAATATGGATTATAAAGATTTATTTACTAGAATTCTGATTTCAGTTTTTTTTTTATTTATTTATTTTTTATTAGTAGTTTACAGCTTTAAATATGTATTATTATTAGTTTTAATTATTTATATTATAATTAGCTTTGAAGTTTTATTTAATTTTAAAAACTATAGAATAACTATAATAATATATTTATTATTATCATTTTCTTCTATTTATTTTCATAAATTTGATCCTTCATTATATTTAATCTTTAATCTAATGGTTACAATTATAATAACATTTGATATCTTTTCTTACTTAGTAGGTAAATTTTATGGCAGGAGAAAAATATCTCATAAAATAAGTCCTAATAAGACACTGGAAGGATTAATTGGAGGTATTTGTTTTTCTGTTTCTGCGAGCATATTTTTTTGTTACTTATTTAATTTGTTACTTACTCCGCAAATAATAATATTTACTTTGGCAATAATCGTTTCTGCTTTTTTTGGTGATATGATTGAATCAATTTTTAAAAGATTAAATAATATTAAAAATTCAAGTAATATCTTACCTGGTCATGGAGGTTTTTTTGATAGGTTTGACAGTTTTATTCTGTCATTAATAACATTTAGTTTTATAATAAAGTTTATATGAATATAAACATATATGGATCAACTGGTGAAATAGGAAAAAAAACCCTAAAAATCATATCTAAAAGTTTTCCTGATATAAGAGTTAATTTATTGTGTGGCAACACTAATATAAATTTAATCTTAAAACAGATTAAAATTTACAAACCTAATTATGTACATTTAAATGATACAAATGCTTTAAATAAATTAAAAAAAATATTTAAAAAACAATTAACTAACAAAACTAAGATTTTAACTTTTAATAAATTAAAAAAATACCTTAATAATTCTAAATCAGACTTTTCAGTTTTAGCTATTTCAGGATATAAATCACTTTATTATTTAGAAAACATTATTAAAAATACAAGCAATTTAGGTATTGTTAATAAAGAAGCTATAGTATCTGCCGGACATATATTTAAAAATAATAAATATTTTAAAAAAACAAATATTTTTCCACTAGACTCAGAGCATTATTCATTATTTGAAACACTTAATAATGGTAATTTAAAAGATAATTTAAAAAAAATTATCATCACCGCTTCAGGAGGACCTTTTTTTGGAAAAAATTTTAATAAATTAAAAAATGTATCTTTCAAACAAGCAATTAATCATCCTAAATGGAAAATGGGATATAAAAATAGTATTGACTCTGCAACATTAGTAAATAAGTGTTTGGAGATAATAGAAGCTCATTATCTTTTTAGTATTCCTTATGAAAAAATTGATATTTTAATACATCCAAAAGCGCTAGTTCATTCAATAATAGAAAAAGAAAACTATACAACTCAATTCAATTTATTCAAAAATGACATGATTATTCCACTACATAATTTTTTAATGCTATCAAAAATTAATCCAAAGAAAAAATATAACCGATTATATTTTAAAAGTTATTCTGAATTAACGTTTTACAAAGTTGATCCCAAAATGTTTCCTATAATTAATATTTTCAAAAAAATGGATAAGTCTAAGCCTTCTAATTTGATAAAATTTAATGTTGGTAACGAATATGCTGTTAATATGTTTAAGAATAATCTAATTAAATATACAGATATTTACAAGATAATTAAAAAAGTTGTTTCTTTCAATTTGTATTCTTCATTAAAGACTATTAAAGATGTTATTAAATTTCATGAAAAAGTTGAAAATAAAATTAAGACAATATTCTAAATTTATCATAAGTCTATTAATTATTGTTTCAATTTCTAATAAAGTAATCTCAAATAATATTAAGATTGAGATAAATGGAAATAATTTTACAGATAAAGATGTTATCCTTTCTTTGTTAAAAGATCCTCCGAGTGAAATCTCAGATAAATATTCTAATTATTTGATAAAAACTTTAGATAACTCTCAATTATTTGAACAGGTATCTGTAGAAGTAAATGAAAATACATATATTATTAATATAAAAGAATATCCAAATATTAATAAAATATATTTTAAAAATAATGATAGATTTGATGATGAAGAGTTAAGTAAACTTACAAATGAGTTCAAAATTTTTAATTTAAATCCTATTACAATAAATGAATTTATATCAGAACTTCAAAATTTATATAAATCTTTTGGATATAATAATTCACAAATTACTTTTACATCAAAATTATATAAAGAAACTAATACCGCTGATCTGTATTTTGAATTTAAAGAAGGAAACATAACTAAAGTAGCAAAAATATATTTTAGTGGAAACGATACAATAGACAAAGAAGAATTAAAAAGTGTAATAAAAACCAAAACAAAAACATTAACCAATATATTTGCTAATAATAATTATAAAAAATATATTATTGAAAACGATTTAGTCGCAATAAAAAAATATTATATAAACAAAGGCTACATTGATATAAAGGTAGATTTTTCTGTAGAGTACTTAAAATCTAATAAAGTAAATATATATTTTAAAATTATTGAGGGGGAAGTTTATCAATATAAAAATATTACCTTAACAGATAAAAATAAAATGCTGAATCCTGATTTACAAAGCAATATTAAAAACTTGATAAATAATACAATTAGCCAAAATAATATTTATTCTCTAACAGAAATTAATAAATTGAATGCTGATATTTCTGATTTAATCATGAAAGATGGTATTCAATTTTTTGAAATTAATGTATTGGAAAAAAAAGATTTGAAACATGTCTCCATTGTTTATGAAATCTATCAAATAGAGCCTAAATATGCAAAACAAATAAACATATATGGAAATACAAGAACCTTTGATAAAGTCATTAGAAGAGAGCTAAAACTTGTTGAAGGAGATGCTTATCATAAATCTCAACTTAAAAATATTCAAAAAAAACTAAATTCACTAGGCTTATTTAAGTCAGTTGAGATTATCGAAAAAGAAATAGATAATGAGCTATCTGAAATTCAGATAATAGTTGATGAAAAACAAACTGGAACATTTAATGTTGGTCTATCTATAGGTACTTTGGAGGGCTTTGGTGTTGTAGCTGGATTAAGTGAGAGAAATTTTTATGGCACAGGAAGATCTTTAAAAACACTTATTAATACAACAGATGATAAAACTGAATTTACTTTTGAAACAACAGATAGAATAAATTATGTAAATGATGTAAATGTTACTTACAAGGCTCAATTAAAACAAGAAGACTTTTCAGTAGCAAGTTCCTATAAACTTGATACATTGTCGACAGGAATAGGCATATCATATAAAGTTAGTCCATTAATAAATCACGCTATAAATTTAGATTATATAATAAAAGATTATAAAATTACCAATGCTTCAACTGTTGCTTCAACTATAAATAATTCATCTGGTGAAAATGTAAGTTTTGTATTGAATAATAGACTATCATATAATACTCTTAACTCCCTAGTTTTGCCTCAAAATGGAACTTTTGTAAGCTATATTAATTCTATAGAAACACCTACAAGTTCTTCTAATGGAACATTCAAGAACATTATAACTTATAAAAAATATAATAAAATTGATAAAAATATATTTTCCTTTCAAGCTAGAGTTGGGAATATTATTTCTTTAAGTAATAATGATATATTAACAGATGATAAATTCTCTCTGGGCGGTAGGTGGCTTCGGGGATTTGATACTTTTGGTGCGGGCCCTAGAAATTCAAGATCATCTTATGTCGGTGGTAATAATCTGGTTGTAACAAAATTTGATATTTCAAGAGAGCTATCAAAAGACTCACAATTTCCATTTTATGTGAATATTTTTAATGATTACGGTTTGGTATGGGAAAATAAAACAAAACCAACAAAAAATGATAATACTATTAGATCATCAGTTGGCTTTGGTTTTAAATATTACTCTGCAATTGGACCAATTGGTTTTGCTTGGGGTTTCCCAATCCAAGACGAAGAATATGATATTAAAAGAATGTTCCTATTTTCCATAGGTAATTTAGATTGATAAAAAAATTTATATTAGTATTTTTTATTATTTTATATTCTAAAACTACTTTATCCACTAATATTGCAGTATTAGATATCGAAAAACTTTTAGATAGTAACAAATACTATAAAGAATTTTTATTAGAAATTGAAAATAATCAAAAAATTAATTCTAACATCATCAAGGAAAATGAAATTAAATTAAATAAAATAAAATCAGAGATAGATAAGTCTAAAATTGTATTAAATGAAACTGAAATTAATAATTTAATAAACAACTATAATATTGAATTAGGTAAATTTACTAATTTAGTTGATTCTTTCAATATGCACTATCAGGATGAAATTATAAAAATGAGAAAATTAATACTTCAAGAAATAATTGTTTTGACAGAAAAATATGCTAAAAATAATAATATAGATTTAGTCTTAGATTCAACGAGTTATTTAATCGCCTCTAATTCTATAAATATAACAAATGATATAAAAAATAAACTTAATGAAATAAATTTTAACTTGGAATTTGAAAGTTTTGAAAAAAATTAAATACTTAGATATTGTAAAAAAATTAAAGACTCATTCTATTGATTTGATTTCTGATATAGATAACGATGAGATATTTGAAAGTATTAATTCTGTATCTAGTGCCACTAGTAAAGACTTATCTTTTTTTTCTAATATAAAATATATCGATGATTTAAAAAAATGTAAAGCAAAAGCATGTATTATAAAAAAAGAATACTCAAAATATTTATCAAGTAAATGCAAGTACATAATAGTAAATGACCCATATTTATCTCTCGCATATTTATCAGAACTTTTTTCGGATAACGATTATAGGTCAAATGGAGTCATATCAACAAATACAAATTTAAGTAAAAATTGTAAACTAAGTAAAAATGTACAAATCGATCCTTTTTGCAATATAGAAGCAAATACAGAAATTGCCAGTAATGTTATCATAGGATCAAATACAACTATTGGACCTAATGTAAAAATCCTTAATAATTCTATAATTCAAAATAATGTATCTATATCTAATGCAATTATTAACGAAAATTGTTTAATAAAATCTGGAGCTAGAATTGGTTCAGACGGATTTGGATTTGAGGAAAAAAGTAAGAAAAAAATAATTCACCATGGCAATGTTATAATAAAAAAAAATTGTACAATAGGTTCAAACACTACTATTGATAGGGCAGTTTTTGAAAGTACGACAATTGGAGAATTTTCACAAATAGATAATTTAGTTCAAATCGCTCATAATGTTGTTATTGGAAAGCATGCAATTATAGCTGCGCAAGTTGGTATTGCTGGTAGTACAAAAATTGGAGATTTTGTTAAAATTGGTGGTCAAGCTGGTATTTCTGGTCACTTAATTATTGGAGATAATGTTACCATTGCAGCAAAAAGTGGTGTAACTAAAAGTATATCTAACAATATGGTAATTGCTGGTTTTCCAGCTAAGGATATTAAGTTATGGAAGAAAGAAATTATAAGAAATAGTTCGAGAAAATGAAATTAAACACAGAAGAAATTAAAAACCTTATTCCTCATAGAGATCCATTTTTATTTGTTGATACTTGTGAAATAATTGTACCAGGTGAACATGGTAAATCTAACAAACTATTTTCTGCAAATGAATATTTTTTTAAAGGACATTTTCCAGATAATCCTATTGTGCCTGGAGTAATTATTGTTGAAGCAATGGCACAAACGGCTGGAATTGTAGTATCTTATAAACTTAAAGAATATAAAGAAAAGTCAGTATTATTTATGAGTGTAAATAAAGCAAAGTTTAGAAAACCTATACTTCCAAATGACCAAGTATTATTTGAAGTAAGATTTATTAATAGTGTCAGAGATGTATATAAATTTGAAGGCACATGTTTTAAGGAGAACACAAAAATTAGTGAAGCTGAATTTTCTGCTATGATTAAATATAAGTAATAATTAGAAATATATTATTTGTTTAAAGTTATATTTTAATAATTTAATACTAATATATGATTCATCCTTCAGCTGTAATTTCTAAAAATACTGAAATACATGAAACAACAAATATTGGTCCGTATTGTATTATTGGAGATGGAGTAAAGTTAGGACAATATAATAATTTACTATCTCATGTTTCAATTACTGGCAATACTAGCATAGACAATAACAATACCTTCTATCCATTTTCTTCTATTGGATCTGAACCTCAAGATTTAAAATACAACAAAGAAAAATCTTATCTTAAAATTGGAAGTAATAATAAATTTAGAGAAAATGTTACCATAAATCCAGGTACATCTGGCGGAGGTTTAAATACTGTAATAGCCGATAACTGTTTATTTATGGTTGGATCACATGTAGCGCATGATTGCATAATTAAATCAAATGTAATTTTAGCAAATAACGCAACTCTTGCTGGACATGTAGAAATTGATAATAATGCAATTTTAGGGGGTAATTCAGCAATACATCAATTTGTTAGAATAGGAAAATATGCAATGATTGGTGGTATGAGTGGTGTTGAAAAAGATATCATCCCATATGGTTTGTATACAGGAATAAGAGAAAATATGAAAAGTTTAAACTTCATTGGTTTAAAAAGAAAAGGCTTAACATCTAATACAATCAATGAAATTAAAAATTTCATAAATATAATTTTTGATAAAAATGATACAATTGAAAATAATATTAAAAATAATTTTCTTAAAAGTTCTGAAATTTTAGAAATTAAAGAAGTAATTGAATTTCTAAATTCAAATTCAAAAAGAGGTATTACAACTTTTGATAATGACTAAAATAGGAATAATTGCTGGGGATGGTAATTTGCCTCTATATATTGGTAAATCACTATTAGGTAAAAATTACGATGTTACATTTTTTTCTTTAAATAGTAAAAATAATAAATTTTATAACAATCATCGTGTTGTAGATTTTGATATCTTATCAGTAAAAAAAATCTTTAAAGTTTTAGATTCAAATAAAATAAAGCATATAATATTTGCAGGAAGCATAAAAAGACCTGGTATTAAAGATTTAGGTTTTGATTTGTCGACATTGTTACTTGCTAAAAGTCTTTTATTAGAGAAAAAAGGTGACAACAATCTTTTAATGAGTTTAAAAAAATACTTTGAAACTAAAGGATATATTTTTTTTAATTGGACCAAATATTGTAAGGAATTATTTTCAACTGAAATAAATTTAACAAAAATCAAGCCTTCTAAAAATGCAATTCTAAATTTAAAAAAAGCAAAATCAGTATATCAAATATATAAGAAATTAGATGTTGGTCAGGCTATGATAATTCAAAATCAATTAGTTTTAGGATTAGAAGCTATAGAAGGAACAGATGAATTATTAAAAAGATGCAAGGAATATAAAAGAAAAGATGATAATGGTGTACTTTTTAAATTTTCAAAACAAAACCAGAGTAATCTAATTGATATTCCTTTGATTGGCTTAGATACAATAAAAAATATAAAAAAATATAATTATGAAGGTGTATTTTTGCAAAAAGATAAGTGTTTAATTTTAGATAAGAAAAAAATTATTGATTATGCTAGTCAAAATAACTTATTTATCTCATCAGTCAATCTAAATTGAAAAAAATAAAAATTTTTATTTGTTGTACGGAACAATCTGGTGAAAATATTTGCTCAAATATTTTATCAAGAATGAATATAGATAAATACCAATTTGATGGAGTTTGTGGCAAACAATCTGAAAAATATATTTCAAATAAAATTTATGATTTATCAGAATTTACATCTATAGGGCTTTTTGAAATAATACTTTCAATTTCAAAATATTTAAAAATGATAAGAAGATTAAAAAACTATATTATTAAAAATGATTATGATTTAGTTTTAACCATAGACTCACCAGATTTTAATTATAACCTTGTAAACCAATTAAGAAAATCAAATTATAAGAATAAAATAATACATGTAGTTGCGCCAACTGTTTGGGCTTGGAGATCGTATAGGGCAAAGAAGTTTGCAAATATTTTTGACGAAATTTTTCTATTGTTTAATTTTGAAAAAAAATATTTCAATTTTGATAATCTAAATAAAACTTTTATTGGGCATCCAATCTTTCATATAAAAAAAAGAGAGAATAAAGAAAAATATAAGTACCTCTCTTTTTTACCAGGTAGTAGGCAAAACGAAGTATTAAAACTTATGAAATATTTTAGTTATATTGAAAAATATATATCTAAGAATAATCTTAATTATAAAATATTTATTCCAACTTTGCCTCATCTTATCTCTTTAATTAAAGCAAATACTAAGCAATGGAAAACTGAGACTATAATCTCAACTGATATGAGTAAATTTGATGAATATTATAAAGATGTTTACATAAGTATAACTTGCTCTGGTACTGCCTCTTTAGAAATTGCCAAAAGGAATATTCCTCAAATAGTGATCTATAAACTTAATTATTTCACAGAAATTTTAATTAAGCCTTTTGTAAGAGTGAAATATGTAAATCTTATAAATATTATAAGTAACCAAATGATTATTCCAGAAGTTATTAACTCGAATTTAAATGAAAAAAAGTTATTAAATATTTTTCTAAATTTATTTAATGATAGAAAAAAACAAGAAACTCAAATTAACTCAATTAATATGTACCTTAGGGAAGTCGTTAATGATTATAGTCCTTATGATGTCAGTGTTAATCGTATAAATAAGTTAATTAATTCTTGTTCCAAAGCCAATTAAAAATTGATTTTTTTTCTCTAGAAGATTCAACTTGATAAGTTCTAGCCTTATAACCAGTGTATAATTGCCGAGGTCTGCCAATTTTATTAATAGGATCTTCTATCATTTCTTTCCATTGTGATATCCATCCTACTGTTCTTCCTATTGCAAATAGAACAGTAAACATGCTTGTAGGGAAACCTAATGCTTTTAAAATTATACCTGAATAGAAATCTACATTTGGGAATAATTTTTTACTAATAAAATATTCATCTTTTAGAGCTATTTTTTCTAATTCTATTGCAATTTTAAGCAATGGATCATCTTGCATATTTAGCTCTTCTAAAACCTCATGAGCACTTTCTTTCATCACTGTGGCTCTTGGATCATAGTTTTTATAAACTCTATGTCCAAAACCCATTAATCGAAATGGATCATTTTTATCTTTAGCTTTATTTATGTATTTTTGAATATTTGATACATCGCCAATCTCTTCTAACATTTTTATTACTGCTTCATTTGCTCCACCATGTGCTGGTCCCCATAGAGATGCAATACCTGCTGCAATACAAGCAAAAGGATTTGCGCCAGAGGAACCTGCTAGTCGAACTGTTGAAGTAGAAGCATTTTGTTCATGATCAGCATGTAATATAAAAAATCTATCCATTGCCCTAACGATTTTTGGACTAACTTTATAATCTACTGATGGTACAGAAAATGTCATATATAAAAAATTTTCTGCATAAGAAAGATCATTTCTTGGGTAAACAAAAGGTTGACCAATTGAATATTTATAGGCCATAGCACCTATTGTTGGAATTTTGGCAATTAACCTATGACACGCTATCATTCTTTGATTAATGTCTGAAAAATCAGTACTGTCATGATAAAAGGCCGAAAGAGCACCAACAACACCTACCATAATTGACATAGGGTGCGCATCTCTTCGAAAACCTCTGTATAAATTTACTAGTTGCTCATGCAACATTGTATGATTAGTGATTACATCTTTAAATTTCTGCTTATCTTCTGGTGAGGGTAGTTCACCGTGAAGTAACAGATAACAAACTTCAAGAAATTCACTTTTAGATGCTAAATCGTGGATATCATAGCCTCTATGACGAAGAATTCCTTTTTCACCATCAATATATGTTATTCCAGATTCACATGAAGCTGTTGAAGTAAATCCTGGATCAAAAGTAAATAGTCCTGTTTCTTGATAAAGTTTACGAATATCCAAAACATTTGGACCATCTTTGCTTTCAATAAGTGGAATTTGATACGATTTACCACTCTCATTATTAAATAGAGTAAACTGTTTATCGTTAACTTTTTTATCTTCGTAGTCAGCCATAATTAATCACCTATATATTGATTTAATCTATCAATAGTATCTTTTTTACCTAATATTACAAAAATATCAGAAATTGAAGGTCCTTGATAGGAATTTATTAATAAAAATCTTACTGGTTTACCTAAAACAGGAAATTTAATTTTATTATTTTTTAAAAAATCATTAATGATAATTTGAATATTGTCTCTATTCCAATCATCTATTTCTCCAATTAAATTTAAAAATTTTTTAAAAATAATATCAAATTCTGAGCTCAGTTTTTCTGTTTTATTTATTTTATAATTTTCATCAAAATAAACTTTGATTGAATCATTCAAATCACTTATTTTTTTGATATCTTTTTTATAAACATTAAAAATATTTTTCATTTTTGTATTATCTTTTTGTAGATATTTATTTAATTCAATATCACTTTCACAAAAATTGATGAATTCTTTTATTCCATTTTCTTTTCTTAAATAGAAATTATTGAAAAAATCTAATTTATCAAAACTAAATATACTAGATGATTTTGATAAATTTGATATTTCAAAATTTTCAATTATTTCCTTTAAATCAATAGTTTCTGACTTTTCATTATTATTTGACCAACCTAAAAGTATAAGATTATTAATAATTGCTTCTTTTAAATATCCATCTTTTTTTAAATCTAAAATATTTACTGCCCCATGTCTTTTTGATAATTTTGTTCCATCTTCTCCATGAATAAGAGGAATATGTGCATATTGAGGTACATCCCAATTCATAAATTTATAAATGTAGTATTGTCTAAATGTATTAATAAAATGATCATCACCTCTAATAATGTAATTGATTCCTAAATCATGATCATCAACTACTACGGATAACATATAAGTAGGTGATTGATCTTTTCTTAGTAAAATGAAATCATCTAATTGTAAATTTGCTACTGAAACGTCTCCTTGAATTGTATCATTAATTTTTAAATTTCCTTCATCTGGTACATCTAATCTAACTACATAATCCCTATCTTTACTTTGAATATCAATATCGTCTTTGCATTCAGTACATATTTTTTTTGAATAATTTTTATTTTCTCTTATTAATTTTCTTTGATTAGTTATTTTTTCTTCAGAACATACACATTTGAATGCTCGCTTTTTTTGAAGTAACTCTTTAGCAACTTCTTGATGTCTTGATGATCTTTTAGACTGAACTTGAATGTTTTCATCCCAATCAAGTCCAAGCCATTTTAAAGAATTAGTTATGTTATCTGTGTATTCTTGTTTTGATCTTTCATGATCTGTATCTTCAATTCTCAAGTAAAATTTAGATGATGCTGATTTTTTACTTACAATATAATTAATTAAAGCTGTTCTAGCGCCTCCAAGATGTAGATTACCAGTAGGAGAGGGTGCAAATCGTGTTTTTAACATAGTCATCTTAAAATTAAGATAAACTATTAATTATATTTTCTTATAATACCAGATAAAGTCCCTTGGACTTGGATTTCACCAGCTTTGTATTCCTTTGTCTGAAAACTTTGATTAGCAGGAATTAATAAGACCTTGTCTCGATCAAATTTAATAGTTTTTAGAGTAACCTCGTTATCTTGTGTAATAACAGCTGCAATTTTTCCATTTTCAACATTATTTGTCTTTTTTATTACAGCAATATCACCGTCAAATATTCCTTTATCTATCATAGATAGACCTTTTACTTTTAATCCAAAATATTTAGCATTTGGTGATGTCATCGAAGAAGGTACAGAAACAAATTCATCAGCATTTTCAATAGCTTCTATTGCTTCACCTGCTGCAATTGCACCAATTAATGGGATATTAATGCTATTTGACAAAGAGTTTTCATCAGCAATATTATCTTTTTTAATAATTTCCATTGCTCTTGCTTTGTGCTTTAATCTTTTAATAAAACCTCTTTCTTCTAGACTTGTAATTAATCTATGAATACCTGATTTTGATTTCAGATTAACTGCAGTTTTCATTTCCTCAAAAGAAGGGGAGATTTTATTACTTGAAATGTAATTTTTTAAATAATCGTATAGCTCTTTTTGTTTTTTTGTAAGCATTTACTGTTCTATATATGTTCTTTAAGATCAAAACAAGAACAAACATAAATATCTTTATTTATCAATTAGTTAAATATTAGATTTACCACCTGTTTTTGAAACAAGATGTATATTTTGAATTTTAATTTTTTTATTTAAGTACTTACACATGTCATAAATTGTAAGACAACTAATTGTAACGGCAGTTAATGCCTCCATTTCCACACCAGTATTTGCATTTGTTTTAACTATACTTTCGACCACAAGACTTGATTTTTTATCATTTTTTATAACCTCAATATTTATATGATTGATTGGAATATTATGACAAAGTGGTATTAATCTAGAAGTCTCTTTTGCCCCCATAATACCTCCAATTATAGCAGTTTTTTCAAGATTACCTTTTTTTGTCTCAAATGATTTTATTTTTTTATATGTTTCTTTATCAAATTTTATTTCACCAGAGGCAACTGCTACTCTTTCTGTGACATCTTTATTTGATACGTCAATTATATAAGGATTTCCTTTTTTATTAATATGACTCATTTAAAAGTAATTCTCCAATTTTCTTTTCTTTATCTTTAGATTTTAACAAACTTTCTCCAATTAAAAAATTATATATCCCTGTTGAATTAAATTTTTTTATATCATCAGAATTTTTAATGCCACTCTCTGCAATTAAAATATAATCATTAGTTAAATTTTTATTCAAATTTATTGAGTTATTTATATTAATTTCAAGACTTTTAAGGTTTCTATTATTAATTCCAATAACAGGGTAGTCTAATTTGATTGCTCTTTTAAGTTCCTCCTCATCGTGAACCTCTATAATACAATCTAATTTTAATTCATTTGCATAATTTATAAATTCTATTGCCTGATCATCTGATAATATTGATAAAATTAATAATATACAATCTGCTTGATAAATCTTACTTTCTAAAATTTGATATTTATCAATAATAAAATCTTTTCTTAAAATAGGTAAATTAGTTTTCTTTTTAACTAAGGATAAATGATCAATATTGCCTAAAAAATATTTACTTTCTGTTAAAATAGATAATGCCCCAACCCCAGACCTTTCATATTGAATGGCAATATCTTCTGGTAAATATTCTCCAATTATTTCACCTGCGCTTGGACTTTGTTTTTTTACTTCACCAATTATGAAATTTTTTTTATTTCTTTGTGCCAAAATTAAACTTTCTTTAAATTCACGTTTCTCTAATTTCGATGAGATTAATTTTTCTAATGTTTTAAACGAACATCTTTTTTTTGTTTCTTCTAATTCTTTAGATTTGTTTTCACAAATTTTTTTTAGTATATTACTCATTTATTAATGAGTTTACAAAATTTTTTGTAATTCCTTCCTCAATACATTTTTTTGCTAACTCAAAACTGTCTTTTAGATTATCTCTTAAATTAGATAAATATATTGCAGCTCCTGCATTAATTTCTACAATTTTTTGAAATTCTTTATAATCTCCGTTAATCATTTTATTGAAACAACTTGCATTATATTCTGGGTCTCCACCTTTTATATCTTCTATTTTAATTAAATCATAATTATAGTCTCTTGGATCTAGAGTATACTCCAGAACTTTATTATCCCTCAATTCGTTGATGTAGGTATTATCAGATAAACTAATTTCATCTAACCCGTCTAATCCATGTACAACCATAGCTTTTTCAGAACCTAATTCTTTTAAGCAATTGCAATGCATAGAAACTAGATCTTTTGAATAAACACCTAAAAGCTGTTTATCTGCTTGAGCTGGATTAGTAAGCGGTCCCAATAAGTTAAAAATCGTGCGTGTTGCTAAATTTTTTCTTACATTAATTACATTTTTCATTGCAGAATGATGATTTTGAGCAAATAAAAAACAAAAATTCTTATTTGATAATGAATACTCTAAGTAATCTATATTATCTGAAATCTTATAACCTATTTTTTCAAGCATATCTGCAGATCCTGATTTAGAACTAACTGAGCGATTGCCATGTTTTGCAATAATAACACCAGCACTTGCTGCAACTAAAGCTGCACTTGTTGATATATTCAATGTATCTTTCATATCCCCACCAGTGCCACATGTATCAATTGTATTTTTTGGAGAATGAATTTTTAAAGATTTTTCTCTCATCACCTTTGAAGCGCCAATAATTTCCTCTTTTGTTTCACCTTTTAACTTTAAGCTTATAAGAATGGACGTGATCTTTATGTCATCTAATTCTCCACTCATAATTTTATTAAATATAAACATACTCTCTTCAATACTAAGGTCTTTTTTTTCTAGAACTTTATTTAAGATATAAATTTGGTCCATTATTTTGTTAAGTTTAAAAAATTGTTTAAAATAATCTTTCCTGTATCAGTGCCAATACTTTCAGGATGAAATTGAAGACCAAATATTGGTAATTTTTTATGAGCAATACCCATAATAATTTTATTATTAGTTTCTGCAGTAATTAAGAAATCTTTTGGCATAGTATTATTTTTTATAACAAGGGAGTGGTATCTAGTTGCTTTAAATCTTTTGTCTATATTTTTAAATATAGAGTGACCAAAATGATTAATTATATCAACTTTTCCGTGCATGATCTCTTTACATTTTATTATTTTACCTCCAAAAGCCTGTCCAATAGTTTGATGACCAAGGCAAATTCCAAGAATAGGAAATTTTTCAGATAGTTCTGAAACTAGATTAAGACTTATTCCAGCTTCATTTGGTGTGCACGGACCTGGAGAAATAACTATTGATTTTGGTTTTAATTTAAGAATTTTTTTAATAGAAATTTCATCATTTCTAAACACAACAACTTTTTGATTTAAATCTAAGAAATAGTGTTTGATGTTGTAGGTAAAACTATCATAATTATCTATTAATAATATCATAAATCAAATTTGTATGAATCTTCAGCAGCTGCCATTAAGGCACCAGCTTTATTCAAAATCTCTTGATGTTCGTTTTTTGGGACTGAGTCATAAACAATTCCGGCACCTGCTTGAATATATAATTTTTTATCTTTAACAAGCCCAGTTCTTAAACTGATACAAGTATCCATGTCTCCATTAGAATCAAAATAACCCATACAGCCTGCATAAAAACTTCTATTTAGGTTTTCTAGTTCTTCAATGATTTGAAGTGCTCTAATTTTTGGAGCACCTGATACTGTTCCTGCAGGAAAACCAGCAATTAGTGCATCTATAGCATCAAGTTTTTTATTTATCGTACCTTCAACATTAGATACAATATGCATTACGTGAGAATAATACTCAATAATCATTTTTTCTGTAACCTTTATAGATCCTTTTTTAGAAACTCTCCCTACGTCATTTCTCCCTAAATCAAGTAACATCAAATGTTCAGCAAGTTCTTTTTGATCATTCAAAAGATCTTTTGAAAGCATAATATCTTCACTTATATTTTTACCCCTCCTTCTGGTTCCAGCAATAGGCCTTATTGTTACTTTATTATTTCTTAATTGAACCATTAATTCTGGGCTACTGGCAACAATGCCGATTTTATCAAAATTTAAATTAACTAGATAAGGAGAAGGATTCAGCCTTCTTAAAGATCTATATAAATCTATAGCTTTTAAATTATATTTTGTCTCAAATCTCTGAGATGGAACTACTTGGAATATATCCCCATCTTTGATGTATTTTTTTGCCTTATTAACAATTTTATAAAATTCATCTTTTTTATAATTTGATTTAAATTTTAATTTATTTTTTTTTGTTTTTTTGTTTGCTGATCTTAAAATACTTTTTTCTAGTTTTCTTATTGTTTTCTTTAAAAGTTGATTTGTTTTTTTATATGCATATTCTGCTGATATATTTATACTTGGATAACTAATTGTCATAATGGAAATAATATCTTTTATATTATCAAAAACAGCTACAATTTTTGGTCTTATAAATATAGCATCTGGTACTTTAATATTATCTTTATTTTTTAATTCTATGTTTTCCATAAACTGTATCATTGGGTAGCCCATGTAACCTACTAATGTAGGAAAAGGAACATTATCATTAATGCTTTTAAACTTTGATAAATTTATTAATTCTCTTAATGCTACTAAAGGATTAATATTTAGATTATAGTTATAATTTTCATCTAAATATTTAATAGAAGATTTTCCTTTATGAACACTCCAAATTATATCTGGATCACATCCCAATAATGAAAACCTACCTCTTTTACTTCCGCCTTCAACTGATTCAAGAAGAAATGAATACTTTTCACCCTTACTAATTTTTAACAACGATGAAAAAGGAGTTTCAATATCAGCGATTATATTTTTTTTTAACAGCTGTGGCAAACCTTTTTTATAATTTAATAAAAAATTATTTTTTTCTGAGGTCATTTGTACTGAGATAAGAGACCATTAATTAATTCATCATTAAATGAAATATTTTTAGTCTTAATAATCTCGTTACCAAAAGCATTTTTTAATTCTGATAGTATTTCTAAGCTATTAAATTCAGAATTATTGTTAGCAAAAATAATTTGATTAACTTCTGCAAAATAAACATTTTCTTCATCTGATGAAAATGTGATTTCGTTCTGATTAATTAAAAAAATATTATTTACTAAAGACGCAGGTATGTCTTTTGAAGTTAATTTAATATCTCTTTCCTCTATATCAGATTGAAAAATATCATTAATTTTTATTAAGTTATTATCTGATTTATGAGTTTCAAATGTTTCAGATACAAAATTTAATTTTTTGAATTTTATAAAATCATTTTTCAATTTATCGAATATTTCATCAATACTTTCAACTTTTGATGGATAAATTTCATCAATATTGATGATAAAAGATGTGTCACTATCAAAATCAAATATATCACTTATAAAATCTTTATTTTGAGAAAAAGCTTTATTAATCAGAAAACTCTCAAAATTGTCCTCTTCTAAATTTTGAATGCTATTATTTAACTTATTTAATTTTAAATTATTTTTATCTGCTATTTCATCAATCGAGAAACCATCTAATATTTGTTGATTAATTTTAAATTTTAAATCGTTAATATAATTATCTAATTGTACATTAGTCAAAGTATTCTCTATTATTGTATAAACTTCATCTAGAGAAGGTTCTCTTTTAATTAAAATTTCATCTAAAATAATGATGTGGTGTGCTAAAGTTGTGCTTACTACATCTGATACTTCATCTTGGTTGATTGAGAAAATAACTTTTGATAATTCATCTAAAACTTGATTTTTATCTACTTCAACAAATTTATTAAACTTTATATTATTTTCTTCAGAAAAAGATATTATATCATCCTTAGATAACCCACTTATTTTAAGTTTGAAACTTTCTGCCTCTTCCTTTGTTTTGAAATTAAATTGTTTGAAACTTCTTTTTTCAGGTATGATATATATTTGCTTATTATCACTGAAATAATTCGTTACTTCATCATCAGTAGGGGTGAAATCTTTTTTAAAATCTTTCTTATTGATGACTGCATACGTAATATCTCTTTTTTCTTTACTCATATAATTCATTGAATTTTTTCTAAAAAAATCGACTAATTCTGAATTATCTTTAGTTATATTATTCCCATTTAGATCCGGTAAATCAATTTTTTCAAAAGGAACTGTAAGTAGTTCAATTTTTCTTGTATGATCATTATAAATATTAATTTTCTTTAAAAAATTATATGGATAATTTTTTTTAAAAATTAAATTATCAAATACAGTTGATCTTGTTTCATAATTAATAATACTTACTAAATCTGCTATTTTTAATCTCTGCAGTCTTAAAAAATCATTTAATGCATCATCATTAATTTCATTATTTGTATAGAGGTTAGGAAATCTTTCTTTGGTTTTTTTTGCAATTAAAGTATCATCTAAGATATAATCTAATTTATCGAATTCGTTCTCAAAAATTGCATTATTAACTAAATTTTGAAGAACTAATTGATGAATTTGAAAAGCTCTAATTTGATCTCCTGTTAAATCTGAGCCAATCATTTGTGCAAATTGTCCAATATTCATTTCTAGCGATCTTAAAAACTGAGTTGTCGATATTGGGGTGCCTGATATGTTTGCGACAAAATTATCTGAATTAAATAAATTTGAGTATCTACTGGAACCTCTAAAAAAGAATAAGCTGGCCCCAAAAAGTATAACTAAAATTATACCTATCCAACTTTTATTTAATGCTCTCATAAAATTTTGATTGCTTCTATAATATTAGTTTCTATAAATAAAATTAATTATGATAAATTTAACAAATTTTTCCTCTATTTTTATTGCAAATTGGAAATTAAATGGGAATCTTGAGTTTATTAAACAATATTATCAAAAATTATTAAATAATCCTCAAAATTGCACAATTATTTGTTCACCCAGTATATTTCTAAATAAACTCAAAACAAATGATAAAAACTTGTATTCAGGAGCTCAAGATATTTCAATTTACAATGAGGGAGCTTATACTGGGGAATTATCTGCTAAAATGTTAGCTAATAATCAAATAAGTTTTTGTTTAGTGGGGCATTCTGAAAGAAGACAATATTTCAATGAAAAAAGTGATGTTATTAAATTAAAATCTATAAATTTAATTGAAAATAATATTATTCCAGTAATTTGCATCGGTGAAACTTTAGAAGAAAAAGAAAAAAATATAACTAAAGATATTTTAAAATATCAAATTGAAAATAGTGTCCCAGATATATCAAATTTTAAAAACACAATAATAGCATATGAGCCTATATGGGCTATTGGTTCTGGTTTAACACCTACTTTAGAAGATATTGATGAAGTTCATACTTTTATTAAAGAAATTAACAAAAAATTTAACCAATATAAAGTGCTCTATGGCGGATCAGTAAAAGCTTCAAATTCAAGAGATATTAATATGATAAAAAATGTAGATGGATGTTTAGTTGGAGGAGCTTCATTAAAAGTTGAAGAATTCAATTCAATTATTTCTTGATAATTGCTTCGTAATACATATAAGAAATAAAAATGACTACTCTTATAGTAATACAGCTTATTTTAGCTATTGCACTGGTAATATTGGTTCTTCTTCAAGGATCAGATAATGAAGGTTTGGGACTTGGTGGAGGGACGTTTGGTGGAATGATGTCAGCTCGTGGATCTGCAAATCTTCTTTCGAGATTAACAGCAATAACTGCAACATTGTTTATGGTAATGAGTATAGTATTAACAATAATGGCTTCTGTTGGATCTGATAAAAACGTTCTAGAATCTCTTCCTTCCATCAATAATGAAGACTCAAATTCTGAAGAACCATCAATTCCAGAATAATTATTAATATTTACTTGCTATAAGTAAGCCCTTTATGTATCAGGGTATTCCGTAATGCATTATGTTTTTATTACGGGAGGAGTGGCCTCATCATTAGGTAAAGGTATAGCCTCAGCTGCACTAGCAACACTATTAATTTCTAGAAAATTTAAAGTTAGAATTAGGAAATTAGACCCTTATCTTAATGTTGATCCCGGTACAATGAGTCCTTACCAGCATGGAGAAGTATATGTAACAGATGATGGTGCAGAAACAGATTTAGATCTTGGACATTACGAAAGATTTACAAATAAATCAGCTAAGCATTCAGATAGTGTTTCATCAGGTAAAATCTATTCAAACGTCCTTATGAAGGAAAGAAAAGGTGATTATCTAGGTTCAACTATTCAGGTTATTCCTCATGTTACTAATGAAATAAAATCTTTTATAAACAGCAATTTAAAAAATGAAGATATCGCAATTTATGAAATAGGAGGAACAGTTGGAGATATTGAATCTCTACCTTTCTTAGAAGCAATACGACAAATTAGAAATGATAAAAATATTTCATCAGCATTAATTCATATGACTTATATTCCATTTTTAAGTTCAGCGGGTGAGTTAAAAACGAAACCTACTCAACATTCAGTTAAAGAACTTCTCAATGCGGGCATTCAACCAGATATCATTATGTGTAGATCTGAACAACCAATAGATAATGACTCAATTTCCAAAATATCTTTATTTTGTAATGTTAAAAAAGAGTCGGTAATTCCTGCATTAAATGCTAAATCAATTTATGAAGTTCCTTCATTGTATTCAAAATATGGTTTGGATGAAGCTCTACTAAAACAATTAGGTTATAAACCAAAAAATCATAAACTAAATTTAAAGCCTTGGATTGACCTTCAAAAAAAAATTAAACAAAGAAAACATAAAGTTAAAATTGCTGTAGTAGGAAAATATACAAATCTTAAAGATAGTTATAAATCATTAAATGAAGCATTGGTACATGGAGGTATAGAAAATTCTGCTGATATAGATATTCAATGGATTAATTCTGAAAAAGAAAACAACATTAGTTTAATGAAAAAATTAAAAGGTTGTGATGGAATTCTAATTCCAGGTGGTTTTGGCATTCGAGGTATTAATGGAAAAATTAATGCTATCAAATATGCTAGAGAAAACAATATTCCTTTTTTTGGAATATGTCTTGGAATGCAGTTAGCTGTTATTGAAATAGCACAAAATGTACTAAAAATTAAAAACGCTCATTCTTCAGAATTTAAGAAAACCACTAAATCAGTTGTAGGATTAATGACAGAATGGGTAAATAAAGATAAGATCGAAAAAAGAGATAAAAATAGTGACAAGGGTGGGACAATGCGCCTTGGGGCATACAGAGCTATTTTGAAAAAAAATTCAAAAATCTTTTCGATATATAAAAATAAAGTAATTAGTGAGAGACATAGACATAGATACGAAGTAAATCAGAAATTTCTATCAAAATTTGAAAACAAAGGTTATTATTTCAGCGGTATGTCACCAGATGGATTATTACCTGAAGTACTTGAGAGTAAAAATCATAAATGGTTTATAGGTGTTCAATTTCATCCAGAGTTAAAATCAAGACCGTTAGATCCTCATCCTCTTTTTGTATCATTTATAAAGGCTGCAATTAATGATTAATATCAATCTAAAAAATTTTTCTATCTCAAATAATTCTCCATTTGTTTTAATTGCAGGTCCATGTGTAATAGAAAATGAGAGTCACTCTTTGATGATTGCAGAAGAGCTACATAAAATATGTGCTGGTATTGGTATTAATTTAATTTTTAAATCTAGTTTTGATAAGGCAAATAGATCAAGCATTAATAGTCGTAGAGGTGTTAATCTTGATGACGCATTAAAAATCTTTGAAAAAATAAAAACTAATTTTAATTTACCAATACTAACCGATGTCCATAATGAGTATCAATGTAATCAATTAAATCAAGATAGTATTATCGATATTATCCAAATCCCTGCGTTTCTATGCCGTCAAACAGATTTGCTATTAGCTGCAGGTAGCACAAATAAAATTATTAATGTTAAAAAAGGTCAATTTTTATCACCAACTGATGTTAAAAATATTTTCACTAAGATAGAAACTACAAATAATAAAAACATAATGATAACTGAAAGAGGAACAACTTTTGGTTACAATACGCTTGTTAATGATTTTAAGGGTATAGATATTATGAAAAAATATGAGTATCCTGTAATTTTTGATGCAACTCATTCTGTTCAACAGCCAGGAGGAATGGGTGATAAAAGTGGCGGTCAAAGAGAACATATACCTTCATTATGTAAAGCTGCCATATCAATTGGTGTAGCTGGTTTGTTTTTAGAATCACATAATGATCCAGACAATGCACCTAGCGATGGACCAAACATGATTAATATAAAAGATTTGAAAAATTTATTAATTCAACTTAAGCAATTTGATGATATAGCGAAAAATAATGCCTAAAATATCGAATATAAAAGCAAGACAAATAATAGATAGTCGGGGAAACCCAACTGTTGAATGCGATATAGAGTTTGACGATTCTTCCTTTGGCAGAGCTGCGGTTCCAAGTGGAGCTTCTACTGGAGTGCATGAGGCTTTAGAATTGCGAGATAATGATAAATCTAAATACAAAGGTAAAGGAGTTTTGAGAGCAGTAAGAAATATCAATGATACAATCTCTTATGAACTAATTGGAAAATCATTTGAAGATATTTCTTCTTTTGACGATTTTTTGCTGCAACTTGATGGTACGGAAAATAAATCTAAACTTGGTGCTAATGCAACCCTTGCCGCAAGTTTAGCTTTTGCAAAATGTTTAGCTTCTTCTGAAGGTCATGAATTGTATTCTTTTCTTGGTACAGAACATACAATGAGTCTTCCAGTTCCAATGATGAACATTATTAATGGAGGTTCGCATGCAGATAACGATGTTGATATTCAAGAATTTATGGTTGCTCCTATTGGTGCAAATAATTTTTCAGAAGCACTTCAATATGGGTGTGAGATATTTCATTCATTAAAATCACTTTTAAAATCAAAAGGCTTAAATACCAATGTTGGTGATGAAGGTGGATTTGCTCCTAACATAAATAGTTCTAGTGAAGTCATCGAAACTGTTTTGAAATCAGTGGAGGATGCAG
Source organism: uncultured Alphaproteobacteria bacterium (assembly GCA_902630465.1). Lineage (GTDB taxonomy): Bacteria > Pseudomonadota > Alphaproteobacteria > HIMB59 > CACPNW01. The sequence goes on along the minus strand of CACOVJ010000007.1, from coordinate 494 downwards.
GTTTTAAACCTGGAAAAGATATTTATCTTTCACTTGATGTTGCCTCAACTGAATTTTACAAAAATAATAAATATGATTTACAAGGAGAAAAAATTGTTTTGTCTTCTGATGAGATGATTAAATATTTGGAGAAATTAGTAAATGCATATCCAATTTATTCCATAGAAGATGGAATGTCCGAAGATGATTGGGTTGGTTGGTCTAATTTAACATCAACAATAGGAAAAAAAGTTCAGTTAGTTGGTGATGATTTATTTGTTACAAATAAAAAAAGATTACAAAAAGGTATTTCAGAGGGTGCTGGAAATTCTATTTTAGTTAAAGTAAATCAAATAGGAACTCTAAAAGAAACTTTAGAATCAATTAAATTAGCTAAGGAAAATAATTTTACTACTATAATTTCACATCGTTCTGGTGAAACAGAAGATACTACTATTGCTGATTTATCGGTTGGTGTTTCAGCAGGTCAAATTAAAACAGGATCATTATCGAGA
>CACOVJ010000006.1 GCA_902630465.1 uncultured Alphaproteobacteria bacterium | reverse complement strand
CATGCACTTATTAAATTTTTGATAAGTCAAAAAATAATGATTGATGGAAAAAAACAACAATTGTTTCCAGGTGCTTTTGCTATTTATGGTCATGGCAATGTTGCATGCATTGGCCAAGCAATGGAGCAATATCAACAAGAATTACCAGGTTTTAGAGGCCATCATGAGCAGAATATGGCATTGACAGGAATAGCTTACTCGAGGGCAATGAGAAGAAAACAAATATTTGTTGCAACTTCATCAGTAGGTCCTGGGTCAACAAATATGGTAACTGCTGCTGCTGTAGCGCTAAGTAACAGATTACCTATTTTATTACTTCCAGGAGATACATTTTCTAGTCGTTTTCCAGATCCTGTATTACAACAAGTAGAACATTTTAATTCACCGTCTGAAACTCAAAATGATTCTTTTAAATCAGTAACAAGATATTTTGATAGGATAACTAGACCTGAGCAAATTTTAACATCTTTACCACAAGCAATTAATGTTATGTTAGATCCTGCTGATTGCGGACCTGCCGTAATTTCTATGTCTCAAGACGTTCAGGGAGAGGCTTATGATTATCCAGAAATCTTTTTTGAAGAAAAAATCCATGAAATCCGAAGAGTTCATCCAGATCCTAATCAAATACAAAAAGCTGCCGATAAAATCAAGAATTCTAAACAACCAATAATTATTTCAGGTGGAGGAGTTTTATATTCAGAAGCAGAAATTGAAATCGCTGCCTTTGCAAAAAAACATAATATACCTGTAACTGCAACGGTAATGGGCATCGGGTGTATGGACAAAGATGATCCTTATTATATAAGTGCAATTGGATGTTTAGGTGAGGGCTCATCAAACAATCTTTCAAAAGATACAGATTTAGCCCTTGCAGTTGGAACAAAATTATCTGATTTTACTACTGGATCATGGACTAATTTTCATAATGATAAATTTGAACTTGTATCAATAAATACTTCTAGATTTGATACAACAAAACATAGGGCAACACCTATTGTTAGTGATGCAAAAATTGGGTTACAGGAATTATCGAAAGTTTTAGGAGACTGGAAAGCTCCAGAACAATGGTATAAACATTCAACTAACGAGAGAGATAAATGGGATGAATACGTCAAGAAAGAAAGCGGCCCAACTAATCAAGAACTCCCAACTTATGCTCAAGCAGTTGGAGCAATTTATAGAAATTCAGATCCATCAGATATTGTAGTAACAGCTGCTGGAGGATTAGTAGGCGAGGTAGTACAAGTATGGAAGCCCAAAGAAATAAATACTTTTGAAACAGAATGGGGATTTAGTTGTATGGGTTATGAAATTTCAGGCGCACTTGGTATTAAAATGGCAAAGCCTGAACAAGATGTGATTGTATTTGTTGGGGATGGCTCTTATCTTTTACAAAACAGTGATATCTATAGTTCTATTTTATATAATAAAAAATTAATAGTTATAGTTTGCGATAATGGCGGTCACATGGTTATAAATAGATTACAACTTGCTAAAGGTGGCAAAGAATATATTTGCAATCTAAGTAAAGCAAGAGCTACCAATTTTCAATTAGTAGATTTTGAATCACATGCAAAAAGTATGGGAGCAAATGGTGAAACTGTGAAATCTATTTCAGAATTAGAGGCCGCATTTAAGAGAGCTAAAGAATCAAATAAAACCTACGTTATTTCAATGAAGACGGATGGATATGAATGGTTAGAAGGTACAGCTTTTTGGGAAAGCCCAACACTTGAAGTCACTTCAACTAAAGGAAATAAATTAGCTCTAGAAGAATTTTTAGAAGGAAAAAGTAAGCAACGAAAGGGTGTTTAAATAAACTTATCCATTATTTTAATTAATTTGAATAATGTGAAAAAAAATTTTTATTTTTGACCTTTGCAATTATTTCTAAAATTTATACAATCTTTTTATGAAAAATATTGGCTTAATAGGATGTGGGCATATAGCTGAAACATATTTTAGGTCACAAAAATATTTTAACAATATTAATTTTATAGCATGTTCTGATATTAATGAAGAAATTGCTAAAAAAACTGCTAAGCAATATAAAATTAAATATTTATCAGAAGATCAAATTTTTAATGAAGATAGCATTGATGTAATTCTTAATCTAACAACTCCCAAAGCTCATTTTGAAATTTCAAAAAAGGCACTTGAAGCGAATAAACATGTTTATTGTGAAAAACCAATGAGTATTAAATTTAATGAAGCCAATGAATTATTGAATTTAGCAAATCATAAGAATTTATATATTGGAAATGCACCAGATACTTTTTTAGGAGGTGGTGGACAATTATCTAGGGAAATAATAGATGATAAAATTATCGGAGAAGTATTAACTGGAAGTTTCATATTTGCCTTTCCAGGGGTGCAAGATTTTCATCCTAATGCAGAATCTTGGTTTCAAGAGGGAGGCGGTCCTGCAATTGATATGGGTCCATACTTTTTTACAACGCTTGTCAATCTTCTTGGACCAGCAAAAAATGTAAGAGCTAGAGGAAAAAAATTCTCTCATCAAAGGACATATAAAGCTGGACCAAAAAAAGATAATAAATTTGATGTTACCATACCAACAACTTATATGTTGGATCTTGAATTCCAAAACGGTGCCATTATCCAAGGTTTCATATCTTTCGATGTTTTAAATCATCAACATAACCACATTGAACTTTATGGAACAAAAGGATCAATGGTTGTTCCAGATCCAAATATGTTTGGAGGTCCAGTTTTAATTTCACGCGAGTTAGGATCTGAATGGGAAGAAATTAGTGTTGATAAAAAACCTTTAGGAAAGATTAATATTGTAAACCCTAGCGGAAGAAGTAATGAAGCACCTAAACAAGCAAATTATAGAGGAATTGGTCTAGCCGAGATGATAGACTCAATCGAAAATAATAGATTGCACATATGTAATGGACAATTAGCTTTGCATGTATTGGAGATAATAGAATCTACTATGATATCTTCCTCTTTAAAAAAGGAAGTTAAAATTACTACAAAGTGTGAAAAACCCCCAACTTTCAAGGATGATCGCATAAAAATTCTTCTAAAAAATTAATAAATTCATAAATTTCAAATATTACGAAATATTCTTACACTTGCGAAAAAGTGTCTAATTTTTATCCTTGTTTTAGATTTTTTTTCCTGGTACCACTTTAATATTTATAGGAGGAATTAATGAAAAAACTTGCTTCAATTATTCTCGCCTCTGTAGCTCTAATGGCTACTTCAGCAAAGGCAGAATATAAATTTAACTTCGTTATGCACAGTGATACTAACAATGCTTTTTGGGCAGCTGTTCACAAAGGTTTTAAAGATGCTTGTGCACAAATCAATGCTGATTGCCAAATGTTAACTCTTTCAGGTGATGGAGACCAACAAGAGCAATTACAAAACTTAGAGTCTTCAATTGCTCAAGGTGTTGATGGTATTGTAACTACAATTACTAACCCAACCATCTTTGATGCTGCAGTTGATGAAGCATTAGCTGCTGGTATTCCAGTAATTACAGCTAACACTGATGATCCAGAAGGTGCTGCTGGAAGTAACAGACTAGCATATGTCGGACAAGACTTAGAAGCAGCTGGTTATGAATTAACAGCTAATCTTTCTGAAATGTTTCCTGATGGAGATATCCACGTTCTAATCGGTGTAGCAGACATGAACCAATCATGGGCTTACACTAGAGGAAACGGTATTGCTCGTTTCATGGAAGATTACAAAGCAGCTAATCCTGACAGAAATGTAACATACGAAAAAATTGAATCAGGCTTAGACCTTTCAACTGTTGGAAACAGAGTTGCAGCTTATGTACAAGCTAACCCAAATACAACTGCATACCTTGATGTAGGTTTCTGGGAAGCTGGTGCAGCTGCAGCAGTAAGAAACTTAGGTTATGGACCTGGTGAAATTCTTCTTGCTGGTTTTGACTTAGTTGACGTAGTTTTCGAAGAAATGGACAAAGGTTATGTTCAACTAACAGTTGACCAACAACCATATTACCAAGGTTACATGTCAGTTCACCAATTATACTTAATGAATAAGTATGGTTTAAGTGCACTAGACATCAACACTGGTAAAGCTATGATTGGTCCGGATGATGTTGAAACAATCAGATCATTCAAAGGAATGTCTGTAAGATAACTTTTTACAAACAAACCGGGCTTTAAAAGCCCGGTTATTTTTTTATGAAAAATCTTAATCTTAAAAGTTTATTAGTTAGACCAGAAGTTGCAACATTTATTATGTTTGTAGTTATCATGATTGGCTTTTATTTGGCAAATGAAAGATTTCTTGATGCAAGAAATATTAGAATCGTAATGGGTATTACACCTGAGTACATGATAGTTGCTATTGGTATAGCAATATTAATGATTTCTGGAGAATTTGATTTATCAGTTGGATCAGTTTTTGCTTTAGTTCCAATGACTATGGTGCAAATGGTTCACCAAGGAGTACCTCCTTGGTTTGCAATTTTTTTAGGATTAATGATTGGTGTTATAGTTGGTTTTGTTAATGGGTTTATTACATTAAGGTTTGGAATTCCGTCTTTTATTGCAACACTTGGCATGCTCTATATTGCTAGAAGTCTTACAACTGTAGCTACAGCAGGTTTTCCTCCACCATTCCCACATATTTTGCCTAATGAACTTTTTGTTTATCAATTCGAACTCTTTCGGGCGTCATTATATTGGGCCTTGTTAGTAGCCTTTGTTCTAGGAATAATGCTACATCGAAGCAATGTAGGTAACTGGATTTATGCAACTGGCGGAGATACTAATGCGGCTTCTTCAATGGGAATTAAAACAAATAATGTAAAAATGTTTTGTTTTATCCTATGTGGTTTTTTAGCAGGCTTTGCAGGGATGATACAAACATTCAGATTAGAAGCACCATTGCCATCTCAAGGATATTTATTAGAACTTGAGTCAATTGCTGCAGCAGTTATTGGTGGCGTTAGTTTGTTTGGTGGAATTGGAACAATTTTCGGAGCATGTATAGGCGCAATACTTATTCGTTTTCTAGAAAGTGGTATCATCATGGCACGAATTGATGCTGAATGGTTTAGAGCAGGCCTAGGTTCTCTGATTATTATAGCCGTAGTGTTTAATACTTATATAAGTAGAAGAGCAACACGAATTGGTCAGAACAAAGCAAAGGACTAACATGGAAGATATTATTGTATGCAAAGATCTCAATAAATATTATTCAGGTGTTCACGCACTTAAAGACTTAAGTTTAAAAATTAAAAAAGATTCAGTTGTTGGTCTCATTGGTGACAATGGTGCTGGTAAATCAACATTAATTAAAATTTTATCTGGTGCACATCAACCTGATTCTGGTCATATATATTTTGAAGGCAATAAAGTAAAATTCAAATCTACAAAAGAGGCTATGAATTTGGGAATTGAAACAATTTATCAATATTCAGCTTTGATTCCAGAAATGTCTATTGCAAGAAATATTTTTATTGGACGTGAACAAACTCAATATAATGTTGGCAATTTTGGTTTAATGAAAACTAAAACCATGCAGGACGATGCCATGAAAGCATTAACAGATGTAGAACTACATCTTCGCTCACCTGATACACCAGTCAACCAATTATCAGGAGGTGAAAGACAAGGTGTTGTTATTGCAAGAGCTATGTATTTTAAATCAAAAGTTTTAATATTAGACGAACCGACAAACCACTTATCAGTAAAAGAAACAAATAAAGTGCTTAGATTTGTGGAAGGACTAAAAAGCCAAGGCGTTACTTCAATATTTATTACTCATAATTTAAGTCATGTGTACCCAATTGCTGATCACTTATGTGTTATGGCTAGAGGTGAAAAAATTGCTGACATGGAGAAGAAAGATACAACAATAGATCATCTCACCGATCTATTAGTGAATGGATAGCACTGGGAGGAATTATGATCAATCAAGCTCAAATAAATCAATACAATGAAGAGGGTTACACCATTGTTGAAGATGTATTCAATATGGATGATTTAAATCCTATTTTAAATGAATTTGAAGAAATTGTTGAAGATTTTGCTAATAAGGCATTTCAAGCTGGTAAAATTTCAAACAAACATAGTGATAAAGATGTTTTTAGAAGGTTAGCTGCATTAGAAAAAGATTTTAAGGGCTCTTCAGTTTTAATTCACCATAGAGGAGAATTAAAACCAGCTTTAGCTAACTTATGGGGGTCCAAAAAATTATTAGATATTGTAGAAAATTGGGTAGGAAAAGATATTTCAGGTCATCCAGTTTGGAATATAAGATCAAAAACACCTCAAACAGCAAGAATGACTGTCCCATGGCATCAGGACTCAGCTTATTTAAAAGAAGGAGCAGAAAAAACTACTCAACCAGCTGCTTGGATACCTTTTTTAGATGTAGATAAAAATAATGGATGCATGCAAGTTGTTCCAGGCGGTCATAATCCAGAGAGAGTTTTAAATCATAAGCTTGAAAAAAAAGATGGTTCCGTAAAAGATTCTTGGTATTTATTTATAGAGGATAAAGATATACCAGAAGATAAAGTTGTAACATGTGAAATGAAAGCAGGGTCAGTTTTATTTCTTCATCAATTAGTACCTCATCGTTCACTTGAAAATTTATCTGAAGATGTAAGATGGAGTGTTGATTTAAGGTTCCAAAACCCAAAGGATGAAGCAGGCTTCCATACAGGTTTAGTAGATCCAATCATTATGAGAAAATCAGATGATCCCGAATATATTGCAGATTGGGACTCATGGTTCAAAGGTTATGAAGAACAACATACTAAGTTTAGAGGTACTTCAAAAAAAGATGCTTTTGATTCTACCGTAGATGGTTCGTGGTTAGAGCGTTGGGACAAGTAATTTTTTTTGTAATTAAATTCTAGTTATGTATACTATAATTTATGGATGTTAATCTCGACACCTGGTATAGACCAAAAATAGATAAGAAAAAAATTAAAGAACTTTCAGTAAAAAAAGATTTACCTGGCTTAATTCACTTTTTTTTATATTTTTGTTTATTATTTATATCCGGATATATTGCTTATATTACCATTGGTACTTGGTGGACATATTTATTTTTTTTTATTTATGGCACAATATATGCATTTAGTGTCGCAAATTGGCACGAAACTGTTCATCGCACTGCATTTAAAACAAAATGGTTAAATGAATTATTTTATCACATAAGTTCTTTTATGTGTGATTTTGAAGGTTTTAGATGGAGAAGAAGTCACACATTTCATCACACAAACACACTTCAAACGCAAGATGATTACGATCATGAGATACAAGTATCTAGACCAATAGAATTATTATCTTTTTTTCTTAATTTTATTCCATTAAGTGATTTATTTTTTCCTCACAAATTAATAAAGTATGAAGTGATAAAGCATGCATTTGGCAAATTCTCACCAGTTGTAGAAATAACTGCATCAAAAATATATCAAAAAAAAATACTTTGGAATTCAAGATTATATTTATTGATTTGGACTCTCGTAATACTTTACTCATTCTACATATGGTCTTTTTTACCTATCGTATACATTATTTTGCCAACATATATTGGAAAGCCAATATGGTTTGCTGTAAATGTTACACAGCATTTAGCTGCAAAAATTGACACTAAAGATCACAGACTAAGCACATATTCAGTTAAAATAAATCCCATTTTAAGTTTTCTATATTGGAATATGGAATTTCACTTAGAACATCATATGTTTCCATCAGTTCCATCTTATAACTTAAAGAAACTTAGAGATGAGATAGATGATCAACTTCCAAAGCCATTTAATAGTTTGTATGATTTTTATAAATCAGTTTTACCATCAGTTGTTGGTTTAGCTTATAATTCTGAAAATTATTATAAAGTTAGATTAAAAAACTAATTTAATAAACTTACCAAGTACCTGAGTTAGTCATTGATTTCCATGGCTCTTTCTCAGAAAGTGGATCTCCTTCTTGCAAAATCTCAATTGATATACCATCAGGTGATTTTACAAAGGCCATATGTCCATCTCTAGGAGGTCTGTTGATAATAATACCATTTTGCATTAGCCTATTGCATGTATCATAAATATTTTTCACACTATAAGCAAGATGTCCAAAATTTCTTCCACCTTTATATTCTTCAGGATCCCAATTATAAGTAAGTTCTAATAAACCTGTTTTTTCATCACTATTATCTGCTGCTAAGAAAATTAGAGTAAACCTTCCTTTTTCGCTCTCTTTTCTTCTAACCTCTTTTAACCCTAAAATATCACAATAAAAATGTAGAGATTTTTCAATATTTTCTACCCTTACCATTGTGTGTAAATATTTCATATTATATTTAATTATATTTAATTTTATTTAGACTACAATTAAAATAAATTAAATCTTAAGGGAGAAGAAATGCAAGATTACTTTAAAAATATACCTGAAATAAAATTCGAAGGTGAAAATAGTGACAATCCATTAGCTTTTAAATTTTATGATGAAAATAAAACTATTTTAGGAAAATCGATGAAAGAGCATTTCCGCTTTGCTACCTGTTATTGGCACACGTTTACGTGGCCAGGGTTAGACCCTTTTGGAGGACAAACATTTGAAAGACCATGGATGGGTAATGCTGATCCAATTAAAATGGCGGAACAAAAACTTAATTGTGCATTTGATTTTTTTACTAAAATAAAGACCCCTTTTTTCTGTTTCCATGACAGAGATATTGCTCCAGAGGGTTCAAATTATAAAGAAACACAAAAAAATTTTATGCATATTATTGATTTAATGGAATATAAAATCGAAGAAACTGGTATGAAATTATTATGGGGTACAGCAAATGCCTTCTCTCATAAAAGATACATGAGTGGTGCTTCAACAAATCCAGATCCAGAAGTTTTTGCTTACAAAGCAGCCCAAGTTAAAGATTGCATGGATGCAACATTAAGACTTGGTGGACAAAATTATGTTTTGTGGGGAGGAAGAGAGGGTTATGAAACAATACTCAATACAGATATGTCTAAAGAAATGGACAATTTAAAAAGATTTTTAGAACTTGTTGTTAACTATAAACACAAAATTGGTTTTAAAGGCCAAATATTGATTGAACCTAAGCCCCATGAACCAACAAAACATCAATATGATTTTGACTCTGCCGCATGTCTAGCATTTATTAGAAAGGCTGGCCTTGAGGGTGAAATAAAACTTAATATAGAAGCAAACCACGCAACTCTATCTGGCCATAACTATGAACATGAGATAGCTTATGCAATTGCCAATGATGCTTTAGGAAGTCTTGATATAAATAGAGGAGATACATTAATTGGCTGGGATACAGATCAGTTTCCAAATAATCCAGCAGATTTAATAATGGCTTTTTATTTTATTTTTAGTAATGGCGGACTAGGAAATGGAGGATTAAATTTTGATGCAAAAATTAGGAGACAATCCATTGATCCAGAAGATCTATTTTATGCTCACATAGGAGGTATGGATGTTTGCGCAAAAACATTAGTTGCAGTTGAAAAACTAATTGATGATAATGTAATTCCTAAGTTTATCAAAGATCGTTATTCTGATTGGGATGGGGAATTGGGCAAATATATACATAATAAAGATTCATCATTGGACTCAATTCATCAAAGAGTTATTGATAATGATATTGATCCAAAAACCCGATCTGGAAGACAGGAATATTTAGAAAATATTATAAATAAATATTTATAGTTCTTACTTAATAACTCAGATGTTATAAGGTAATAGTAGAAGAAACGTGAAGTATTATAAATTAGATACACAATCTCAGTTTGAAGAAAAAAACCTATGCTTAGCAATAGGTAATTTTGATGGTTTTCATAAAGGGCACACTGCTATTCTTAATTTGTTAAAAAAAATAGCAAATGAAAAAAACCAACCCACAGCAATAATGAGTTTTAATCCACATCCCAGAGAATTTTTTCAAAATAAAACTGAAAATTTTAATATTTATACGAAATCAGATAAAATTAATTTTTTAAAAAAATTTAATATTGATATTTATGTTGAATTTACTTTTGATAAAAACCTTTCGGAACTATCAGCTAATCAATTTGTAGAAAATATTTTAATAGATAAGTTAGATATAAAAAACGTAGTAGTAGGTAAAGATTTTAAATTTGGGAAAGATAGAATAGGTAATTTTGAAATTTTGAAAAATTATTCAGTAACCAATAACTTTAATGTTCATCTTGTAGAATCAGTAATGCTTTCTAACAGTTTACATAAATTTTCTTCATCATTGATACGAGAAAATATTAAAAATGGTGAAATGCAAAAAGCCAATTTTGCATTAGGACGGCACTGGCATATGACAGGCTTAATAGTTGAGGGTGATAAGAGGGCAAGAAGAATTAATTTTCCAACAGCTAATGTTATTCCAGGTAAACATATTCTGCCAAGAAAAGGTGTTTACTGTATTGAGGCTTATGTCAAAAATCAAAAATATTTAGGCATTGCAAATTTTGGTGAAAGACCGACAGTAGACGGATCTAAACTTCTTTTAGAAACTCATATTTTTAATTTTAGTGAAGAAATTTACGGTAATGAATTGACTGTTCAATTCCTTACATTTATTAGGGCTGAACATAAATTTGCTAATTTTGAAGAATTAGCTAAACAGATAAAAAAAGACATAGAAATAGCAAAAAAATACCACAACATTTAATGGAATATAAAGATACAATTTTTTTACCAAAAACCTCATTTGAAATGAGAGCTAATCTTCCACAAAAAGAGCCAAAGATTTTAGAAGATTGGGATAAGGAGCAAATATTTAAAAAGTTAAGAGAGAAATCTAAAGGCAGAGAAAAATTTGTACTCCATGATGGACCTCCTTATGCAAATGGACATATTCATATGGGTACTGCTCTGAACAAAATCTTAAAAGATGTGATTGTTAGGACACAGCAGATGGCCGGAAAAGATTCAATTTATGTTCCAGGTTGGGATTGCCATGGACTTCCAATCGAATGGAAAATTGAAGAAGAATATAGAAAAAAGGGTAAAAACAAAGATGACGTTCCTATAGTACAATTTAGAAATGAATGTAGAGAATTTGCAGAAAAATGGATTGAGATTCAAAAAAGAGAATTTCGACGTTTAGGTGTAGAGGGTGATTGGGAAAACCCATATCTTACAATGTCCAATCAGGCTGAAGCTCAAATTGTTAGAGAATTAGGAAAATTTTTAATTGATGAAAGTCTATACAAAGGTGCTAAACCTGTGCTTTGGTCAGTAGTTGAAAAAACAGCATTAGCTGATGCAGAAGTAGAGTATGAAGATCATACTTCCAATACAATTTATGTTAAATTTTCAATTTCAAATTCAGATGACAAAGATTTAGTAGGTGCAAATATTGTAATATGGACGACCACTCCGTGGACTATACCAGGTAACAGAGCATTAGCTTATGGAAATGATTTAGATTATTGTATTATTAAAATTGATGAAGTTGAAAACTCCAGTTTAGCAAAACTTAATGATAAATTAATTTTTGCCAAAGACTTACTAGATAATGTTACAAAAGAAATAGGCATTACAAAATATTCAATTGTAAAACAATTTAAAGGATCAAATCTCGCAACATGTGAATGTAACCATCCTTTTAAAGATTTAGGATACAATTTTATTGTTAAACCATTTCACGGTGAATTTGTAAATTTAGAACAAGGAACTGGAATAGTACATATTGCTCCGGGACATGGAGATGATGATTATGTTCTTGGAATAAAAAACAATGTTGATATCATTCAAACTGTTGAAGATGATGGTAAATATAATCACCATGCAGTTGGTTTTGAAGGTGAACATGTTTATAAAGTTGATCAAAAAATAGCCGATAAATTAAAGGAGTTTTCAAAACTCTTATTTCAAGGTACGTTAAAACATAGCTACCCACATTCATGGAGATCAAAAGCTCCATTAATATATAGAAACACTCCTCAATGGTTTATTTCAATGGAAAAAAATGGGCTGAGAAATATTGCTTTGAAATCAATAGATGAAACAATATTCTATCCACCTCAAGGTCAAACCAGATTAAGATCTATGATTGAAACCAGACCTGATTGGTGTGTATCAAGACAAAGAGTTTGGGGAGTTCCCCTACCTCTGTTTATAAATAAAAAAACAGGTCAGCCACTTAGAGATGAAAAAATAATTAATAGAATTGCAGATATTTATGAAAAAGAAGGAAGCAATACTTGGTTTACAGAAGATCCCCAAAGATTTTTAGGTAATGAATATTCTTCGAATGATTTTGATCAAGTTAAAGATGTTGTAGAAGTTTGGTTTGACAGTGGATCTACCCATGCTTTTTGTTTAGAGCAACGTTCAGATTTAAAATGGCCTGCATCTATGTATCTAGAAGGCAGTGACCAACATAGAGGATGGTTTCATTCGTCTTTATTAGAGTCCTCAGGTACTAGAGGTCAAGCACCATATGAAAGTGTTCTAACACATGGATTTGTTGTTGACGGAAAAGGTAGAAAAATGTCCAAATCACTTGGTAATGTTATTTCACCTGATGAAATTCTCAAGCAATATGGAGTAGATATTTTAAGATTGTGGGTAGTTGCATCAGATTATTATGACGATTTAAAGCTTGATAAAGGCATTCTTCAATCTCAAGCTGAGTCGTATAGACGAATAAGAAATACATTTAGATTTTTAATTGGAAACTTAAATGATTTTAATAAAGATGAAATTATTGATGAAAAAGAATTTCCTGAACTTGAGAAATATCTTCTTCATCGTTTATGGGAAGTAGATCAATTAGTTAAAACATGTGTAAATAGTTTTAACTTTCATTTAATGTTTACAACTTTGCTTAATTTTTGTTCAAATGATCTTTCAGCTTTTTATTTTGATATAAGAAAAGATGTAATTTACTGTGATAATCAAAGTTCTCAAAAAAGAAGATCATCTAGAACTCTTCTAAATATTATATTTAATTATTTAGTTAGATGGTTTGCCCCATCAATTTCTTTTACAACTGAAGAAGCATGGAAAGCGATGGGTAATACCACAAGTATACATTTAGAAGATTTTTTAAGTTGTGACATATTATATAAGAATAACAATATAAATGAAAAATGGTCAGTTGTTAAAAATATTAGAAAAGTTGCTACAGGCGCTATTGAAAAAATAAGAGAAGAAAAAATTATAAGATCAAGCCTTGAGGCACATCTTGATATCTATGTTACTAAAGAGATATTTAAAGTAATACAAGACATACACTTTAATGAAATTGCAATCACTTCATCTTTTAAAATAAATATAATTGATGAAAATACAGTTGGATTTGAACTTCAAGATATTCCAAATACAAAAGTAAAGGCATCCAAAGTAGATGGTAAAAAATGTCAAAGATGTTGGAAATATGAAGATGACCTTATAGAAGATGAGATTTGTAAAAGATGCCATGATGCAATAAACTGATTAAGTGATAAAGATTCTGATATTTTGTTTATTTATTTCTTTTGATTTAATTTCTAAATTTTTGATAAAAAACTATTTAGAGTTAAATCAAACAATAAAATTTAATAGTTTTTTTGATCTTGTTTATATTCAAAACTATGGTGTTTCTTTTGGTCTATTTTCAGGTACAGTCTCGCATTGGTTTTTAATCACCGTTGCTTTACTTGTTGTTCTTTTAATTATTTATTTAATGTTTATTTCAAACAAAAAATTAGAAAAACAAGCTTATTTTATAATTATTATTGGTGCTATTGCTAATATATTAGATAGAACAATAAATACTTATGTAGTAGATTTTATATCAATTCATTATAATAATTTTTATTGGCCTGCTTTTAATCTAGCAGATATTTATATTACTATCGGTATTATCATGTTAATAATGAGTTTTTTTAAAGTATCAAAAGAGAATAAATGAAAAAAATAATCTTTCTAATTATTGTTTCAAATTTATTTTTAATATCTTGCAACACCGTAAGAGATAGTGCTGGGGTAAATAGAAAAGTCATCGATGAATATGCAGTAGTTGAAAATCCACCATTAGTTATACCTCCAAATTTTAATCTGCTTCCACCAGATCAAATGGAATCAAAAAATATTGATGATACTGATAGTGAATTAGCTAAAGAAATACTTTTTGGTCTAGAGGAAGAAACTAACAATACAAATTCAGAAAATTCATTAATTAGTGAAATAATAAAAGAAACAGAGGCAGATAAAGTCGAAGAAAATATAAGGTCAACAATCGATCAAGATTTTGCAGGAGAAAAATCATCTATAGATGATGAAACTATTTTTGGTAATCAAGAAGAATTTGATGCTGCCGTAGAAACAACTAAAAAAAATAATAAAAGTGGTAAAAATGTAAACAAAGAAGAAAAAAAGAAAAAAAGATTTTTCTTTTTTAAAAGTAAAGAAAAAAATGATGATGAGAAAGAAGACATACTAAAAAAGAAAAAAAAATTTTTCTTTTTTTAATCAATTAAATGCAAATAAAATATTTTAATTCAAATTTTGAAAAAATTATTAAAAATGATGATATCGATCAAAGTATTACAAATATAGTAGATAAACTTTCATGTCTTAATATTATATCTGATCAAAATTTATTAGAAGAAACTATAAAAATTTCAAATCAATTTAAAGATAATAAGGAAAAAATAATTGTATTTGGTACAGGAGGCTCAAATTTAGGAGCAAGAGCTTTAAACAATATTATTTTGAAAAATAAAATAACTTTAGAATTCTATGACAATGTTGATCCTATTAATTTTGAAAAAAATTTTCAAAATGTTAATTTTAAGTCTACTGGCTTTCTTGTTATTTCAAAATCTGGAACCACACCAGAGACATTATCTCAATTTTCATGCCTCTATCAAAAAGCAATAGAAGCTAACAAAGTTCAAGAATTTTTTTCTAATACTTTAATTATAACTGAATTTAAAGAATCACCTCTTTTTAATATTGCTAAAAGAAATAATTGTCTATTATTAGAGCATCATAAAGATGTTGGAGGCAGATATTCTATATTTACAAATGTTGGTATAGTACCTTCAATTATCTCTGGATTAAATATTAAAGAACTTTTTAGTGGAGCATCTGAAGTAATTAATAATATCGATAATTACAAACCATATGATCTTGGCAGATATTTAACTCAAAAAGAAAATGCAAAATTTATAAACAATGTTTTAATGACATACTCGGATTCACTTTATTTTTTTGGAAAGTGGTATCTTCAACTTTGGGCAGAAAGTATTGGAAAAAAAAATAGAGGTATAACCGCAATTCATTCAGTAGGAACTACAGATCAGCATAGTCAATTACAATTGTATTTAGACGGACCTAAAGATAAATATTTCACTTTTATAACTACTGATCATTCAAACAAAGGCATGAAAATTAATAACGATATCTTTGAAGGAACAAATATTGACTATTTTCATGATAAAAAAATGGGAGATTTAATGGAGGCCGAACAGCGTGCAACCATTGAAACTTTTAAATTAAACAACTTTAATTTTAGAGAAATTTATATTCCAAAAATAGATGAAAGAAACTTAGGTAAATTATTATCTTTTAGTATTATAGAAACGATTGCTTCTTGTATGTATTTACATGTAGACCCTTTTGATCAACCTGCTGTTGAACAAGGTAAAAAACTAACAAAGACTTATTTAAAATAATTTTAAAAAATAAATTATTGTTTTACCATAAGTTTTTTTTTGAAATAGATTTAAATTTTTTGGTATTTCAATATTATCGTTCACACTTGTCTCCAATCCAATTAAAGTAGTATTTTTAATTTTATTTAATAAATTTCCTAAAAGTTTTGTTAAATTATATTTTTCATATGGAGGATCAATATAAATAACTGAAATATTTTTAAATTCTACTTCTAATTTAGAATGAATTATATCTTCTTCATAAATTTGAAACTGATCATTATTGCAAATAGATAAACAATTTTTTCTTAAAACTTTAATGACCTCAATATTATTCTCAAAAAAAATTACTTTATTCATACCTCTAGAAAGTGCTTCTAAACCCATTGTGCCAATACCTGCAAAAAGATCTAAAAAAATTTTTCTTTTATATAAATTGATAGAATTTTTTATTGCATAACTTTCAATAATTGAAAAAAAAGCTTCTCTTTTTAGAGCAGAAGTAGGTCTCACAAAATTATCAATACTAGCTAATTTTTTTTTCCTAAATTTTCCTCCACTGATGCGTATCATTTGCTAATTGGATTTAATTTTTGAAATTGCCCTTCTCTTAGTCTACCTAGCCTATATGGACCATATCCAATTCTTATTAATTTAACTATATTCCATGAGAAATAATTACAAATATTCCTAATCTCTCTGTTTTTTCCTTCTTTCAGTTTAAAAATTAACCAATTATGATCTTTTAATTTTTTTTCAAAAACAACCTTAACTTTATTATAGCTAATTTCTTTAACTTTAATTCCTTTATTTATTTTTTTTAAATCATTATTTTTTACATTGTTATTTACACAAACTCTATATATCCGTTCAATATTTGAAGACGGATGTTCTAAATATCTTGAATAATCTCCATTATTAGTTAGCAATATTAATCCTTCACTCATATAATCCAATCTTCCAACACTTATCAATTTACTTATATTTTTTGGCAACAAATCAAAAATTTTTTTTCTACCTAAATTATCTTTTGAACTACAAATATATTTTATTGGTTTATACAACTTCCACACTTCAATTTTCTTTGATGTCTTTATAACTTTATTATTAACTTTTATAATGTCTAAATCACTTACTTTATGACTTGGGTGAAAACATGTTTGATCATTAATTTTAATTCTTTTTTCAACTATTAATTTTTCTGCATCTCTCCGTGAACAAATCCCAGCACTTGACAGATATTTTGAAATTCTAATATTCACTTTGATTCATCGATAAAATTTTTTATTATTTGTAAATCATATGGTGTAATTAAAAATTCAGGATGCCATTGTAAGCCAATACACCATTTGTGTTTTTTGTGCTCTATCCCTTCTATAACACCATCATTGGCCTTACAGGAAATTTTCAATTCCTTCCCAATTTTTTTTATTGATTGATGATGGGCACTATTTACTTTAATTTTTTGAGTTCCACATATCTTATGAAGTTTAGTATTTTCTAAAATATTAACATTGTGACTAGTTTGATTTCTAGGATTTATTTGTTCATGGTTTATTGGCTCTTTTTTTAAATCTTGTATTAATGTTCCGCCACATGCAACATTGATAACTTGTGCTCCACCACAAATTCCCAGTATTGGTTTATTATATTTAAAAAAATTTTTGAAAATACCTATCTCAAAATTTGTTCTCTTATTTTTAATATTTTTTGATTTAATATTACTTGCTTTATATAATTTAGGATCAATATCAAAATTTCCTCCAGTAATAATTAGACCATCAATTAAATCACAAAAATCACTAATATATTTCTTTTCATGTAATAATGGAAACGGAATAGCATTAAATTTAGTCAATGAAGTTAAGTAATTTTCTCTCAATGCATACCATGGAAAGTTTGAATATGTTTTCTCTTTTTCGCTATCAAGAGTTATTCCAATAATTGGTTTTTTCATTATAGTGCAACTATAATGTACATAACAAGTGTGTTCCACAATGAACGTTGATTTTTTTATGAAGAAGGCCATTATTGAAGCAGAAAAAGCTTTTAAAATAAATGAAGTACCAGTTGGGGGAATACTTGTAGATAATATTTCTAATAAAATTGTTGCTAGAAGTTACAATACAGTGAATAAAGATAATAATGCTATAAAGCATTGTGAATTAAACTTAATTAACGAGGCTTGTGAAAAATCAAAACTTAAATACTTAGAAAATATGACTTTATTTGTTACTTTAGAACCATGCACAATGTGTGCTAGTGCTATAAGTGAAGTTCATATAACAAATATTTACTTTGGAGCCTATGATGAAAAAAAAGGCGGCATTGAAAAGCTTCGAGTTGCCTTTCAAAGAAAAAATATATTTATGCCGACCATCTATGGGGGTATTATGGAAAAAGAATGTAGTGATTTATTAAAAAAATTTTTCAAAAATGCAAATGATTAATAAAGTTAATATACCCCAGTTTGAAGTTTCAGAATTTAACAAAGCATTTAAAGAAATAATTGAGTCTAATTTTAATTATGTAAGAGTTAAGGGAGAAATTTCTGAGGTTAAAACAGCAACACGAGGTCAAATTTATTTGACACTTAAAGATAAGGACTCAATTTTGAGCGGTGTTGTTTGGGATCAAAAAAAAAAATATTTAGATGTAAATCCTGAAGAAGGTTTAGAAATTATAGCTACAGGTAGAATAACTACCTGGTCGCGTTACAAAACTACTTATCAAATTGATATTGATAAAATTGAAATTGCTGGAGAAGGATCACTTTTAAAACTAATTGAAGAAAGAAAAAAAAGACTACAAAAAAAAGGAGTTTTTGATGAAGATAAAAAAAAGTCACTACCCTTTTTACCTGGCAGATTAGGTATTATTACTTCACCAACTGGTTCCGTAATACATGATATAATTAATAGAGTGAATGATCGATTTCCAATACCTTTAGATATATGGCCTGTCTCTGTACAGGGTGTTGATGCAGTAGATAATATTATAAATGCTATTGAAGGTTTTAATAAACTGGAGCTTGGTAAACCAGATATTATAATTATAGCCAGAGGAGGAGGTAGTATTGAAGATCTAATGGCATTTAATGATGAAAATCTTGCAATAAGTGTTTTTAATTCAAAAATCCCAATTATTTCTGCTGTAGGTCATGAGACAGATACAACAATTATTGATTTGGTATCTGACATGAGAGCTTCCACGCCTACAGCAGCAGCTGAAAAGGCAATCCCAGTAAAATTTGAATTAATTGAAAAAATTAAAAATTTTCAACTTAGATTAAACACAACAATTAACTCCAGAATTCAATCTAAGAAAGAGAATTATGAATATTTAAATAAATTTCTTAGATCCCCTAGTTCGATAGTAGATAAATATAAAAATAAACTTTTAGATCATTTTAAAAATTTAAATTTATCAATTGAAAATAAACTTAGAATAACAAAATTAGGCTTTCGTAATTTAGGTAAATCTATAAATTCCCCAGATTCACTAATAAGTTTAAAAAAATCAAAAATTGATAATCTTTCTAAAAACCTAAATTTGAACTTATATAATAATTATAAAGATAAATTAGAAAAATATAAATCAAATATAAGATTGCTTAATTCAAATTCCATTTCTTCAAATCTTAAAAAAGGTTATTCAATTCTGATGAATAATAATAAAATTGTTAAAAATATAAAGAAAGTCACTGTTGATGATAATCTTTCTGTAAAAATTGTTGATGGTAAAATTGATGTCAGGGTTACAAAAATTAACTAAATCTTTTATGTTGCCAGAACCATTGGCCTGGCTCTAATTTTATCCAATCTTCAATCTTATTATGAATCTTTTCCATCATTTGAATATCATCTACTTTTAGATCATTATGGTAAAATGGCTTAAGAAACGTAAGCTCTATATTGCCATTGTTAACTCTTCTATTCTGTATTGGTACAATAGGTAGTTTGTATTTTCTGGCTATTTTCAAGAAACCTATTTGTGTCTTAACTTTTTTGTTAAAAAACACTACATCTTCACCAGAAGAATCTTTTTGATCAATTAATAACACGATTGATAAGGAATTATTTATTGCATCAACAATATCTCGTGCACTTTTTTTTCCTTTAGGCGTATAAAAACTTTTATTTGATATAAGTGAATTTCCTCTTATTTTAAATATTAGCTTATCAATGAAAATATTATTTATATGTCTATAAATTCCACCAATACTTATTCCAATTCTATCTAAGCCTGGAACTAATACTTCCCAATTAGACTGGTGAATACTGATAAAAATTGCCTGTTTATTATTATTGATACACTCTTGGATATTTTCCAAATTTTTATATTTTATTTTCTTTTTATCAAATATTTCATTTAATCTTAATAATTCACAAACCGTTATTCCTAAGTTGTTCCAACTTTTTTTAATAATATTTTTCACCTCTTTTTCTTGTAGATTTGGAAAAACATATTTACAATTATTTATGGCAGTTTTATTTGCACGAGAAAACTTACCAAACGTCATAAATAAAAAAGATGAAAACTTAATAGAATAATTTAGTGGTAAAATTTTATATAACAAATATATTAACATGACTGCAATGTATTCTATAAAATAAAAAAACTTTTTCATAAGGAAAGTTCATTAATTTTATTTTCTAAAAGATTGCCTAAAATTTCAATTAACAACCCTTCATCTTCAAATTCTATTTCACCATTCAGTGTACTTACTAATGATCTATATGATTTTGGAATACGAACAAAATCTTTTTTAGTTGTTACAAGTATAGATTTTGTCATGTTAGCTGTTTCAGCTAAATTTAACATATCATTTTCATCAAAAATGTGGTGATCAGGATAGCTGATTTTTTTTTCTAATATCGCTCCTTGTTCATGAAGAGAGTTATAAAATTTATCAGGATATGCAATTCCTGCAAATGCTGTTACTTTTTGATTTTTATATATTTTATTATTTTTGCTAATTTTAAATGTTGCATGAATCAATGGAACACTATTAGAAATTTTCTTTTTTATATTATCTGCAATCTCTCCAATTACTATAATAAGATTGGCTCTAGAAATACCTCTCGAAATACTCTCTCTTAGTGGTCCAGATGGAATAACTCTTTTATTACCAAATCCTTGTTCACCATTAACTACAATGATTGAAAAATCTTTTTGTAAAGTAGGGTTTTGAAATCCATCATCCATTATTATACAATCTGCACCATTTTCCTTAGCTAATATAAAAGATTTATTTCTATCTTTGCCTATCCACGTTGGTGCTACTTCTGAAAGTAGCAAAGACTCATCACCAACACTTTGCGCAGAGTGCCAATCTTTAATAAGTGTATTATTAGTCTCAATACCTCCATAACCTTTGGATACAAAATGTGGTTTATATCCATTTCGTTTTAGTAAAGATCCTAACTTTAAAGCCACGGGAGTCTTACCTGCACCACCTACAACAATGTTTCCAATACATATTACTGGCAAGTTTGATATTCTCTGCCTACTAACTATATTTCTAAGTTTAGTTCCAAATCTAAATAAAAGTGAAAGAGGATACAAGGTATTTGATAAGTACGTATCACTCTTTTTGTACCAAAATCTAGGTGCTTTTAACATTTAATTCAAAACCAAATTAATTTCTTTAAACAAAGTTTCATTATCAAAAAACTTTTTATTTGAAAAGTCCAGTGCTTTTTTTTGATAACTTTCAAGTAGAGTTTTGTTTGAAAACAAATTTCCGACTATATTTTTTAAATTTTCAATATTATCCAATATTATGCAGGCCTCGTTTTTTAACATTTCATCATAAATATTTTGCCAATTGTATATATGAATCCCACTAATAATTGCACATCCATACTTCGCTGGTTCAACAGGATTATGACCTCCTTTACTGACAAAAGATCCTCCCAAAATTACTATATCACTTTTATTAAAATATGAATCTAATTTACCAAAACTATCGATTATTATAATCCCTTCTTTATTATTTTTTTGATTACTATCTAAAGAATATGAAAATTTATTTTTAATCAAAAATTTAGAAATTTTTACTATTCTTTCTGGGTGTCTTGGGGCGATACAAAGTTTTAACTGATCTTTTTTTATTATTTGTTTTAAGTTTTTGATTATTTTTTCTTCTTCAGTTTCGTGTGTGCTTGCTAACATTATAGAAAACATTTTTTTCTTATTTTGCTTTAGATCGTTTTCAATATAATTCGACAATTTCAAATTACCAATATAATTAATATCTGCATTACTTAAAATTTTAATACGTTCCAAATCATTAGAGCTCTGAGCATATATTTTGTTAAATGTACTTAATGATACAGAGTATAGTTCTTTTAAATTTCTCCATTTATTAAAAGATTTTGGTGATATTCTAGCATTTATATAGAAAGATTTAATTTTTTTATCTCTAACAATTTTTAACATGTTTGGCCAAATATCAGATTCAATCCATAAAACTAATGAGGGTTTCCAATGATTTAAAAATTTAGAACACCATAAGGGAACATCAAAAGGTATAAATTGATGAATAACTTTATTATCATAATACTTATTTATATAATCAGCTGAAGATTTTGTCGTTGTTGTAACTAGTATTTGAAAATCTCTATAATATTTTTCAATTATTAAATTACAAGATTTGAATTCACCAACACTTGCTGCATGTATCCAGATAATTTTCTTTGAACGTTTTAAATTATAATCTGTCTTTCCTAATCTTTCTCTATATCTTTTTTTGTCCTCTTTTTTATTTATTAATCTTAAATATAAATTAATTAAAATTATAGGAATGAAAATGTAACTAAAAAAATTATATAAGTTAAGCATTTAATTTTGAACTAGCAGTATTTACACAATTATTAATCTTTTCTTCTAAAAATAATTTATATTTTTCTATCTCTCCATCTTCTGTTGTTGATGGTATTACTATTGGGTCTCCCCAAATAAATTTACATTTAGAAAATGGGTATGTTATTAAAAAAGAATCCCATGATTTGAGCTTAAAATTTCTACTAGATGCAAATCCCAGAGGAATAATAGGAACTTGAGAATTAATAGCAATTTTAATTATACCCTCGGATACTTTTTGATTTGGCCCTCTTGGCCCATCTGGAGTAACACCTAAATAATTTCCATTATTTAATATTTTAAAAACTTGTCTTAAAGAAGGGGATTTATTTTTGGATTCTATAGAAATATTTTTTAAATTAAAATGTCCAGCTATATAAGCACCAAATCTTCCATCACTATGACTTGAGGCTAACATATTTAAAACAGCTTTACTTTTCCACACATGGCCAATCATCATTAATTGTCCATGCCAAAATGCTAAAATGAAAGGTTTCTTTTCTTCCCACATCTTATTTGAGAACTCTTGATTAATTATTTCTATTCTAGAAGTAATTCCAACAAATAAAATATAAAGATATCCGATGTAGGCTAAAAACTTTTGTATAATAGATAATTTAAATAGTTTTTTTTTAAAACTCATTTTCTAGTTTTTCTCTTAATTGAAGTTTTTTATAAATTTCTGAATTATTAATAAGGTCTTCATGAGACCCAAAACTATTTATTCTACCATTGTCAACCACATAAATTATATCAGAATCTTCAATGGTGCTGAGTCTATGTGCAATAATTAAAATAGTTTTGTCTTTCATTAAATCTTTAATTGTTTTATAAATTTTATTCTCAGTAATATTATCTAATGAAGATGTAGCCTCGTCCAATATAAGTATTGGAGCATTTTTTATAATAGCCCTCGCAATTGCTACTCGTTGTCTTTGACCTCCTGATAGTTTAATTCCGCTTTCTCCAATAACTGTATCAAGCTTTTTTTCTAAAGATTTTGCAAATTCAGATATTCCAGCTAATTTTGCAACATTTTCAATTTCTTCATCAGATACTTCTAATCTTCCATATTTAATGTTATTCTTGATTGTATCATTAAATAAAACAGTTTCCTGAGTAACAATTGAGATATTATTTCTAAGATCTTTTAAATGAAGTTCTTTTATATTTTTAGAACCAATTGTAATTTCACCTCTATAATTGTCAAAAAATCTTGGTATTAGGTTAGCAATAGTTGATTTGCCTGAACCTGATAAACCAACTAGTGCAACTTTCTTATTTTTAGGAATATTTATATTTATATTATCAAGCACATTTTTTTGATCATAACTAAAAGAAATATTTTTTAATAAAATATCACCATCTAATTTAATACTTGCTTTGTTTGAAATTTCTTCCATCTTGTTATCAGAGGTATCAAGAAGTTTAAAAATTCTTTCTGCACCAGCAAGGCCTTCTTGAACACTAATGTTTAAATTCCCGAGTGCCTTAACTGGCTGATACGCAAGTAGTAAACTAACCAAGAAACTCATAAATTGACCTGTGGTCATTGTCTCATTTAGGACAAAAGTACCACCTGCATAAATTGATAGAGCAATAGCTAAGCTTCCAATAAATTCCATCAGTGGACTTAATTGGTTACTTATAAATGCAGATCTTGTAAAATATTTTTTTATAAAATCGATTGTTTCAAATGCACGTTTTTTTTCATAATTTTCTTTAGTGTAAGACTTAACTTGCTTAATACCCCTTATACTTTCGGTAAGTACATTTGAAAATACAGCTATTTCACTCTGTATAGTGTAAGTAATTTTTCTGATACTTTTACCAATTTTTCTTATTGGCCATAATGCTAATGGAAAAGCAAAAAATGCAAAAAGAGTTAAGGTCCAGCTCTGGTAAAACATATTACCTAGCAAAAAGATAATTACTAATACATCTTTTATTATTCCAGTAACTGATTTTACTATTGCTAGTCTTAGATAATAAGTATCATTTATTAATCTTGAAATAAGATTACCTGATTTTGAGTCATTATAAAACTTCATATTCAAATACATTAATTTTTCAAACATTTGTGTTTGTAATTTAGCAATTATTTCATGAGCTACTTTGCTCATTTGGTATGAGTGAGTGTAAGTAGCTAATCCTTTAACTAAAGTTACGATAATAATTGCAATCGGGATTAAAAAAAGCATTTCTTTATTTCCCTTAATCAGTACTTCATCTAAAGCTGGTCTAACCAACCATGCATGCAATCCAGTAGCAGCTGCGGAAATAATCATCATTATCAAAGCTAACAATATTTTAAACTTATGATTTATAAGATAATTAAATATTATTCTCGATGTAACAGAATGTTTCTTTGAGGATTTCATTAAAAAGTTAACAAATATATAAATAACATAAATCCAAAAATATTATTCTGACGAAAATAATAATTTGAGCTTTCCGTTGAGTTTATATCCCATTTTTGAATAGCTATATACGTACAAATGCCAATGATAGCTATAATAAATACACTAAATGGGGAATATGAGGAATTCCAACCCAAATACACAAAAATAGAAAGCACAATTAAGTAACAACTTAAAACTAACCATTTGCCATAATCACCAAAAAGTACTGCTGTAGATTTAATATTTTGCTTAATATCATCTTTTCTGTCTTGGTATGCATAAATTGTATCGTATCCCAAAGTCCAAATTACACATGCAATATAGAGTAAAATGAATTCAAATGTTATTGATTCATTAAAATGTGATGAAACTATTAAAATACCCCAACTAAATGTTAATCCTAAAAAAACTTGAGGCCAAAATGTAAAACGTTTCATAAAAGGATATAGAATGATAAAAGGTAGACTCAATGATCCAATGAAAATTGTATATAAACTAAATTGTAAAAGAATAATCAATCCTAGAATTAGAAAAATAAATAATAATACCATTGCCTCAATAATACTAATCGCGTTTGAAGCAATAGGTCTAAGTTTAGTTCTCTGAACGGATCTGTCAAAGTCTCTGTCGATAATGTCATTTATTATACATCCAGCACTTCTCATAAAAAAGGAACCTAAAAAAAATATTATTAACCAAGTTATAAAATTTTTTAATTGTAATTCTAAAAGTGACAAACCAAACCAACATGGCCACATCAATAATAAGAAACCAATTGGTTTATTAAATCTAATTAATTCTAAATAATTAGTGAATTTTTTTAAAACTAAACTATCCAACATATATGAATAAAATGTTAATACTTTTTAAACTATTGTTATGAAAAAGTCTAAAACACGATTGTATATAGAAAAGAAATTATCATCAAATATGATGATTTATATAAAAAAAAAGCAACATCACTTTTTAAAAAATGTTTTAAGAATAAAAATTGATGATAATATTTTAATTTTTGATAGTTTAACAGGCGAATGGCTCTCAAAAGTTGTTTCAATTAATCGTGATAATATTGTACTCCAAGTTACAAATAAAACTAGAGAAATTAAATCTGAAACTGATATTTGGTTAATCTTCTCCCCTATAAAATTATTTCGTATTAATATTACAATCCAAAAAGCGACGGAACTTGGTATAACTAGATTTATACCCTGCGCAACACAGTTTACTAATCAACCAAATATTAATATTAAAAATTTAAGGATGAATATTATTGAAGCCACTGAGCAATCAGAACGATTATTGGTTCCTTCTATAGATGAGGTGGCAACATTGGATAAAATAGTTAAAAATTTTCCAAAAGATAGATGTTTAATTTTTTGTAATGAAAATCATGAAAATCTTCCTATGATTTATGATGCTTTGTCTAAGAATATTAATTATTATAAAAAATGGGCCATATTAATTGGACCAGAAGGAGGCTTTTCAAAAGAAGAAGAAGAAAACATACTATCCCTTCCGCAGACAATTCCAGTCTCACTTGGAAAAAGAATTTTAAGATCAGATACAGCAACGACTGTAGCAATTTTTTCATTACAGTCATTAGTTGAAAATATGAAATAAGCGACAACCTGTCCTAATAAATAGACAGAAAATCTTTTGTAAATAGCTGAATTATTTATTCATAAATGTTATATAGCTCTAATAAAGATGCGCATTTTACCCTTACTTCTAACCACGTTTTTTGGTTCTATAGTCTTTGCAAAAGAACCTTATGATTGGCAGCTTGGATTTCAAGCTCCTGCAAGTGATGTTATGCGAAGTGTTCTAAGTCTGCATGACTTTGTTTTAATCATGATGACAGTTATAACAATTTTTGTACTTTTTTTAATTATTTATGTTGCGATTAAATTTAGAAGAAAAGCCAATCCAAACCCATCAAAAAGAAGTCATAACGCAATTTTAGAGACTTTGTGGACTGGTATTCCTGTTATAATTTTAATTGTGATGGCAATTCCATCATTTAAACTTGTATATCAACAAGACGTTATACCCGAACCTGATATGACCATAAAAGTTATTGGACATCAATGGTACTGGGAATACCAATATCCTGAACACGATGATATTTCATTTGAGAGTTTTCTAATTCCTGATGATGAATTAAAAGAAGGTGATGTTAGATTATTGACGGTTGATAATAATTTAGTTCTCCCAGCAAATAAAAATATTCACGTTCTTGTCACCGCAGGTGATGTACTTCATAGTTTTGCTATGCCTTCACTTGGAGTAAAAAAAGATGCAGTCCCTGGTCGTCTAAATGAAACTTGGTTCAATATAGACCAACCAGGAATTTATAGAGGACAATGCTCTGAAATTTGTGGAACTGGGCATGGTTACATGCCAATTGTAATTGAAGCGCTAAATGAAGCTGATTTTAACAAATGGGTCATTGAACAAAAAAGTAAATTAGCCATGGCTAAAAATTTAAATACCAACATAGTTATTGAATAGGAGCAAGATGAGTTACGAAGCTGCAGCAGATCATGATCACCACGATCACAAACCTGGTTTTATTAAGAGATGGTTTTTTTCTACAAATCATAAAGACATAGGTACATTGTACATAATATTTTCAATTCTGGCTGGACTAGTCGGGGGTTTTTTCTCTCTTCTCATGAGGGCGGAACTTGCTGCACCTGGTTTAGATGTAGTTGCTGATGGACAGGCATGGAATGTAATTATAACTGCACATGGCTTATTGATGGTTTTCTTTGTTGTTATGCCAGCTTTAATAGGAGGTTTTGGTAATTGGTTTGTACCACTAATGATTGGTGCACCTGACATGGCTTTTCCTAGAATGAATAATTTTAGTTTTTGGATTTTAGTTCCAGCACTAGTTCTTTTAGTTGTATCTGCAACAATAGGCACAGGAGCAGGTACAGGTTGGACTATTTACCCGCCACTTTCAAATAAACTAGGTCATCCTGGGCCATCAGTTGATATGGCAATTTTCGCATTGCATTTAGCAGGAGCTTCATCAATTCTAGGAGCTGTTAATTTTATTACAACTATTTTAAATATGAGAACACCAGGCATGACACTTCACAAAATGCCTTTGTTTGTTTGGGCAATGTTGATAACAGCCTTTTTGTTACTCCTTGCAGTACCTGTATTAGCGGGCGCAATAACAATGTTGCTTACTGATAGAAATTTTGGCACTACATTTTTTAATCCAGCTGGAGGTGGAGATCCTGTATTGTTTCAACATTTATTTTGGTTCTTTGGACACCCTGAAGTGTATATTATGATATTGCCAGCTTTTGGAATTGTAAGCCAAGTTATATCAACATTTTCTAGAAAACCAGTATTCGGTTACTTAGGAATGGTATACGCAATGATCGCCATTGGATTTATTGGTTTTATTGTCTGGGCTCATCATATGTTTACTGTTGGTTTAAGTGCAGATTTAAGAGCATACTTTATGCTTGCAACAATTATCATAGCTGTACCAACGGGCATTAAAATATTTAGCTGGATTGCAACTATGTGGGGTGGATCTCTTACATTTGAAACACCAATGCTTTTTGCAATTGGATTTGTATTTTTATTTACATTAGGTGGAGTAACAGGAGTTATTCTAGCAAATGCAGGTATTGATACTGTTATGCATGATACTTATTATGTTGTTGCTCATTTTCATTATGTTTTAAGTATGGGCGCTATGTTTGGAATATTTGCTGGTATTTATTACTGGTTTGGAAAAATGTCAGGAAGAAAATATAATGAGTTCTTAGGCAAGCTTCATTTCTGGTTGTTCTTTATAGGAGTAAATGTAACATTTTTCCCTCAGCACTTTTTAGGCCTTGCTGGAATGCCAAGAAGAATTCCAGATTATCCAGATGCCTATGCTGGTTGGAATCTTGTATCTACCTACGGATCCTATATTTCCTTTGCAGCTACACTGGTTTTCTTATTTGCTATTGTTTATGCACTTTTCTTTGGAAAGAGAGAACAAGCTAATCCATGGGGTGAAGGAGCTGATACTTTAGAATGGACACTATCTTCTCCGCCACCATTCCACCAATTTGAGACTCTTCCTAAATTTAAAGAATAAAGAAGGTGTACAATAAATCTACATTAGAAAGATATAGTGACAATCTCTTTCTGAGAAAGCTTAAGGGATACTATGAGCTCATGAAACCTAGAGTAATGAGTTTAGTAATATTTACCGCTTTTGTTGGAATGTTTTTAGCTCCAGGAGAAATAGCAAACATAAACTACATTATTGTGATTATAGCAATTGCCATTGGAGCAGGCTCGTCAGCTGCCATCAATATGTGGTTTGATGAGGATATTGACAGGACAATGGAGAGAACAAAAATACGACCCATACCATTGGGTATTGTTTCTAAAAACGAAGCTT
Source organism: uncultured Alphaproteobacteria bacterium (assembly GCA_902630465.1). Classification (GTDB taxonomy): domain Bacteria; phylum Pseudomonadota; class Alphaproteobacteria; order HIMB59; genus CACPNW01. The sequence continues at coordinate 18,053 of CACOVJ010000006.1, read as the reverse complement.
TGGTATTAGGAATTTTTACCGGAATCATATCTTTAATTTTAATGCAATGGTATTCCAATCCTCTTTCAACAAGCTTGCTCTTGTTTACAATATTATTTTACATTTTTATTTATACTTTTTGGCTAAAAAGAACTACCTCTTTAAATATTGTAATTGGAGGAGCAGCTGGGGCAATACCTCCAATAATTGGTTGGACTGCAGTTACTCCTGAAATCAGCTTTCTGCCATTAAGTATGTTCCTAATTATATTTTTTTGGACACCACCACATTTTTGGGCTTTATCAGTATACAGATTTAATGATTATGAAAATGCCAAAGTACCAATGCTTCCAAATGTTAAAAGTATAGACAGCACCAAAAAGCAAATAGTTAATTACACAGCAGTTTTAATCATTTCCAGTTATCTTCCATTTGTTAGTGATAGTGTAGGAGTTATTTACTTAGGTTTAGCAACAATACTGAATTTCTTTTTAATAACTAGTTCGATAAAATTAAAAAATAGTAAAGAAAAAAAATCATTACCCAATCCAGAAGGATTAAAATTTTTTGCTATATCTATATTTTACTTATTTAGTTTATTTTCAGCTCTACTAATCGATCATCTTATTTAATTATGAAAAACAAAAGAAAAAAAAATTTAATCACATTAATTATACTTCTTTGCATAGTTGCTTTTTTTTACTTGTGGACATTGTTTAAAGCAAACATATTTGGTGTGTAATGACAAATAATAGAACAGCATTAAGTTTATCTTTAATAGTTTTAACTATGATTATACTAGTAGGCTTCTCAGTTCCGTTATATGATATTTTTTGTCGTGTTACAGGATATGGAGGGAAAACAAATATTTCTGAATTTCAGTCCTCAACTATTCTTGAAAGAGATATAAGTTTGAAGTTTAATGCTGATGTAAACGATAGTATAAACTGGTCTTTTAAGGCACCTGAAAATATTAAATTTAAGGTTGGAGAAAATATGCTTGTTAACTACAAAGCTGAAAATTTATCTAATGTTCAAACAACAGGAACTGCGACATTCAATGTGTTACCAGAAAAAGTTGGACCTTATTTTATTAAAACTCAATGTTTTTGTTTTGAAAAACAGACTTTAAATCCTGGTGAGAGTGTAGACATGCCTGTGGTCTTTTATGTAGACCCTGCTATAAGTGAAGATCCAACAATGAAAGATGTAGAAGAGATAACATTGTCATATACCTTTTTTAAATATATAGATTAATATTATGGCTAACAAATCAACTTCAACTGGTCAAAAACATCCATATCACTTAGTTGACCCTAGTCCACTTCCATTTTTATCTTCAGTTGCTGGTCTGGCCATGGCAGCTGGTTTAGTTTTCTATATGCACTACGATACTAAATGGTTGTTAATATTAGGAACAATTGGCCTTTTGACTGTTATGTTTTTATGGTGGAGAGATGTTATTAAAGAGTCTACTTTTCAAAAAGTTCATACTCCTGTTGTAGAGTTAGGATTACGCTATGGTATGGCTTTGTTTATTGCTTCAGAAGTTATGTTTTTTGTAGCTTTTTTCTGGGCTTTTTTTGATGCAAGTTTAACTCCTAAACTACCTATTGAAGAATTTTCTGAAACATTTGACTCTGATGGCGCGGTCGGAATCTGGCCACCTGAAGGAATCAAAACATTTGATCCCTTAGATGTTCCATTCCTAAACACATTAATACTACTTATGTCTGGAACAACTTGTACATGGGCACACCATGCAGTTAGAGAAGGTCATAGAGACCAAGCGATTCAAGCTTTATGGATCACAGTTGGACTAGGGGTATTCTTTTCATTTATGCAAGGAGTAGAATATTACGAAGCGGCTCATCATTACTTCAGTTTTACTGACGGGATCTATCCATCTGTATTCTATATGGCAACTGGCTTTCATGGATTTCATGTCATGGTAGGTACAATCTTCCTAGCAGTATGTTTGTATAGAATTTATAAAAATCATTTTACACCTGATAGACATTTTGGATTAGAAGCTGCTGCATGGTATTGGCATTTTGTTGACGTTGTGTGGCTTTTCCTTTTTGTCTGTGTGTATGTTTGGGGAGCATAAATTAGTAAATTTCCTTTAAAATTTTCTTTATTTAGTTTTTTTTGCATAGTCCTAACATTATACTTGGGTAATTGGCAGCTCGAAAGACTAGTGTGGAAAAAAAATTTAATCCAAGAATTTGATAATTTATCAAAAGAAAAACCCTTATCTTTATCTATGGCAAAGATGAAGTATAGAAACATGGATGAGTTTACAAAAATTATAACAAAAGGGACTGTTGACAGATCAAAAAAAATTTTTTTTCCTGCTAAAACATACAATGGTAAAAACGGTTTTTTTATTGCTAGTCTGTTAACTGATAACCATAACAATAAATACCTTATTGATGAAGGTTGGTTTGAATATAATAAATTAGATTATTTTAAAAACAATTCTGATATTATTTCTACAGAAATTTTAGGATATTTGAGATATCCAACTGAAAAACAAATGTTTACTCCAAAAAATTCTCCAGAAAAAAATGAATGGTATTATTATGACTTAAAAGAAATTCAAAAATATTTTCAAATCGATATAAATCAAAAGTTTTTCATTAAAAATATGACTAAATATAGTGAAGAATTTTTATTTCCATCAACAGCAAAACATAATTTTTCAAATAATCATTTACAATATGCTATTACTTGGTTTTTAATGAGCTTTTCGATTTTAATTATCTATATTATTTATTTAATTAGAAAGTATAAATGATTGCTTATACAAAACTTAAGGAAATCTTTAGAGAGGCCTCTCTATCATCAGATATTGCAGGGATTTTACACTGGGATATGTCAACAATGATGCCCTTTAACTCTAGAAACCAAAGGGCGGAGCAGCTTGCTTACCTATCCAAGTTAAGTCATGATAAAATATCCTCAAATGAAGTAAGAGATTTAATATTAGAAGCAAAGAATGAAGATTTAGATCAAAATGACTTATGTAATTTAAGGGAAATAGAAAGAGAACATAAATTGACATCTTCAGTTCCTTCTGAACTAATTCAAAAAATATCTAGAATGGCAGCAAAATGTGAAGGTGAATGGCAGGAAGCAAGAAAAAATTCAAATTTTAATTTTATAAAAAAAAGTTTGGATGAATTAATTAATCTTACCAAAGAGGAAGCAGGTATATTAGGAAAAGAATTTAATTTATCACCCTACGAAGCGCTAGTTAATAAATTTGAACCAGGGTCAAACACGCAACTAATTGCAAATGTGTTTGATGATCTTCAACAATTTCTAAAACCTTTAATCGATACTATAATTGAAAAGCAAAAATCACAAAAAATTTTTCCTATTCAATACAAAATTAGTGAAAATCAACAGAAGGATATTGCTGAACACATTATGAAAATAATTGGTTTTGATTTCAAAAGAGGAAGGCTTGATAAAAGTGTGCACCCATTCTGTGGCGGTTCTACAAATGATGTAAGAATTACAACAAGATATAATAAAGAAAATCCTTTTTCATCTCTTGATGGAGTTATGCATGAAACAGGACACGCATTATATGAATTAAATCTCCCCATGAAATGGAGTCATCAACCAGTGGGCAAATCAAGAGGAATGGCAATGCATGAAAGCCAGTCCCTTATGATTGAAATGCAAATAACAAGATCACTAGCTTTTAAAAAATTTTTATCAAAAATATTAAAAAATAAATTCAACATTATAGATAATTCTTTTGATCCAAACAATTTATATTTGCTTGGAACAAGAGTTGAGAAATCGTTTATTCGGGTTGAATCTGATGAAGTTACCTATCCCCTGCATATTATTTTACGTTTTAATCTTGAAAGAAAAATATTTAATAATGAAATTAATGTTAATGATTTGCCAGAAGCATGGAATGAAGAATATAAAAAATTGTTTGATAGAAAAGTTGAAAAAGATACTGACGGATGTTTACAAGATGTACATTGGTATGCAGGTTTATTTGGATATTTTCCAACGTATTCACTTGGAGCCTTGACTGCAGCTCAATTTACAAGTCAATTAAGAATTGATTTACCAGAACTAGACTTAAATATTGAAAAAGGGAAATTTGATGATTTAGTTAAATGGCTAAAGACAAATATTCATGAAAAAGCGAGTTTTTTTAGTACAAATGAAGTTTTAGAACAGGTTACAAACTCAAGTTTAAATGCTAAATATTTTAAAAATTATATAAATAATAGATACCTTTAAATGAAATATTTAAGTACGAGAGATAATTCTCTTAAAAAATCATTCAATGAAATCCTTTATCAAGGTCTTTCAAAAGATGGAGGATTATATCTGCCAGTTGAGTGGCCCACTATTAATATTGATAACTTAGAAAATAAATCATACGAAGATGTAGCTTTAGAAATAATCTTTCCATTTGTAAGAGAAAACTTTACTAAAAGTAATTTACAAAAAATTTTAAATGAGAGTTATGCAAATTTTAGGCATGAAAAAAAAGCACCAATAAAAGAATTACAAACTAATAAGTATATTTTAGAACTAATTTATGGTCCAACATATGCTTTTAAAGATTATGCATTACAGTTTTTAGGAAAATTATTTTCAAATAGTTTAGATGTAAATCCAAGAAAATTAACTGTATTAGGTGCAACATCTGGAGATACTGGATCTGCAGCAATTCATGCTTTTAAAACAAATCAAGATATAAATGTATTTATATTACACCCACATGGCAAAGTTTCTCCAATTCAACAAAAACAAATGACGACAATTGATGAAGAAAATATTTTTAATATTGCAATTGAAGGTAATTTTGATGACTGTCAAAATATCGTAAAAACTTTATTTGTAGATGATGAAATACAAAATAAAACTTCTTTAACTGCAATAAATTCAATAAATTGGGCAAGATTAATAGCTCAAGTTGTATATTATTTTTGGAGTCATCTACAGATAAAAAATAAAGACATTAATTTTATTGTTCCATCAGGAAACTTTGGAAATATATTTTCTGCTTATGTAGCAAAACAAATGGGTCTTCCCATTAATCGACTTCATGTTGCGACAAATAAAAATGATATTTTAAAATCTATTTTAATACATGGTCAAATGAACAAAAAAATTGTATCTCAAACATATAGTCCAAGTATGGACATACAAATATCGAGTAATTTTGAACGACAGATGTTTGAAAGTTTTGACAGAGATAGTCATCAAGTAAAAAATGCTTTTGATGAATTTAATAAAACAGGAAATTATTTATTTAGTCCAAAAGTAATTAATAATTTTAAAAAAATTTATGATGCTTCTAGCATTAATGATGATGAAACCTTAGATACAATTTCTAAGGTATTTGAAAAGTATAATTATATATCCGATCCTCATACTGCTACAGGTTTAAAGTTACTTATGGACAAAAATGATGACGAGACTTGGGTTTCTCTGGCTTGTGCTCATCCAGCTAAATTTAATTTAGCTGTAGAAAAAGCTATTAATAAAACAGCAGATATACCAATAGAATTAAGTAATCTCTTTGATAAAGAAGAAAAGTTAACTATATTACCTAATAATACCAAAGAAGTTAAAAATTACTTATTACAAAATATTTAATATGCAAAAAATTACAGAACTAGACAATGGATTAAGAATAGTTACTCAAAACATGCCAGGTCTTGAGACAGTTTCAATGGGAATTTGGAATTATGTTGGTGGAAGAGATGAGACTAAAGAAGTCAATGGCGTAGCACATCTTCTTGAGCATATGGCATTTAAAGGAACAAAAACTAGAAATGCCCTGCAAATTGCTGAAACTATAGAAAACGTCGGTGGTGATATTAATGCATATACTTCAAAAGAAATTACCGCATATTATGTTAAATTATTAGCAGACGACTTGCCATATGGAATAGACATATTAACAGACATACTTCAAAACTCAACTTTTGCTGAAGAAGAGCTTAATAGAGAAAGAGGTGTAATTATTCAGGAGATAGGCATGTATCTTGATACACCAGATGATATGATTTTTGATTACTGGCAAGAAAAAGCATATCCAAATCAGCCAATGGGTAGATCTATATTAGGTAAAACTGATATTATTAAAAATATTTCTAGAGAAGAAGTAAAGTCTTTTATGATGAATCACTATAATCCAAATAAGATGATAATTAGTGCTGCAGGTAAGATTAATCATGATGAATTTGTTGAGTCTATTAAAAAAGCTTGTACCAATCTACCATCGGGACATTTAAATTCCAGAGTAAAAGCTGACTATAAATCTGGAGAATATAGAGAAGACAAAAAATTAGAGCAAATCCACTTACTATTAGGTTTTGAAGGACTTGATTATCATCATGATGATTTTTATTCTTTACTTGTTTATTCTTCACTTTTAGGAGGTGGAATGTCATCACGACTATTTCAAGAAATTCGAGAAAAAAGAGGACTCGTATATGGTATTTCTTCTTTTAGCTCATCTTATACTGATACAGGCGTGTTTGGGATCTATTGTGGCACAGGTGAAAATCAAATTCAAGAATTAATACCAGTATTATGTAATGAATTAAACAATAGTCCTAATTCCATAACTGAAAAAGAAATTAATAGAGGTAAGGCGCAATTAAAAGCAAGTTTAATGATGGGTCGTGAAAGTGCATTCAGACGTTGTGAAAGTGCTGCAAGGCAATTATTAGTTTTTAATAGAATTATTGAGCCGTCTGAAACTATTAAAAAGATTGATTTAGTTTCTAAAGAAACAGTTCAAAATATATCGAGAAAAATAGTGTCAGGCCCTATCACTATTTCCAGTATTGGACCTCTATCAAAACTTGAAAACCTTGATAAAATTCAAACTCGACTTAACTAACATTTAGTCTAGATTAATTTATTAGAACTTTTATAAATACTCACTTACTATTAATTTAAAAATATAATGTTCTATCAGCCAAAAAAAAACCCATTTTCGATTGATCCTTATAAATCATTAATATTTCCAAGACCTATTGGGTGGATTTCATCTATTGATAAAAAAGGTATTGTCAATTTAGCCCCATATTCTTATTTTAATGCTATAGCAGATGATCCCCCACAGATAATGTTTGTTGCGGGAGCGTCTGATAGGTCTTCTCTAAAAAAAGACACTTTAACAAACATAATGACAACAAAAGAGTTTGTAGTTAATTTTGCAACAACAGCAACACGAAAACAAATGAACCTCTCTTCAAAAGATATTCATAAAGATGATGATGAATTTGTTTTGACTAAATTGAAAAAACGTAAATCAAGATTGGTTACAGTTCCTTCCGTTGATGATAGTCCTGTAAATCTAGAATGTAAGTTACTAAAATCTATAAAATTAAAGTCTACTTCAAGAAAGTTTTCTACAATGGTAATGGGTGAAGTGATTGGAATTTATATTAAAGATAGCTTTATAGAAAAAGGAAGAGTGAATAGTGCAGCAATGCGTTATGTTGCGAGAATGGGATATTCTGAATATACAACGGTCAGTTCAAAATTTAAAATGAAAAGGCCTAAATAAATATCCATGTATTTACGTGAAAAAGATTTATTTTTTAATATTTATAGTTTCTTTTATCACATGAGATAATTCATTATTCTTTGACGACAAATTCATTGAAATTTCTATAGATTGACCCTCCTTAAGGCTGCCATTAGCAACGCTATTTCTTATAAATTTTTCAATTTCACGTTGAGAAGTAATACCAACTTTTTTTAAAAATTTTCTAATTTCAATATTTAAATTATCTTCATCCATTTTAACATTATAAATTATTTTGTTAGATTCCATCAATAGTGATATATTTAAATATATGAATTCTTATTCTTTTAAGACTTCTTTTGGATGGATAACAATCAAATCTAGTGGTTCAAAAATTATATCACTTAAATTTGGTAAGATAAGAAACTATACAAGTTCAAAATTTTTAATTTATGTCTCAAAACAGGTAACACTATATACTTTAGGAAAATTAAAAAAAATTAATGTTTCATACAGTTTATCTGGATCTGACTTACAAAATAAAATCTGGAAAGAATTATCCAAAATAAAATTTGGAACTACAGTATCGTATGGATATATTGCAAAAAAGTTGAAAACTTCTCCCCGTTATGTTGGAAATGTTTGTGGACAAAATAATTTATTATTAATTATACCATGTCATAGAGTGGTAAGAGGTGACGGTTCGCTTGGCGGATTTTCAGGTTTAGGGGGTATTAAGCTAAAGAAAAAATTACTTAATCTAGAAGCTAATGTCTAAAAATATAATAATACTGCAACACATACCAATAGAAACACCTGGTTATATACTCGACTTAATGAAAACAGATAAATTTAACATAACAACTATTGAATTAGATCAGGGAGATAAAATTCCTGATAATCTATCTTCTTATGATGCTATGTTTTGTATGGGTGGCCCAATGGATACTTGGATGGAAGAAACATATCCATGGTTAATAGATGAAAAGAATAAGATAAAGGAATACGTTATTAACCTTAAAAAACCTTATTTAGGTTTTTGTCTTGGCTGTCAGCTACTTGGAGAAGTCCTAGGCGGGCAAGTTGTTAAATCAAACCCACCAGAAATAGGAATATTGGACATAAATATGACCAAGAATAAAAATTTTGATAAGTTGTTTTCAGAATATCCTGAAAAAATAAAGGCCCTTCAGTGGCATAGTTATGAAGTAATAGAATTAGAAAAAAATAATGATGTCAAAATTTTAGCTTCATCACCCACTACCAAGTATCAAATTTTTAAATACATGGATCATGCATATGGAATACAATTTCACATAGAAATTAAAGAAGATACAGTTAGCCAGTGGTCATGTGTACCAGAATATGAGAAAGCCTTAGAAGATAGTTTAGGTAAAGGAGCTTTAAAAGTTTTTGATCAAAATGCAAAAATTAATATGAAATCAATGAATACTAGTGCAGAAATTTTATATAAAAATTTCAAAAAAATAATTTAATTTAGATGACTAGAATTGCAAATCATGTTTAAATATTTTTAAATAAAAATGAAAAAAATCAAAGGACCTGCTATATTTCTTGCTCAATTTGTTGGAGATGAAAATCCATTTAATTCATTAGATGGTATTTCTAAATGGGCTTCTAGTTTAGGTTATAAAGGAGTGCAGATACCTTCATGGGATAAACGTCTTATTGATTTATCTAAAGCATCTGAAAGCAAAAGCTATTGTGATGAAATAAAAGGTATTTTGGACAAAAATAAAATTGAGCTTACAGAATTATCAACTCATCTCCAAGGACAACTAGTAGCAGTTCATCCTGCATACGATATTCCATTTGATGGATTTGCAGATGAAAGTGTTAGAGGTAATCCATCCAAAAGAAAAGATTGGGCAATAAATCAATTAATGATGGCTGCAAAAGCATCTAAAAACTTAGGTCTTACAGAACATGCCACATTTTCTGGAGCACTAGCTTGGCCTTATATGTATCCATGGCCTCAACGACCATCAGGTTTAGTTGAAGAAGCATTTAATGAGCTTGCAAATCGTTGGTTACCAATTCTAAATGCTTTCGATCAATCAGGTGTAAATTTATGCTATGAAATTCATCCTGGTGAAGATTTGCATGATGGAATTTCTTTTGAAATGTTTTTAGAAAAAGTAAAAAATCATCCAAGATGTAATATGCTTTATGATCCAAGTCATTTTGTGCTTCAGCATTTAAATTATCTTGATCATATTGATATTTATCATGAAAAATTGAAAATGTTTCATGTTAAGGATGCTGAATTAAACCCAACAGGTAGGCAGGGAGTTTACGGAGGTTTCCAATCTTGGATAGATAGAGCTGGAAGATTTAGATCCTTAGGGGATGGTCAGGTAGATTTCAAGTCAATTTTTTCTAAGTTATCTCAATATGATTTCAATGGATGGGCGGTGCTTGAATGGGAATGTTGTATTAAAAGTCCTCAACAGGGAGCAGAGGAAGGTGCAAAATTTATTAGTGATCACATAATTGATGTCACTGAAAAAGCTTTTGATGATTTTGCAGACTCCCGTATGGATCAACAGACTAATAAAAAACTTTTAGGTATATAAAATTTTAAAATGAATAAAAAACTTAAACTTGGAATGATTGGTGGTGGGCAAGGTGCTTTTATAGGTGCAGTGCATAGATTATGTGCAAGGATGGATGATAAATATGAATTTGTCGCTGGATGTTTATCTTCAACTCCAGAAAAAGCTACAAAATCAGCCGAGGAAATTGGATTAGACCCATCAAGAAGTTATCCTGATTTTAAAACAATGGCTGAAAAAGAATCACAAAGAAAAGATGGAATAGATGTAGTTTCAATTGTAACTCCAAATCATATGCATGCAGCACCTGCAATTGAATTTTTAAATAAAAATATACATGTTATTTGCGATAAACCTATGACTTCAACAATGGAGGATGCTTATAAATTATCTGATACAGTTACTAAATCTAAAGCACACTTTTTTCTGACACACAATTACTCTGGCTATCCAGTTATAAGAGAAATGCGTTCATTAATTAAAAACGGTGAACTTGGAAAAATAAGAATGGTTAAAGGTTCATATCTTCAGGGATGGTTAGGCTCAAAAGAAGAAGAAACAGGTGAAAATAAACAAGCAGAGTGGAGAACAGATCCTAAAAGAAGCGGTGTTGCCGGTGCTGTAGGAGATATTGGCAGTCATACAATGCATTTAATTGAATTTATTATCGGAGAAAAACTAATGTCTGTAGCTGCAGACTTAACAACTTTTGTTGATGGAAGAAAACTTGAGGATGATGCCTCAATTATGATAAGGATGTCAAATAAGGTAAAAGGAAACTTATCAATATCACAGGTTGCAACAGGTGAAGAAAATAATTTTAGATTATCAATGTATGGTGATAAAGGAGCACTTCATTGGTCACAAGAGAATCCAAATTACGCTACATTTAGTAAACTTGGAAAGCCGAACCAGATAATAACGAGAGGAGGATCATTAAAACAACATGGTTCATTTTCATTCGAAAGAGTGCCAGCTGGTCATCCAGAGGGATATCTAGAAGCTTTTGCACAAATCTATTCAGATGCAGCAGATGTTATTCTAAACAAAGAAAATAAATCTGATTTAATTAAAATTCTACCTAATGTTAATGACGGATTGCACATTATGAAATTCATTAAGGCTACTGTAGTTTCGAGTAATAATAATTCTGCATGGACAGATTTATCAACAGTCAAATAGGAAGAATTTGCAAAAATACATTGATTTATTTGGGTATGCATTTTTTGCATACTTATTTTTACATTTTGAAACTTAATAAATTTAATAATTAAATTATGTCAATTTATACGTTCATCACTCTTACGAGTGACGGAAGTAGACGAAAGTCGAAGGAACGCATGCTTAGTTATAAAATCGTTCAATCTGGATTTATTCAGATCGGAAGTAGGTTAAACCGAAGGAACGCGGATCTTATATATTAATTTCCATAGCGATGCATGAATAGTAACACACTGCTCGGAGTGAGCTGTGTTCTGTGAAATTTATAGTGGAGGATTAATGTTTAAAAAATCTCTTTATTTAATTGGAATAGTATCATGTTTTTTACTATTTAGTTCATATGCACGAGCTGAAGTTGATGCTGAAGTTGCATATATTTTAAATACTTTTTCATTTCTAGTTTGTGGCTTTTTAGTCATGTGGATGGCTGCCGGATTTTTATTTTTAGAATCAGGTCTTGTAACCACTAGGAGTGTCTCAACAATTGCTGCTAAAAATATTGGAAAGTTTGCTATAGTTTCAATTGTTTTTTATTTATTTGGCTACAATTTAGGTTATGGAGTTGAAGAAGGTGGTATTTTAGGATTTCCTTCTTTGTGGACTGACAATACTTCTATGGATACAGGATATTCTGACGCTTCAGATTGGTTTTTTCAAGCTTTATTTGTATGTGCAACAGTATCAATTGTATCTGGAGCAGTTGCTGAAAGAATTAAGATTTGGCCATTTTTTGTTTTTGCTGCAATATTAGGTGGCTTTATCTATCCTATACAAATGGGATGGGAATGGGGCGGAGGTTGGCTTGATGCTCTTGGCTTTTCTGATTTTGCTGGTTCTACATTAGCAGGTGTTATTTTGTTAGGTCCAAGATTAGGTAGATTTACTGAATCTGGTGAACCAGCAAACATGGCACCATTTGCACCATCTTCAATTCCCCTCGTCACGTTGGGAACATTTATTTTGTGGATGGGCTGGTATGGTTTTAATGGTGGATCACAATTAGCATTAGGCTCATATGAAGACGCAACTGCTATGTCTCAAATCTTTATGAATACACAATTAGCTGCTTGTGGCGGATGTATGGCAGGCGCAATCATAACAAGAGTTATTGGTGGTAAAACTGACATAGTAATGATGCTTAATGGAGCATTAGCAGGATTAGTATCTATTACTGCAGAGCCTTTAATGCCATCACCTCTTTTAGCAATCTTTATTGGGGCCATTGGTGGAATAATTATGTATTATGGAACTCAACTCCTTAATTCACTAAAACTTGATGATGTTGTAGGAGCAATTCCCGTTCACATGTTTGCAGGAATTTGGGGAACATTAGTAGTTCCTTTTACAAATCCTGATGCTTCATACGTAATACAACTATTAGGAGTAATTTCAATATGTTTATTTGTATTCATATTTTCTTACATCGTTATTTATATAATAAAAAGCACTATGGGACTTCGGATTAGTGAAGAAGCTGAGAAGCTTGGCACTGATAAAGCTGAAGTAGGGGTAATAGCTTATTCTATACGTGATTAATATAAATTTAGTGATTAGTACTCAAACTCCTTATAATTAATCACTAAGATGGGGGAATTAATTCCCCCATTTAATTACTTTGAATCTATTTTTTGATAGAATAAAAAGATAATAATATTTTAAAAAATGGAGAATTAAATGAAGACAGTTTTTATAATTTCTGGAAAAAAATATACACTTAAATATGAAAGAAAGATGCCTGAAAAAGAAGTAATTAAAATGAAATCATTTGTAACTAATAAGGGTGATAAACTGGTTAAGACATCTAAATTTAAAATTAAGAAAATTACCGAAAAAGATAAGGAACGAAACTTTGATATTATATTATAATTAACAATTACCCGAATTATAAGAAAGCCTTGAAGGATCAATACCTAATAAATTATATGCATCTTTCCATTTGTTTGTAATACTTTCATCAAAAATAAAACTATTGTCAGCTTTTAGTGTCATCCAACTATTTGAAGCTAACTCTAATTCTATTTGTCCTGGACCCCAACCTGCGTAACCTAGAGCTAATATGCTATTTTTAGGGCCATTTCCTTTTGATAAATCTTCAAAAAACTCAGATGTGCTTGTTAATGCAATGCCTTTGGCGATGTTAAGAGTTTCTTTTTGAACAACTTCATCAGAGTGTAAAACAAAACCCCTACCACTCTCAACTGGACCACCATATCTTATATATAATTTTTTATTTCCTAAAGGTTTGTCTATGCCAAGCTGTTCTAAAAGATCAGGATAAAGATCATAATCAATTTTTTTATTTATTATGATACCCATTGCGCCATCTTTAGAGTGGGCACACATATATATAACCGTTTTATCAAACCGCTCGTCTTGCAAAGAAGGCATTGAAATTAAGAACTGTCCAGTTAAATTCATATAATATATATATTCGTATAATTAATTATTATTCAATATGATATCAAATTTTTCTTATGAACAAGATAAAAAAAAATATTAAATTTGTACTATTTTCTGTACTTATGACTTGTGTGTCATTTTATAGCACTCATATATTCGCTTTATCAAGTGATTGGGTTATAAACGACAAGTCAAAAGTTAGATTAATTTCATCAAAAACAAATACAGATAATCTTGACACAATATTAATAGGTTTAGAATATGAACTAGAACCTGGTTGGAAAACTTATTGGAAGTCTCCTGGAGGAGGTGGTTTTCCTCAAAACCTAGTGTGGAATAATTCAGAAAACATAAGTCAAATTAATATTGAATGGCCAACACCTACTCAATTTCAAATTCTTGGATTAGACTCAATTGGATATTTGGAAAGTGTAATTTTTCCCATGGAAATTAAGTTGCTTGATATAAATAAAATGACAAAAATTAATTTAAACACGAATTATTTAGTTTGTAAACATATTTGTATCCCAGGTAATGCCAATTTATATTTAGAAATTCCTCCAGGAATTGGAGAATACACAAATTTTTTATACGATATTGAAAAAGCCAAATCCAATATCCCTTTAACTGATATAAATTTAAGTGCACTTAATGAAGTTAAAGTTTATGCAACACAGAGTGCACAAACAGTAGAAATAAATATTATTGCTGACTCACAAAAGAATTTTGTAAATACCAATATTTATATTCACACACCATTTGGTTTGCCGGTATATAATCCAATTAATGAACTTTCTTTTAACTTAAAAAATATAAGCTCAAAATTTAATTTTAATAAAAAACAGTTTAGCGAAAAAAATTTCCCAATAGAAGTTATAATTAATGATCAAAATCACAATTACAAATTTTCAAAAAACATAACTTTAGAAGATTCAATATCAAATATATTTATTAAAGATCAATTAATATATATTTTACTTATATCTTTGTTAGGTGGTTTTATATTAAATCTAATGCCATGTGTCTTTCCTGTTTTATCAATAAAATTGATGTCCGTTTTAAACAATAAATATTCGTCTATTAGGTTAAGTTTTATTTATACATCATTAGGTATATTGTCTTCATTTTTATTGTTAGCTTCATTCTTTCTCATCCTAAAACAACTTAATTTTTCAGTGTCATGGGGCATGCAGTTTCAAGAACCACACTTCCTAATATTCATTTTATTAGTGTTAACTGTATTTTCGTTAAATACACTTGGATTATTTGAAATTAATCTGCCATCTTCAATAAAAAGATCAAACATATTTAATCAAGGAAATAGTTTTTTTGCTAAAAATTTTTTTAATGGTTTTTTTTGCAACACTCTTGGCTACTCCTTGCTCTGCACCTTTCATAGGTACTGCTATAACTGCAGCATTTACACAAAATTCATTAACATTATTCTTAATTTTTATTTTTATGGGATTTGGTATGAGTCTTCCATATTTGGTTGTAGTTCTATTCCCTAGATTGGTATTTTTCTTACCTAAGCCAGGTAAATGGATGATTTATACTAAATATCTTTTATCAATATTACTTATAGGTACAATATTTTGGATAATAAATATCTTATTAAATTTTTACAATTTATATTTCGTACTAATATTTTTAATAATTGTTTTTTTAATTACTGTATCTGTCAAGATTAACTTTTTTAAAAATACAATAACAGTTTTGTCTGTAGTTACTTTATTTTCAATCCCATTTTTAAATTTTATCAAATCAGAAAATATGATAAAAAATGATGAAAGTTGGATAAACTTTTTAGATACAGATATTAAAAATCTTGTTGAAAATGACCAAGTTGTTTTCATTGATATAACAGCAGACTGGTGTGCAACGTGTCAATTTAATAAAATAAATGTTCTACAGTCAAAAAAAATTAAAGAAGCATTTATGAAAAATAATATTGTTTTAGTTAGAGCTGATTGGACAAAACCAAGTAAAGAAATTGATACTTTCTTAAAAAGGTATAATAGATTTGGAATTCCATTGAATGCATTCTTTTCATCTAAATACCCTGAGGGCATACTTTTATCAGAAATATTATCTAAAAAACAAATTCTAAACTCAATAGAAAAAATGAAATGATAAAAAATATACCAGATATCAAAGTGCCAATAATAAAAGATGGAGTTTCAAATGTATTATCTTTAAAAGATGAATTTAACAACAAAAGACTACTATTATTTGGTGTTCCTGGCGCATTTACACCTACTTGTTCTGAAAAACATCTACCAGGATACATTAAACTTTATGAATCATTTAAAAAGAAACATATTGAGGATATTTATTGTCTATCTGTAAATGATCATTATGTTATGAAATCATGGTTAATCAGTTATTCTGAAGATCATCAAATTAAAGGCATTGCGGATGGTAATGCTGAAATTTCAAGATATTACGATTTAATAACTGATAAATCACAAAATTTTATGGGATACCGTAGTTCTCGTTTTGCAATGCTTATAGAAAATAATAAAATTAAATCTCTTAAAATTGAACAATCTGGTGAATTAAAAGTAAGTAGTGCTGAAAATATGATTTTAGAAGTTTAATTTTTCTATTACTTTAATTTCTCTTCTATTCGGATTAACTCATTCCATTTTGATGTTCTTTCGCTTCTTGAAAAAGATCCTACTTTAATCATATCAACATCCCATGCTACGGCAAACTGGCTTAGGAAAACATCTTCAGTGTCCCCAGATCTTGCTGAGAGAATTGTTTGTATATTATTTTTTTTAGCTAATTGAATAACTTCCAAAGTTTCTGAAATTGTTCCACATTGATTTATTTTAACTATTATTCCATCAACACATTTATTTCTTATTGCCTTGTTTAATAGATCATAATTTGAACAAACAAGATCATCACCAATAATTTTTACAGACTTAGTATGTTGTTTTTTTAATAATGCAAAAGAGTTAAAATCCTCTTCATAAAAAGGGTCCTCTATTAAACTAACATTGAAATCATTAATTAATTTACTTAGAATATTAGTTAAATCTATTTTATCAATTTCATCATTATATAAATTATAGCTACCTTGATTATAGAAATTGGATGCAGCTACATCTATTGAAATACCCAAATCTTGATTTGGGGTTAAATTGCTTTTTAAAATTCCTTCATTAATAATTTCACAAATATCAAACTGATCGAGTTTATTTGGATAAAATCCACCTTCATCACAATATCCAAAAAAATTATTATTTTTTTTTAACTTTTCTTTCGTATAGTTAAAGATATTATAAACTGAATTTAAGAATTGTTCGTAAGAAAAATTATTTATTGGATATATTAGAAAATCCTGAAAACTATTTTGATTTCCAGAATGTGCACCGCCACCAAATATTTGAATTTCAGGTTTAGGTATTTTTAGCTTCTCTGATTTAGCGTAAAAATTAAATGCAGGAGTTTTATTTAAATTAGAAGCACATAAATAATTTGCTATTGAGAGTGAAGTACTTACGTTTCCGCCAATTCTCTTTTTTTGACTTGTTTGATCATAATCATTAAGTATTTTATCAAAAGCTTTTTGGTCTTCACATGACCTACCAATTAGTAAACTAGCTATTTCATTATCAATTAATTCTAATCCTCTCTTAACATCCTTACCATTAAATTTTTCATCTTTGTCTCTTATCTCTACGGCCTCATTTTTACCAGTAGAGGCTCCAGATGGACTAATTGCACGACCATGTGCACCACTTTTTGTAATAATCTCTGTTTCTATCGTAGGATTACCTCTTGAGTCAAATACTCTTCTTGATAAAACTTTTTCTATTATTGAACTATCCTTCATTAATTATTCTTATAATATCATTTAAACTATTAATTTTTCTTTCTAATAGTAAGAATGATTTGTTTCTAATAGTATTTTTAATTTTCTCTGATTTAATATACTCAACTGGAGATTTTCCATCTATTCTTGCAAGCATCATTATTGGCGTCATTTTAATAATTCTATTTATGTATAGTTTATAATTTTTAGCGTTAAAATTTTTTAAATATTCTTTATAAAAGGTTATGTAAGATTTAATAAATTCTTTTGACTTATCTTTTATAAATATACTTTTTATAAGTAAATGATTTGAAAAAAAAACCAAGTCAAAAACTGGATCACCAAAGTTACAACATTCTGCATCTAGGTATACAATTTTATTTTTCCCAATCAGTATATTTTTTGGACTAAAATCTCCATGAACCAATGTCTTAGAATTTATTAAGTAATCCTTATTTAAAATTTTTATATACTTTTTGTACTTAGGATATACTCTTCCCACTTCGTTAAAGTAAGGGTC
>CACOVJ010000005.1 GCA_902630465.1 uncultured Alphaproteobacteria bacterium | reverse complement strand
TACACGAAACAAATAGACAGTCAATTTCTGTTAAGTCTAAAGATGAAATTGTATGTATTAAACTTTCCGGTGTAACCCTTGCTATTTCAGAATCATAATTCAAATTAAATGAACTAAAGGATATAATATCAAACCCATGTTTAATAAGATAGTCATATACTTTGATATTTACATCTTTAGGGTAAGGTGTGAGAACTGCAATTTTTTTGAAATTTGATAATTTAAAGGCCTTAATTGCTGCTGTAATCGGAGTAGTTACCAAAGCATCTGATTTTGATTTGTTTATTTCAGATTTTATTCTTTCTTCCCCTATTTCAATTGTACCAGAAGTACATCCATATGCTACTACATCAACTTTCTCATTAGGTAATATCTGATCTGTTGTTTCAGTAATATGATCTGCCATCTTGATATAATTTTCGTAAGTGAGAGGATTTAGAAATGGTATTCTATTAAAAAAAATATCTATAGGTAAATTATAACAGACTTTTCTATAATCTTGTTCAATTGTAAAATCAGTTGATAAAGTTATAACACCTATTTTATTGAAGTTGGTATCTTTTAAATCAGCTTTAAAATTATTTTGATTAAAATTGTTCATTATTGATTAGGAAAATAATCTTCACATTCTCCTTCTCTATAAACATCTGTAGTTGCACAATGTAGGCTACCACCAAAAGCGTAGACATCTCTAAAGGGTACAGGAATTACTTCCATACCAAAACCTTCCATTTGCTTGATCATTTTTTCTTCTGAAGCTTCAACACAAATAGTTTTTGGATTTAAAATCAAAACATTCATTGATAACCATATAGAAGAATAACACATAGGTGGAGGGGTATTATGAATAGATGGTGCTGCTTCATGTATCTCCCAACTATTATCATCAAATATTTTCCTTTGATCATTTGATATTTTTCTATTTGGATTAATAATTATAACCCCTGGTTTAATCGGTGTGAAGCATGCATCGATGTGAGTTGGTATTAATTCTCCAGGTAAATTTATTTGATGGACACGATGGTTTGGAAAATGTCTTTTAAGCCAGTTTAAACCCTTTAAGTTAGATGTAAAGTTGTTGTGATAAAATAAATCTTTACCAAAGCGTAATACTTCAGCGGCATCAAAAAGAGGTTCTTGTTCTGTCAGAATCATATCCCTTTCCTGAATTTTATTATGCCTTTCTTCTTCTGTAATACCTTCTGGTAAATAATTTGACTTATAAGTCTTAGCAGTTAGACGAGGTTTTGGTGCTGATTCCCATCGCATGTTAGGATCTTCATCATAATATTTTTCAAGTAAAGGTCTATATGCAAGATATTCAAACCATCGACAACGATATGACATAGGCGCTTCTAGCATCTCGTTTCCAACTGTTAAAATTACATCTCTTGGAGGCATCGAACCAAATTGGCCATCATTATGCCAATCTGGAGTTTCAATTGCTTTTGTAAAATCAATTGGAGTTGGTCTATCAACTTTAACACCTTGAGACTCAAGAATTTTAATAAAATCATTTAGTTGGATATTGGCCTTTTCGATAGACTCTCTACTACGCGGTCCATGAGATCCCGCCATTCCACTGTCTTTACTTATTTTAGGCTCTAAAGCAGGTTCCATTGGAGGCACATTAGAATTTTCTACTGTTCCAACAATAACATGCTTTAGTGCATCCCATTCATTCCAAGAATTTACTATTGTCATTATTATTTCCTTAATTTACATTATCTCTTATAATTAACAGGTATGGATTTAAACAATAAATCACTTTTTAGAGAAAAATGTTTTGTTAATGGCCTATGGTCAGATAGTGAAGATGGTAAAACAATAGACGTTAATAATCCAGCTACTATGGAAATCATTGGCAAAGTACCAAACTTTTCAGCTGAACAAACTAAATCCGTAATAAATAAAGCTGATGTAGCTTTTCAATCATGGAAAAATACTACTGCTAAAGAAAGATCAATTATCTTAAAAAAATGGAGCGATCTTATAATTGAAAATGTTGATGATCTGGCAAAAATTATGACGATTGAACAAGGAAAACCACTTGCTGAAGCTAAAGGCGAGATATTGATGGGTGCAGGTTATATTGAATTTTATGCTGAAGAAGCTAAACGTGTCTATGGGGATATTATTCCTGATCCTAGACCAGGTAAAAGAATTGTAATAATTAAACAACCAGTAGGAGTAGTTGGGGCTATCACACCATGGAATTTTCCAAACTCAATGATAACCAGAAAATGTGCAGCAGCTCTAGCTGTTGGTTGCACAACAGTTGTAAAGCCTGCAAGTCAAACACCATTTTCAGCCTTAGCTGTAGCTGAATTAGCTAAAGTTGCTGGATTTCCTGATGGAGTTTTTAATATTATAACTGGTTCTGCTAAAAATATAGGAATGGAATTAACAAAAAATCCCAAAGTAAAAAAAATATCATTTACTGGATCAACAGAAGTAGGAAAAATATTAATGGAACAAAGTGCTTCAACAGTAAAAAAAATATCTATGGAGTTAGGTGGTCATGCACCCTTTATTGTTTTTAATGATGCTAATATTGATGAAGCAGTAGCTGGAGCATTACAAAGCAAATTTAGGAATAGTGGACAAACTTGTATTTGCACTAATAGAATTTTTGTGCATGAAAGTGTTTATGATGTATTTTTAGAGAAGTTTACTAATGAAGTAAAAAAAATAAAAGTGGGCAATGGATTGGATGAAGGAATCGTATCTGGACCACTCATAGATAAATCCTCTTTAGAAAAGGTTATTGATCATGTTCAAGATGCAGTAAATGTTGGTGCTAAAGTTGCTGTTGGTGGTGATGTTCATCCTCTAGGAGGCAACTTTTATCAACCGACTGTTTTATCAAATGTTACAACTGAAGCAAAAATAACATTTGAAGAAACGTTTGGTCCAGTAGCACCTGTATATAAATTTTCGAATGACGAAGAGGTTATCAAAATGGCAAATAATACTCCATATGGACTTGCTTCCTATTTTTATTCACGTGATATAGGAAGAGTTTGGAGAGTTGCAGAGGCTCTCGAATATGGAATTGTATCTATTAATAATGGATTGCCTACTATACCAGAAGTACCGTTTGGAGGCGTTAAAGAATCTGGGATGGGACGCGAAGGGTCTAAGTATGGTCTAGATGATTATTTAATAATTAAATACATTTCGATGGGTGGTATTTAAGAAAGCCAAGCAGCTCCTCTAACACCACTGGAGTCCCCATGAACATTTTTTACTACTTTTGTGTGTAATGTATCAGTGAATACATATTTTTTTAAAGCTTCATCAATATTAGCATAAATAAAATCAATGTTTGACATACCCCCTCCAAGAACTATGACATCAGGATCAAGAATATTACAAACCAAAGATAAACCTCTAGCTAAGTGATCAGTATATTGTTTAATCGCAAAACGACAGTCAGGATCATTTTCTTTAAAACCCTCTAAAATTTTATGAGAGTCATAATTCTTTTTAAAACGTAAATTAAAAGAAGAAGCAAAGCCCGGTCCTGAAATATATGTCTCAATGCAACCATTTTTTCCGCAATAACAGTCTTTAACATATTGCTTTTCTTCGTCAGATCTATTTGGGAGTGTTACATGACCCCATTCCCCACTTATTTTATTTCTACCTTGTAAAATCTTATGGTCTATTACTATACCTCCGCCTGTGCCAGTACCGATGATCACACCAAATACTAGTTTATAATTCTTACCTCCGCCATCTACAGCTTCAGATAAAGCAAAACAATTTGCATCATTTTCCAAATGAATTTTTCTACTTAATATTTTTTCCAGGTCTTTTTTTAGAGGTTTGCCGTTGAGCCATATAGAATTAGCATTTTTGATTAAAGCAGAATCAGCAGAAATTGCACCTGGCATACCAATTCCAATTGATTCAACATTTCCAAATGAAGACTCAAAATTTTTAATTATAGATATTATACCTTTGATTGTACCATCATAATTTTTTTCGGTCTTAATCCTTTTACGATTTAATTCTTTTCCACCAGCATCAATTAAAATACCCTCAGTTTTGGTACCACCCAAATCAATTCCGATTTTCATTAAAATTATTTTTTAATAACTTTTTGGATTGTTGGAATTAAAGTAACAGCTAATGCAATCTTAAATATTTCACTTGGAATAAAAGGAAGTAGACCTGCTACTATCGCTTTTTCAAAGCCAATAATTGACCCAAGATAAATAATACCAATTGCAAAAATTATAATTGTTCCAATGAAAAGTGAAAAAGTAGCTTTAAAATATGTTTTGCTATATCCTACATTTGCTAAATAGCTTATTGCTACTGATGCAAATAACATACCATATAAATAACCTGCTGTTGGACCTGTTAAATAGGCAATTCCACCACCAGAAGCAAAAACTGGTATGCCTGCTGCTCCTTCAAAAAGATAGACAGCAACCGTAGCAAAGGATAATCTGACACCATATGTCATTCCTATTAAAAAAATTACAAATGTCTGCATTGTCATTGGAACTGGCCAAAAGGGAACTTGGACTTTTGCAGATATAGCCAATAAAAGAGTTCCAAAAAGAACTAATAAAATATTTAAAAGAGTTGAGTTAATATTTTCAAAACTTTTCAATTTATTAATTAAAATTCTGTCATTATTCATAAATTATCCTTTGATTATTTATAATTAAACTAATTTATATTTTGCTTCAAGCTTATCCCAAAAAACTTTCTCAAGATTAACATCGTTTAGCATGTTTATTTGCTTTATTCCTGTTGGAGAAGTTACATTAACTTCTGTTAAATAGTCTCCAATGATATCAATTCCTACAAAAAAAAGATTGTTCTCCTTGAGAAGTGGTCCGACAGCTTCTATAATTTTCTTATCACGGAATACTAAGCCTGTTTTTCTTGGTATTCCTCCTGCATGAAAGTTTGCCTTTAAATCACCATCCTTTGGAATTCTAGCAACGGAACCACAATACTCCCCATCTATGATGATCAATCTTCTATCACCTTGATCAATTTCATTAATATATTTTTGCACCATAATTGGTAAATGAAGATATTGTTCTATGGTAACAGTATCAAAGTTATTTTTATTAAATCTATGAATACCTTCACCGCCATTTCCATAAAGTGGTTTAGTTATAATATCGCCAAAATTATTTAAAAACTGCTCAATTTCATTAAGATTTTTTGTTACAATTGTAGGTGGCATAAATTCCTGAAAATTAAATGTAAATAATTTTTCAGTAGCATTTCTTACTGCCGTAGGGTTGTTAATGACTCTTGTTGTTTCAGGTAAAAGATCTAATATGTATGTTGATGTTATGTAATTCATATTAAACGGTGGATCTTGACGTAAAAAAATATAGCTAAAATTTTTTAATTCTACTTTTGTTTTATTAGAAGTATATTTATAATAATTATTCTGATCTAAATTTAAATTTAGATAGTAACCACTAGCTTTAATACTGCCATTTTCAATTATTAAGTCATTTGGATTGTAGTAAAAAATTTCATAATTTCTATTTTGTGCCTCATAGCCAATTAAAAAAGATGTATCAAACTCATAATCTATAGTTTCTATATTATCCATTTGAATAGCTACTTGATTTTTCATTAAAATATATTTTCAGAATAAATTTTTTTTATGTCTTGATTCCAATTAGTATTAAATTTATTAATTAATAAATCAGCAGGAGAATTTCCAGAAGCTAAGTTGTTTTCAAGATCTTTTAAGTAAAATGTTTCATTATATGATTTATTTTTAGCTAGAATATTTCTTGCATCTAAGCCCTCTTTTGAAATTTCAAATAGTTTCTGTGCTACGTCAAGTATAGTTCCATCTTTAAATTTAGTCTGTAATCCATCTTTTGGAACTATTTTATTAATGTAATTTCTATCATCTTGAGTCCAACTTTCTACTAACTCTTGCGCTTTATTAAAAGCTTTTTCATTATATAGTAATCCAATCCAAAAAGCTGGTTGTGAACATATTAAGTCCCAAGAACAAGCATCCATAGACCTAATTTCTAAAAATTGTTTTAAACGCACTTGTGGAAATAAAGTTGATAGATGGTTAACCCAGTCATCAATAGTAGGTTCAATATATTTTGCCGTATTCAATTTATTCTCTAAAAAATGTCTAAAAGTATAATTTGTCATATTAATATATTTATGATCTCGAATGATAAAATACATAGGTACATCAAGTGCGTATTCAACATATTTTTCAAAATTAAAATCATCTTCAAAAACAAAGGGCAGTAATCCTGTTCTGTTTTTATCAGTGTTGTGCCAAAAGTGAGATCTTAAACTTTTAAATAAGGATATTTTTTTATTATCAAATGGTGAATTAGCAAATATCGCTGTTGCTATGCCTTCTAGGTTTAACATTAAGCGATATTTATTTTTCATATCATCTTCTGAAAAAAAATCTAAATTAACTTGATTTGTGCAAGTTCTTTTCATCATATGATGGCCTAATGTTCCAACAGTTGGCATATAATTTTTCATAATGTCGTATCTTTGTTTAGGCATCCATGGAAAATCATCTAGTGTTAAGCTTGGTTCAACACCTAAGCCAAGTAAAATAAATTCAAACTCTTCTCCAATTTCTTTTAATTCTTTTAAATGTCTGGTTGTTTCGGTACATGTTTGATGAATATTATTTAACTGAGCACCTGAAAGCTCAATTTGTCCACCTGGTTCTAATGTTATACTTTCTCCAAATCTCTCTAAAGCAATTATTGTGTTACCATTATCATCATATTTTGCAATCCAACCATTTTTATTAAATCTAAGAAGTATATCTCTTATACCATTTTTCGCACCATAAGATACTTGATGAAAATTTGATTTACTTAGAACAAATTTTTCATGCTCAACGCCTATCTTGAGATTATTTCTATCTTTAATGCCTTTAAATAAATACTCAATTAAGTCATTTTTATTCAACATACATAATCATATATAGTATTAATTAAATCAAAAATAAGGTAGCTAAACCTAAGAAAGATAAAAAACCAAACACATCTGTAATAGTTGTAAGTATTACACCTGATGCTAAAGCTGGATCAATTTTTAACTTATCCAATGTTAGTGGGATAATAGTTCCTGCAAAACCAGCTACAATCAAATTAAGCACCATTGCTAAACCGATTATAATCCCTAACATTAAATCTTGGAACCAATACATAGAGACTAATGAAATTATAATTGCAAAAATAATTCCATTTATCCCTCCTATAAATGTTTCCTTGGTAATTATTTTTAAAGCATTAGAAGCAGTGAGTTCTTTAACTGCTAAAGCTCTGACAGCAACTGTTAAAGTTTGTGTGCCTGCATTTCCTCCCATTGATGCAACAATTGGCATAAGTATTGCTAAAGCAACAACCTTTTCAATTGAAGTCTCAAAAAAACCTATAACAATAGATGCAACAACAGCAGTTAGTAAGTTTACTAAAAGCCAAGAAAATCTCGATTTTGTTGTATCAATAATTGCATTATAAATGTCTGTTTGACCTACTCCACCTAATTTTAAGATGTCCTCTTCTCTTTCTTCCTCTATTACTTCTACCACATCATCAACAGTAATTGAGCCAATTATTTTTTCATTACTATCAATAACTGCAGCACTAACTAATCCATATTTACTAAATAAATAAGCAACTTCTTCTTGATCAGTATAAACATCTATAAGTCTTGTTTCTTTATTTGTAATTGTTTCTAAATTTACACCTCTTTTTGATCCCATTAATCTTCCAAGTGGAACAACTCCAACAACTTTCATTAAATTATTTATTAAATAAATATCGTAGAAGTCTTCAGGTAAATTATTTTTGTTATTTCTTAAATAATCTATTGCTTGACCAACATTCCATTGGTTATTTATAGAAACAAATTTACGTTGCATTAATCTTCCAGCAGAATCCTCTGGATAATTTAAACCTTCTTTAATAAGTGATCTGTTTTTTTCTTCCAGGTTTTCTAAAAATGTATCTTGGTCAATTTTTTCTAAATCTTCAACAAGGTCAACTGCATCATCAATATCTAATTCTTTTGCATTGCTAGCTAGTTGCTTAATATCTAATGTTTCAACAATTTCTTCTTTTAAACTGTCGTTTAAATAAGTTAAAATTTCTGGGTCAAATTTTGAACTAAAAATATTAATCAAACTTAATCTTAATACCGGATCTAAATTTTGAAGCAAATCTGCAATATCAGCATTATGCATTTCTTCTAAATAATTTAAAATTTTATCAGTTTTATAATTATTCAAGTAATCTGTGATTAAATCAACAGACTCTTTTGTAGAGAAATTATTATTGCTTGTTTTTTCTTTCATAATTTGGTGCGGCTGAGAAGACTTGAACTTCCACAGGATAAATCCCACAGCGACCTCAACGCTGCGCGTATACCAATTCCGCCACAGCCGCTTATTTTATATTGTAGAATTAAATATCAGATAGGATATTAAGTATCAACAAATCTTAATTTATTAAAAAAATGAGTGAAATTGAAATCAAAAAATCGACTACACTAATAGAATACGAATCATCCATAAAATTTATGCAAAATAGAATTAAAGAAATACAAAATAATGATTCTAATGAATTAATCTGGTTTCTTAATCATGACCATATTTATACTCAGGGCACAAGTACAACTCAAAATGAAATATTAAATAATAATAAGAATATCAAAATAATTAAAACAAATAGAGGTGGAAAAACGACCTATCATGGTCCTGGTCAAAGAATAGTATATTTCTTAATTAATTTAAATAATAGAAAAAAAGATATTAGAAAATTTATCACGATAATAGAGGAAGCTTTAATAGATTTTTTATTTAATTATAAAATCCAAGCTAGATCTTTTAGAGATAGAGTAGGAATTTGGGTAACAAAGTCAGACAACATAAATTTTGATAAAGAAAGGAAAATAGGAGCAATTGGATTACGAGTTTCTAAATGGATAACTTATCATGGTTTAAGTTTTAATATTAACCCTGATTTAGATTATTACAGAAATATTTATTCATGTGGATTAAAAGATTATAAAAACACATCTCTTAAAGAACTTGGTAAAAATATTTCACAAAACGAATTTGATAATGAGTTTCAGAAAATTTTTGTAGAAAAATTAAATAAGTTTTAAATCAAATATTTTTTTTTAAGTATTTTAGTTTATTTTTTTTAATAAAGTCTTTAAAATCTTTAGGCAGATCAGAATAAAAAATATATTTTTTATCATTTATTATAAATTCTAGCATGTGAGCGTTTAATTTTAGTATTTCATTTTTGTACTTAGATTGATTATTGTATTTGTTGTCACCCACAATTGGACAAGTTAAATTTTTTGATACAATTCTCAATTGATGTGTTTTACCGGTCATAGGTCGATACAGTATCAATGATAATCTATTATAATTATGTAGTTGTTTATAGAAGGTTTTAGTTATCTCTATTTTATTAAATTTATTTTTTATATTTAAATCAACATTTGACTCTTTCAGCTTAGGCTTTCCTTCACATACAGCTAAGTATGTTTTTTTTATACAATTTGATTTAAATAAATGTCCAAATAATTTTGCAGTATTTTTATTCTTGGAAATTATAAGAAGGCCTGAAGTATCTTTATCCAACCTATGTACAAGTTTGTAATCTTCAGAAATTTTATTTATTATATCATCTATAGAAATATTAATTTTAGTACCGCCTTGTGTTGCTATTGATGCCCATTTATTGAGAATTAAAAAATCATTATTTTGAAAAATAATTGATTTATTAAATTTAGTAATTAAGCTAGAAGAAATATCAACTTTTCTTTTAAATATTATTCTATTTTTGAAATTTTCTATATTGTAATTTAAAATTTTTAGTTGATCGTTTTTTTTAACAATATATTTGGCTGAAGTTTTAATTTCATTAATAAGAATATTTTTTTTTCTAATATTTTTTTCAATATATCCTTGAGTTAATGAAGTGAATTCTTTTTTTAAAAACTTATCAAGCCTTATATCTAGGTTATCTTTTATTTTTATTACTTTAATCAATTTTTATTTAAATAAATTCCTACGAATGATGCAACAATACATAAAATTATAGATAAAGCTATGTATAAAATAAATAAGAATATTTTGTTTGAATTGAATAATTCAATTGCTTCATAGGAAAAAGCTGAAAATGTTGTGAAGCTTCCAAGTACTCCTATGATTAAAAAATATCTTATAAAGTCCTCAGATAAACTTCTAATTAATCCTAAAGAAATTAAGTAGCCGATAAAAAAAGAACCAATAACATTAATACATAATGTTGCATAAAAGGAGTGTAAGAAATAAAACTTTAAAATATTACCAAGAGTAAATCTTAACAATGCACCAACTGCACCACCTGAAGCTACTAATAATAATTGAAACAATATATTTTAAACTGGAGGTTGTTCTTCTATTTCTTCATTAGATTTTTTTTCAATAACAGGTCCACTATCCTTACCTTTTGCATCCTCATCTCTGTCAACTAGCTCAATAACTGACATTGGCGCGTTATCTCCAAACCTATTTCCTAGTTTAATAACTCTAGTATATCCACCCTTTCTGTCTTTATATCTTTCTGCTAGAGGTCCCATAACTTTACTTGTCATTTTCTTGTCTTGCAAAACCGAAATTACTTTTCTAAGTGAAGGAAGATCACCTTTTTTTCCTAGGGTAATTATTTTTTCAATAAATTTTTTTAACTCTTTTGCTTTTGGTAAAGTGGTTGTTATTTGTTCGTGCTTAATTAAAGAATTACACATGTTCATAAACATGGCTTTCCTATGTGTAGAGTTTTTATTTAGTTTTTTATTTTTTATATTGTGTTTCATTATTTGTTAAAAGGGTCTTCGTATTTTTTTGCTAGTTCATCAATATTTTCTGGTGGCCAATCTGGAACTGACATTCCAAGATTTAGTTCCATCTGTTGAAGAACTTCTTTAATTTCATTTAATGATTTTCTTCCAAAATTTGGAGTTCTTAACATTTCTGATTCAGATTTTTGAACTAAGTCGCCAATGTAAATAATATTATCATTTTTTAGACAATTTGCAGACCTTACAGAGAGCTCCAATTCTTCAACTTTCTTCAAAAGATTGGAGTTAAATGAGAGTTTTTCCACCTGAGATTGATCTGGTGTTACTTCAGGTTCATCAAAGTTAATGAAGGGTTGTAATTGGTCTTGTAATATTCTTGCAGCTAAAGCAATTGCGTCATCTGGAGAAATTACACCATTTGTTTCGACCTCAAAAATTAGTTTATCATAGTCAGTGACTTGACCAACTCTACTATTTTCAACTTTATAAGAAGTTTTTACAACTGGGCTAAACATTGCGTCTAGTTTTATTTCACCAATAATTTTATTTTCATCTTCAGCTACATCAGCTGAAACGTAACCCTTACCCGTTTCAACATTTGCTTCGATTTCTATATCAGCATTTGAGTCAAGAGTCATAATAAGTTGGTCAGGGTTCATTATTTCAGTTTCAGAGTCAGTTTCAAAATTACCTGCTCTAAGCTCACCTGAGCCAGATGATTTTAAATACATTTTTTTTAATCCTGGAGAATGTACTTTTACTGCAACTGTTTTAAGATTTAGTAGAATATCTGTTAAATCTTCTTTAACACCAGGAATAGTAGAAAACTCATGAACAACACCTTTGATTTTAATAGAAGTAATTGCAGCACCTTGTAATGAGGAAAGTAGAATTCTTCTAATTGCATTACCTAAAGTAAGGCCAAATCCTCTTTCTAATGGTTCTGCTGTTAAAATACCAACCTTACCATTACTTTCTTCAACATTAACTTCCATTTTACTTGGTTTAATTAATTCACTCCAGTTTTTTTGTAACACTTAATTACTCCTTATTTTAAACTCTTCTTCTTTTTCTAGGTCTACATCCATTATGTGGGATTGGAGTAACATCTTTAATTGAAGTTATTACATAACCAATAGTTTGTAGAGATCTCAATGCTGATTCTCTCCCCGATCCCGGACCAGAAACTTCTACTTTTAATGATTTTATACCATATTCTTTGACTTTATTTCCCACATCCTCAGCTGCAATTTGTGCTGCATAAGGTGTAGATTTTCTTGATCCTTTGAAACCTTTATGACCAGCAGATGACCATGCAAGAGCATTTCCTTTTTCATCAGATATTGTAATTATAGTGTTGTTAAACGATGATACAATATGAGCAACTCCAGCTGATACCTTTTTTTTGACTTTAGCTTTTTTTTTCTCGGCCATTTATCCTTTTGTAACCTTTTTCTTTCCTGCAATTGCTACTGCTTTACCTTTTCGAGTTCTCGCATTGGTGTGTGTTCTTTGGCCTCTAACTGGCAACTTTTTTCTGTGTCTTAAACCTCGATAGCAACCTAAATCGTTTAATCTTTTAATGTCCATTGAAATTTTTCTTCTTAAATCTCCTTCAACAGAATACTTATTATCAATTAAATCTCTAATTTTATTTAGCTCATCGTCATTTAATTCGCTGACTCTTTTAGATAAATCTATTGATGCGTCTCCACAAATATCTGTAGCTATTTTATTACCAATTCCAAATATATATGTTAGTGCAATGTGCACTTTTTTGTTTGTAGGTATATTTACTCCAGATATTCTAGCCATAACAATGATTGAAAATAAATGAGGGTGAATACATGATTAATAAGGCTAAAGTCAAGTGAAGATATGGTGAATAATGGCAGAATTTAATCATTTTTAAGTATTTTAATGATTTTATTTGTGATTTCATCGATTTTGTCATCACCATGTATATTATAGAAAATATCCTTATTATTTTCCATGTAGTGGTCTGATACTTTTTGAGTAGTATCCAAATATGCTTGATATCTGACCTTTATTACATCAATATCATCATCATCCCTATTTTCTTCTTTTGATCTTTTGAGTATCCTTTCTTCTAAAATTTTAAAATCAATATCTATATTAAATATATAGCTTAGTTTAATTTTTGATTGTTCTAAAAAATCATTAAGAAACTGTGATTGATGAAGTGTTCTTGGATATCCATCAAGAATAAAACCGCTTCTACAATCATTTAAAAGTTTATCTAAGACAATCTTGTTTAAAATTTCATCAGAAACTAATTTACCACTTGTCATTATCTTTTTTAGTTCTAATGCAAGCTGGTCATTTTGTTTTATTTTTGACCTTAATACATCACCAGTAGAAATGTGTGGTAAGTTTAAAAAGGTTGATATTTTTTTTGCTTGCGTTCCTTTCCCAGCCCCAGGTGGGCCAAAAAAAATAATACTAGTCAATTTATCTTCTGCCTTTTAATTTTGTTTTTTTAAGAAGATTTTCATATTGATGTTGAAACAAATGAGACTGCACTTGCGTAATAAAATCTATCATAACTACAACAACAATTAGTAAAGCTGTTCCACCTAAATAAAATGGTATTGAAGTTCTTGATAACAAAAATTCTGGTAATAATGCAACAAAAGCAAGGTATATTGTACCAATTGTTGTTATCCTTGTTAATACAAATTCAATATATTTAGCAGTATTTTCACCAGGTCTAATTCCTGGTATAAATCCTCCATATTTTCTTAAATTTTCTGCTTGTTCGTCAGGATTAAAAACGATCCCTGTATAAAAGAATGCAAAAAAAACTATCATTGATGCATAAAATAAAAGATACAACGGTTGACCTCTTCCTAAATAGCTTGAAATTAAAATGAAAATATCACTAGAGGATCCTGCACCAAATCCAGACATAGTGTTTGGCAAAAGTAAAATTGAGGATGCAAAAATTACAGGAATAACACCAGCAGTATTAATTTTAAGGGGTAAATGAGAACTTTGACCTCCGTATATTTTATTTCCTACTTGTCTTTTTGGATATTGTACAGGTAATCTTCTTTGGGCTTTTTCTACAAAAACAATAAATATAATTAGTAAAAGAATTAGAATTAAAATTCCTAAAATAAAAGCTATACTTAATTCTCCAGTTCTCCCCAGTTGCAGTGTGCTTACAAAAGCACTGGGTAGATTAGCAATAATACCTGCAGTAATGATTAGTGATATACCATTACCAACTCCTCTAGAAGTAATTTGCTCACCAAGCCACATTAAAAAAATTGTTCCACCCACTAAAGTAATTACTGTCGTTATTCTAAAAAACATGCCAGGTTCAAATACTATGTTGCCATACATTGTCTGCATTGACTCAAGCCCAATGGATACACCATAACCCTGCAAGGCAGCTATAATAACTGTAAGATATCTTGAATATTGAAGAAGTTGCTTTCTTCCTTTTGTGCCTTGTTCTTTAAGAGATTTTAGGTAAGGTATAGCAGATTGCATTAATGTCATAATAATTGATGATGATATGTATGGCATTACACCTAAGGCAAATATACCCATACGACCTAAGGCTCCCCCAGAGAATGTATCAAAAATACCTAAAATACCTGATGATTGTTGTTCAAAAAATTGTTGAAGAGCAATAGGGTTAATACCAGGTATAGGCAAGAATGTACCAAGCCTAAAAACAATAAGAGCTCCTAATGTAAATAATAATCTTTGCCTCAATTCAGTAGCTTTACCTAAAGCTCCAAAATTTAAGTTATTAGCTAATCTATCTGCAGCAGTGGCCATTACTTTTTAATGATATTTACTTTTCCACCAAGCTTTTCGACCATCTCTATAGCTTTTTTTGAGGCGTATGAAATTTCAATATTTATTGTTTCTTCAATTTTACCAACATTTAATAGTTTTAACTTTCCTTTTGACTTATTAAATATTTTTTTTTCAAATAAATCTTTTTCACTTATTTGATTTTTATCAAGACTATGTTTTAAAATTATTGAGTTCAAAGTATTAAAATTAATTTGTTGAACTTTTAATTTAAAAGGATTTTTAAAACCTCTTTTAGGAAGTCTTCTATAAAGAGGCATTTGACCACCTTCAAAACCATTTATGGAGACACCAGATCTAGATTTTTGTCCTTTAACACCTCTACCAGCGGTCTTGCCTAAACCAGAACCCGCACCTCTGCCAAGTCTTTTGCGAGTTTTATTTGAAGTTTTATTGGACTTTAATTGATTTATTTTCATATTAATTGTCTGATTTATTTGCAGTTATTTGATTTACTTTTAATGATCTCTTAGAAGCTACTGATTTTGGAGACTCTGACATCTTGAATGCATTGAAAGTTGCTTTTAACATATTGTGCGGATTTGATGTACCTGTAGATTTAGCTACAACATCTTTTATACCTAATGATTCAAATAATGCCCTCATTGGGCCTCCTGCAATTATACCAGTACCTGGAGCAGCAGATCTTAAGATTACTTTTCCTGCCCCAAATCTCCCAACAATATCATGATGTATAGTTCTATTTTCCTTGAGATGTACTCTAACCATTTTTGTTTTTGCATTTTCAGTAGCTTTTCTAACAGCTTCTGGAACCTCTTTGGCTTTACCAGTGCCTATACCAACTCTACCCTTGCTATCACCAACTATCATTATTGCAGCAAATCCAAACCTTCTTCCTCCTTTAACAACTTTAGCAACTCTATTAATTGTTACTAAGTGTTCTGTAAAATCTGATTTATCGTTTTCAAACATATTGTACCCCTAAAAATTTAGACCTTCTTTTCTTGCTGCTTCAGCAAGTATTTTAATTAATCCATGATATTTGTATTTACCTCTGTCAAATTTAACTTCTTTAATTCCACAAGAAATAATTTTTTTTGCAATCTCTTTGCCAATAAGCTCTGCAAGTTCTTTTTTATTCAATTTTTGATTTTTTATTTCAGATTGAATAGATCCTGAACTTGCTAAAGTCACCCCTTTACCATCATCAATCAATTGTGCATATATATGGTTGTTTGATTTAAATACAGATAACCTGTTTCTATTTGAGAATTTCTTAATTTTGTATCTTATTTTCTGAGATCTAGTTTTCATATTGACTATTTTTTCTTTCCTTCTTTTCTAAATATAAACTCATCGCTATATTTTATTCCTTTGCCCTTGAAAGGCTCAGGCTTTCTGTAAGATCTTATTTTTGCTGCAGCTGCTCCTAGTTTTTCTTTGTCAAAACTTGATAAATTTATTATATTCTGTTTTGGGCATTCAACTTTAACTTCTTTTGGAATTTCATAATTTATATCATGGCTATAACCAAGTTGGAGTTTAAGAGTTGAACCTGAAACACTTGCTCTGTAACCAGTGCCATTTAGCTCTAAAGTCTTTTTGAAACCCTGCGATACTCCTTGAATAATATTAGCTACTAATGCTCTAGTTGTGCCCCAGTTAGGATCATTTTTAGTATTATTATTGGGAATAATAAAGATTTCACTTTCCTTAATATCAATTGTAAAGTTTGATTTTATACTCAGTTGCATTTCACCAAGTTTTCCTTTTGCTGTAAAAATGCTATCTTCAAATTTGCAGATCGTATCTTTATCAAACCTGATACTATTTTTTGCTATTCTAGACATTAAAATACCTCACAGAGAACCTCTCCGCCCACATTATTCTTTCTTGCCTGTTGATCAGACATTACACCCTTTGGTGTAGAAAGAATTGATATCCCTAAACCGCCATAGGGTTTTTCTAATTCAGATATTTTTGAATAAACTCTTATACCTGGCTTAGATATTCTTTTAATTTTTTTTATAACAGGATCGCCATTATAATATTTTAAATCTATTTTGATAAAGTTAATCCCTTTTCTTTCTTCAATATCTTTAAAATCTCTTATATACCCCTCATTTTTTAGAACGGTTAAAACATTTAAATTTAGTTTTGATTTAAAGCATGAAGTGTAAGATTTTTTTGCACGATGAGCATTTTTTATTCTTGCTAACATGTCTGAAAGTGCATCATTAAAAGCCATTACTTTATCCTCCCTTACCAACTAGATTTAACAACTCCTGGTAAATCACCAGACATTGATAACTCTCTAATTTTAATTCTAGATAATCCAAATTTTCTATATACACCTCTAGATCTACCTGTTAATTCACATCTATTTCTGTGTCTTATAGCAGAACTGTTTTTTGGTAACTCGTTTAATTTATTTTGAAAAACAATTCGTTCCTCTATTGATAAATTTTTATCTTTAATTTTAGATTTAAGAATTTTTCTTTTTTTTCTTAATTTATCAATTAGTTTCAACCTTGAGATATTTTTTTGTATTGAACTTGCTTTTGCCATTTTACTCCTAATTTATATTTTTTTCTTTAAAGGGCATGTTGAAGCTCTTTAAAAGTGTAAGTGCTTCTTCATTTTTATTTGATGATGTACATATTGTTATATCTAAACCTCTAACTTTATCAATTTTATCAAAATTAATTTCAGGAAATATAATATGCTCTTTAATGCCGAGAGAGTAATTTCCATTACCATCAAAACTGTTTGGATTTAGACCTCTGAAATCTCTTATTCTTGGTATTGCAATGTTAATTAATCTGTCTAGAAACTCGTACATTATTTTATTCCTTAAAGTAACCATTGCGCCAAGAGGCATTCCTGCACGGATTTTAAAACCGGAAATTGCTTTTTTTGCTTTTGTTTTAATTGCTTTCTGACCTGCAATTAAACTGAGGTCTTCAATAGCTTTGTCAATTAACTTGCTTTCATCCTTTGCTTCTCCAATACCCATATTCAAAGTAATTTTTTCTATCTTAGGAACCTCATGGACGTTCTTGAGGTTTAGTTTTGTCATTAAATCAGATTTTATATTATTTTTGTATTCTTCTAATAGTCTACTCATAACTAAATATCCTTACCTGATGACTTGTTAAATCTAACTTTTTTATTATCTGCAATTCTAAATCCAATTCTAACTGGTTTATTGGATGCAGAATCAAAATACGATAGATTTGAAATATGAATTGGCATCTCTTTTTCAATAATACCACCTGGTTGATTATTATCTGGTTTTTGATTTTTTTTAACCTTGTTAATTTCAGAAACTATGGCTTTATTTAGTTTCGGCAATACCTTAATAATCTTACCCTTTTTTCCTTTATCTTTTCCTGCAAGGACAATTACTTCATCCCCTTTTTTTAATTTAAGTTTCAAAATCATTAAAGTACCTCCGGAGCAAGACTAATTATTTTCATAAATTTTTTGTTTCTCAATTCTCTTGTAACCGGTCCAAATATTCTTGTAGCTATAGGTTCTTCTTGCTTATCAAGTAAAACTGCTGCATTTTTATCAAATCGTATTGATGTACCGTCAGTCCTTTGAAAGTCTTTTGAGGTTCTAACTATTACTGCTTTATATACATCGCCCTTTTTAACTTTTGCCCTAGGTATTGCATCTTTAATTGAAACTACAATAATATCACCAATTGAGGCAGATTTTCTTTTTGAACCACCAAGAACTTTTATACACTGGATCTTTCTTGCTCCAGAATTATCTGCAACAAAAAGTTTAGATTGCATTTGAATCATTTTTGAACCTCATTTTGTGATAATACTTGCCATGTTTTTAATTTAGAAATTGGTTTGGTCTCCACAATAGATACTGTATCTCCTACATTAAATTCATTTTTTTCATCATGTGCATGATATTTTTTTGACCTACTTATTATTTTTCTATACAATTTGTGTTTTACTTTTCTGATAACTTTAACGACTATTGTTTTATTTGAGTTTGATGAAACTACTGTTCCAGTTAGTAATCTTTTAGGCATTTTTTTCTCCACTTATTTTGCCAATCTGTGTTTTTAGTTGGGCTATATTTTTTTTTGCTTTTTTTAAATTATGAGTTTTTTCTAGTTGGCCAGATGATTTTTGGAATTTAAGATTTAATATATTTTTCTTTAGATCTAAGATTTCATTCTTAAGTTTTGAAATATTTTTTGTATTTTCTTTTTTATTAATCATATATTTCTTTCCACAAATTTACATTTAATTGGAAGTTTGGCGGCTGCAAGAGTCATTGCTTTTTTTGCGTCATTTAAATCAACACCATCAACTTCAAACATAATTCTGCCAGGCTTAACTCTACAAGCCCAAAATTCGATCGAACCTTTACCCTTACCCATTCTGACTTCTGCAGGTTTTTTAGATACTGGAACATCAGGAAAAATTCTAATCCACATTCTCCCTGCTCTTTTAAGATATCTTGTTATAGCTTTTCTAGCAGCCTCAATTTGCCTTGAAGTTACTCTTTCAGGTTCCATGGCTTTTAAACCATAGCTACCGTAAGTAAGAGCATAATTACCTTTAGAGTTACCATGAATTCTGCCTTTGAATTGCTTTCTAAACTTAGTTTTTTTTGGAGATAGCATATTCATTATCTTACACTGCCTTGATCAATTTGTTTTTTTTCACTTGCATAAGGATCTTTAATTAAAATTTCACCTTTGTTAATCCAAACTTTTATCCCACATATACCATATGTTGTATCAGCTTCAGCTGTTGCATAATCAATGTCACCTCTGAGTGTGTGAAGTGGGACGCTACCTTCGTGATATTTTTCAGTTCTAGCTATCTCAGCTCCACCCAATCTACCACTACAAACAACTTTTACTCCTTTTGCCCCTAATCGCATTGCTGATTGCACAGCTTTTTTCATTGCTCTTCTAAATGAAATTCTTTTCTCTAATTGATTTGCAATATTTTCTGCTACTAGTTTTGCTTCAACCTCAGGTTTTCTCACTTCTTTAATATCCAGAAAAACTTCTAAATTTGACATCTGCGATAACTTATTTTTTAAAGTTTCTATGTCGGCGCCTTTTTTGCCTATAATTATTCCTGGCCTAGAACTATAAATTGATAACCTTAATTTTTTTGCAGCTCTCTCAATATTAATTTTTGAGATACTTGCATTTTTAAGTTTGCTTTCCACATAAGATTTTATTTTTAAATCCTGATGAAGCAATTTTGTATACTCACTTTTAGAGAACCATCTTGATGACCAAGTTTTGTTTATACCTAGCCTAATTCCGTGTGGATTTACTTTTTGTCCCATTAATTTTTTTCCTTATTTTTATTAATTCTTTCTTCAACAATAATAGTTATTTTGCTAAAAGGTTTAATTATCGATCCAGCACGACCCTTTGCTCTAGGCCTCCATCTTTTCATTCGCATACTTTTACCAATAAAGGCTTCTTTAATAAAAAGATTATCTATATCTAATTGTTTGTTATTTTCAGCATTTGCAATTGCTGCATTTAATACTTTAAGAACATTTTTTGAAATTCTTTTTTCTGAATAGGTAAGTTGGTTTATTGCAGAACTTACTTTCTTATTGACTATACTATTTACAATCAAGCTGAGTTTTTGAGGACTTACTCTTACCATATTATCTCTAGCAATTGCTGTTGTATTATCTTGACTCATTTTTTCTCTGCTTTCTTATCCGCGGCTGTATGACCTTTAAAAGATCTTGTTGGGGAAAATTCACCAAGCTTATGACCAACCATTTGTTCATTCACTGTTACTGGTACAAATTTTTGACCGTTGTAAACACCAAACGTTAACCCAACAAATTGTGGCAAAATAGTAGATCTTCTTGACCATGTTTTGATTACTTCTTTTCGACCTGATTGAGATGTTTTATCAGCTTTCTTAATCAAATTTGCATCTACAAATGGCCCTTTCCAAACTGATCTTGTCATTTATTTTTTCCTTCTCTTAATAATAAAGACTGATGTCTTTTTATTATTTCTAGTTTTTTTACCTTTTGTAGAAACACCCCAAGGTGTGACCGGATTTCTACCTCCAGAAGTTCTTCCTTCTCCTCCTCCATGAGGATGATCTACAGGATTCATTACGACACCTCTAACTTTAGGCCTAAACCCTAAATATCTTTTCCTACCTGCTTTGCCTAATTTAATATTTTTTTGATCTGAATTTGATACTTCACCTATGGTTGCTTTTGAGTTTTTATTTATATGTCTGATTTCGCCAGATATAAGTTTGACTTGCACAAAAGGATCTTCTTTTGATACAATTTGAGCTGAAGAACCTGCAGATCTTATAAGTTGTGCTCCTGCGCCTGGTTTCAACTCTATATTATGAATATTAGTACCTATTGGTATATTTTTTATTGGAAGACAATTTCCGTTCTTAATTTCAACATTGTCTCCAGAAATAACTTTATCTCCTACTGAAATATTTTTTGGAGAAATAATATATCGTAATTCTCCATCTTGATATTTTAATAAAGAGATAAAAGCTGTTCTATTGGGATCGTACTCATTTCTAATAATTTCTGCAGAAACATCAATTTTGTTTCTTTTGAAATCTATTTGTCTATATTTTCTTTTTACGCCTCCACCCATTCTTCTCGAAGTAATTCTGCCTTGATTATTCCTACCGCCAGTAGAATGAAGAGGTTTAGTTAGTGATTTTACAGATTTTTCATTTGATAAATGTTTCTTCGATACTAGAACTGTGCCTCGAAGTCCTGGAGTAATTGGTTTAAATTTATTGAGCATTATTTAATCTCCAGAGATGAGTCAATTGTGTTGCCCTCTTGCAATGTCACAATTGCTTTTTTAAAATCTTTTCTATAACCAAAATTGCCTTTGAATGATTTCATTTTACCTCTATTAATTGAGGTATTAATTTTAGTTACTTTGACTTTAAATATTGTTTCTATTGCTTGTTTAATTTCATTTGAATTAGAATCTTTAGAGACAATAAAACTATATTGATTAAACTGTTGTAAATTTGTCGACTTTTCTGTTGTGATTGGTTTTTTTATTATACTCATAAGTCTTTCTGAAGATATTTTTATATTTTTTTTCATGAAAGCCTCTTTGAAATTTGATCAATACATTTTTCTTCTATAAAAATTTTATCGTAAGTAATTAAATCCTTAACATTAATTCCTTTTTCATTGATGATTGATACTTTGGGTAGATTCGATGAAGCTAACTTAAAATTATTGTCAATTCCTTCATGAGAGTAAACAAAAAGAGCAGATGAGTAATCAAATTTTTTAAGAATTTTACTTAATTCCTTTGTTTTAAATGTTTTAAGTTTAAATTCATCGATAAACAAAACCTTGTCTTCAGATACTTTTGTTGAAAGGGCAGATTTAATTGCCAATTTTTTTTCTTTTTTATTTAAATTAAATGAATAGTCCCTATTTACTGGTCCCATGGAAACAGCTCCACCTCTAAAATTGGGTGGTTTGTTACTGCCCTGTCTAGCATTACCAGTACCTTTTTGAGAAAATGGTTTTTTTGATCTTCCATTAACTTCAGACCTAGATTTTGTTTTATGAGAACCTTGTCTTGATTTTGCATTTTGATATCTAATATATTGATGAATAATATCTGGAAAAGTTTTTATACCAAAAATACTTGCGTCTAATGAAACATTTCCAACTTCATTGTTACTAAGATTTAATATTGGTTTTTTCATTTAAGTCCTTTTTATAGAATCTTTCAGATAAACTATTGAATTTTTTTTACCAGGTACCGAACCCTTAACTATTAAAAGTTTGTTGTCTTCATCGATGCTAACTACTTTTAAACTTTGTTTCGTAACTTTTTTTCCACCCATTCTTCCTGCCATTTTTTTTCCTTTGAATACTCTTCCTGGATCTTGGTTTTGACCTGTTGAACCATGAGATCTATGAGAAATTGAAACACCGTGAGAAGCTCTTAGGCCTCCAAAATTATGTCTTTTCATGACTCCAGCAAATCCCTTTCCAATTGATATGCCAGTGGCATCAATAAATTGGTCAGTTTTAAAATGATTGACAGACAATAAGGTTCCTATTTCAAGTAAATTATTTGTGTCAACTCTAAATTCTTTTAGTATTTTTTTGGGTTTAATATTTATGGAAGAATATATTTTTCTCTGAGCTTTATTGGTTTTTTTGATGTCTTTATTTGTATCTATCGATGCTAATTGAACTGCATTGTAACCATCTTTTTCTAAAGTTTTTACATTAGAAACAACACATTGGTCAACTTTCAAGATTGTTACTGGTATAGGTTGACCTTTTGTATCAAAGTAAGATGAATTTCCTATTTTTGTAGCAATTAAACCTGTTCTCATCATATCTAAATTTTAATATCTACCTCTACTCCAGCTGATAAATCAAGTTTCATCAATGCATCAACGGTTTGTGGTGTTGGATCGATAATATCTAATAAACGGTTGTGAGTCCGTATCTCAAGCTGATCTCTACTTTTTTTATCAACATGAGGTGATTTATTGACTGTAAATCTCTCAAATCTTGTAGGCAATGGTATTGGGCCTTTGACTTTTGCTCCTGTTCTCTTTGCTGTATTAATTATATCTAGAGTGCTGGTATCTAAAAGTGAACTATCATAGCCTCTTAATCTAATTCTAATGTTTTGATTTTCCATTATGCTAGTTTCGCTTTCACTTCGTCTGCAACATTTGAAGGTACTTGCTCATAATGATCAAACTGCATTGTATAATTTGCTCTACCTTGAGATAATGATCTAAGGTTATTCACGTACCCGAACATGTTAGCTAAAGGAACCATTGCATCTACAACATTCGCATTTCCACGTGTGGACATTTCTTGAACTTGACCTCTTCTACTATTTAAGTCTCCAATTACATCTCCCATATATTCCTCAGGAGTAACAACCTCAACTTT
Organism: uncultured Alphaproteobacteria bacterium; assembly: GCA_902630465.1. GTDB lineage: Bacteria > Pseudomonadota > Alphaproteobacteria > HIMB59 > CACPNW01. The sequence goes on along the minus strand of CACOVJ010000005.1, from coordinate 35,097 downwards.
CATCATAGGTTCTAATAAAACGGGGCTTGCTTTAGCAATACCTTCTCTAAAAGCTGCTCTTGCAGCTATTTCAAAGGCCAACACACTGGAGTCAACATCATGATATGCACCATCATATAATACTGCCTTGAAATCTATACAAGGGAAACCAGCTATTACGCCAGTTTGTTGCTGAGCAATTAACCCTTTTTCGACACCAGGTATATGTTCAGTAGGAATGTTACCACCTTTGATTTGATTTACAAATTCATAACCACTACCTGGTTTACCAGGTTCAAATTTAATTTTGACTCTTGCGAACTGGCCTGCACCACCAGATTGTTTTTTGTGTGTGTAGTCTACATCAAAAGAGCTAGATATTGTCTCTCTATAAGCTACTTGCGGAGCTCCAACATTTGCTTCAACCTTGAACTCTCGTTTCATTCTATCAACAAGAATTTCTAGATGTAATTCACCCATACCTTTAATTATGGTTTGGCCACTCTCGTGGTCTGTTGTAACGCGAAAACTGGGATCTTCTTGAGCTAGCCTTCCAAGTGCTTGGCCCATTTTTTCGTGATCTGCTTTAGTCTTTGGCTCAACAGCAACTTCAATAACTGGATCTGGAAAATCCATTCTTTCTAAAACTATTGGCTTATTAATATCACAAAGAGTTTCTCCAGTTGTTACGTCTTTAAGACCTACAAGTGCAACAATATCGCCAGCATGTGCAACTTTAATTTCTTCTCTATTGTTAGCATGCATTAGAAGCATTCTACCTATATTCTCTTTTTTTCCAGAGTTGGAGTTAAGTACTGAATCTTTTGCATTAATTGTTCCTGAATAAATTCTTGTAAATGTTAAACTTCCAACAAATGGATCAGTCATAATTTTAAAAGCCAGAGCACTAAATGGTTCATTGTCATCACATTTTCTTGTTAGCTCTAAGGAGTCGTCCTTAATATCTGATCCCTTGACATTTTCTACGTCTATAGGTGAAGGCATATAATCAATGACAGCATCTAATAGTGGTTGAACTCCCTTATTTTTGAATGCTGATCCTGTTAAAACAGGAACAAATGAACCTCTAATTGTTCCAGTTCTGATACATTTTTTTATTTCTTGAGTTGTTGGCTCTGTACCATCTAGGTATTTTTCCATTACACTATCATTTTCTTCAACTACTTTTTCTATTAATTTTAATCTATACTCTTCAGATTGATCTTTTAAATCATCAGGAATCTCTACAATATCAAATTTAGCACCTAAACTTTCATCTTGCCATACGATAGCTTTGTTCTCTACTAAGTCAACAACACCTTTAAGATTACTTTCAATGCCAATAGGTAGTTGGGTAACAAGAGGATAAGATCCGAGTCTTTCACTTATCATATCAACACACATGAAGAAGTTTGCTCCCGTTCTATCAAGCTTATTAATGAAACACATTCTAGGCACTTTATATTTGTCAGCTTGTCTCCAAACTGTTTCAGATTGTGGTTCTACTCCAGCAACACCATCAAATACAGCAACTGCTCCATCAAGCACTTTTAAAGATCTTTCAACTTCAATAGTAAAATCTACATGACCAGGAGTATCAATTATATTTATTCTGTGCTCATCCCAAAAACATGTTGTGGCAGCAGAGGTTATAGTTATGCCTCTTTCTTGCTCTTGCTCCATCCAGTCCATTGTTGCAGCACCGTCATGAACCTCACCTATTTTATGAGATTTTCCTGTATAATATAAAATTCTTTCAGTAGTTGTCGTTTTACCAGCATCAATGTGAGCCATGATCCCAATATTTCTGTATTTTGATAATGGATGAGATCTTGACATAATTACCACCTAAAATGAGAAAATGCTCTATTGGCTTCAGCCATTTTATGAGTTTCTTCTCTTTTTTTTACTGCATTACCCTTGTTATTAAAAGCATCAAGTATTTCGTTTGCTACTCTTTCTCTCATAGTTTTTTCATTTCTTTTAACAGCGGAATCAACAATCCATTTCATTGCAAGTGTTTGAGCCCTTTTAGGTCTTACTTCCATTGGAACTTGATAAGTTGCACCACCAACTCTTCTTGATCTAACTTCAAGTGAAGGTTTTACATTATTTAACGCTTCGTGAAAAAAGTCTATCGGGCTTTTATCAGTTTTTTTAGATACGATTTCAAAAGCTCCATAAACTATTCTCTCAGATACTGACTTTTTACCGTCTTCCATTATTCTATTCATAAATTTTGCTAAAACTATATCTTTATATTTATGATCAGGGAGTATTGTTCTTTTTTCTGCTGCTCTTCTTCTAGACATAACTATTTAGGGCGCTTGGCACCATATAATGATCTTCTTTGTTTTCTAGCACTAACCCCTTGTGTATCTAATGTTCCTCTTAATATGTGGTATCTTACTCCAGGGAGATCTTTAACTCTACCGCCCCTTATTAGAACTACTGAATGCTCTTGAAGATTATGCCCTTCACCTGGGATATACGCTGAAACTTCTTGTCCATTTGTTAGTTTCACCCTAGCAACTTTTCTTAATGCCGAATTGGGTTTTTTTGGTGTAGTTGTATAAACTCTAGTACAAACACCTCTCTTTTGAGGACTTTGCTCGAGAGCAGGTACTTTATTTCTTTTTTTTACTTTACTCCTACCCTTACGGACAAGTTGATTAATAGTTGGCATATTTCCTCTAAGTTAAGTGTTTGGAATTTAATCCACGACCTTTAACAAATCGTAGGGGTCTTTATAAATTGAGCAACAGAAAGTCAAGAAAATATCTTAGATTATTCAGAATTTTCTATATTTTTGGCTTCATTTTGTTTAATTATTTCCTGATCTCTTATATTTGCTACTTTTTCATATTCAGTGGTCATTTTGCCTGTACCAGCTGGTATAAGTCTTCCAACAATGACGTTTTCTTTTAAACCATTTAGTGTATCAACTTTGCCTAATGTAGCGGCGTCAGTTAGTACCTTGGTTGTTTCCTGAAAAGATGCTGCAGAAATAAAAGAATTTGTTTGTAAGCTAGCTTTAGTAATACCTAAAAGGACGGGTTCAAATTTAATTTTATTCTTATTTTCATCCTCTAATATTTTATTGAGCTTAACTAAATCTCTCCTTTGAATTTGTTCTCCAGCAATTAAATTAGAATCTCCAGGGTCTTTAATTAATACTTTTTGTAACATTTGTCTTGCAATTGTCTCAATATGTTTATCATTTATATAAACTCCTTGGAGTTTGTATACAGACTGAACCTCTCTTACCAAATATCTAGCAAGTTCTTCAACCCCAAGGATTCTTAGTATGTCATGTGGTACTGGAGTGCCCTCAACTAGTATATCTCCTCGTTTTACAAAATCTCCTTCTTGAACATTTAAATATTTTGCACGAGGTATTAGTAATTCAATTGTTTCATCATTATCTAAACTAGTAATAACTACTCTTCTTTTGTTTTTATAATCTTTTCCAAAAGATATTTTTCCGTCCATCTCAGACATAATTGCGGGATCTTTCGGCTTTCTCGCTTCAAATAGTTCGGCTACTCTTGGCAGACCTCCTGTAATGTCTTTAGTTTTTGATGACTCTTTCGGTATTCTCGCTAAAACTTGTCCAGCAAAAACATCTTGGCCATCTTCAATGCTAATTATTGTATCAATAGACATGGGATAGTTAATTAAACTGTTGTCATCATCTGATTGCAAGGAGTCCACAATTTCAATAGCAGGTTTAAAATTTTTACTTTTTTGATTTTGACTCCAATCAACTACTATTTTGCTTGAGATACCTGTTGTGTCATCTATTGATTCTCTAAATGAACTTCCTTGCTTTAAGTCAACGTATCTAGCATAGCCATTTTTTTCAGCTATTATTGGTAATGTATAGGGATCCCATTCAGCTAAAATCTCGTTAGATTTTACGTTATCATCGTCATTTACCAAAAGTTTCGCCCCAAAAGGAATTGTTGAAGAAAATTTTTCTTCATTATCCATTATTATTTTAATTTTAGCATTTCTACTTAGTACAATTTTGTTATTAAATTTATCTTCTATTATCTTGACGTTTTCCAATTTTATTTTTCCATCAATAGGAGAAATTGAGTTAGACTGCTCAACTGATGAGCTGGCAGCTCCACCGATATGGAAAGTTCTCATAGTTAACTGTGTACCTGGCTCACCTATTGACTGAGCAGCTATTATACCTACTGCCTCACCTATATTTACAGATGTACCTCTTGCTAGATCTCTGCCATAACATTTAGAACAAATACCATCTTCAGTTTCACAAGTTAAAACAGATCTTATTTTTAATGATCTTATCCCAAGATTTGTAATTCTTTCTAAATGTTGTTCAGAGATTATTTCACCTGCGTTAACTATAATATCATTCGATTCATCTATTATTTCTTTAACAGGTGTTCTTCCCAATATTCTTTCAGAAATTGGGGAAGTAATATTTCCAGACTCCACTATTTCTTCAACAATCACACCGTTTGTTGTTTCACAATCTTCTTCTCTTATTACTGCATCCTGTGCGACATCAACTAATCTTCTTGTAAGATATCCACTACTGGCTGTTTTCAAGGCAGTGTCTGCCAACCCTTTTCTTGCTCCGTGGGTAGAAGTAAAGTATTCTAAAACTGAAAGTCCTTCTTTAAAATTTGATTTAATTGGATTTTCAATAATTTCTCCCGAAGGCTTTGCCATTAAACCTCTCATTCCAGATAATTGCTTTAACTGTGCTGCTGAACCTCTAGCACCTGAATGAGCCATCATATAAACAGAATTGATTGGCTGATCATCTGTTGGATTTGAAATTACTTCTAGCATTTTATCTGCAACTCTATTTGTGCAATCCGACCACGCATCTACAACTTTATTATATTTTTCTCCTTGGGTAATTAGTCCGTCTTGATATTGATTTTCATATTCTTTTACTTTTAGTTGTGTGTTGTCTAATAATTTTTGCTTATCATTAGGTATTATTAAATCATCTTTACCGAAAGAGATACCAGCAATTGCCGCATATTTAAAACCTGTTTGCATAATGTGGTCTGCAAATAAGACAGTTTCTTTTTGACCACAAAACCTATAGACCGAGTCAATTATATTACTAACTTCTTTTTTAGTTAGAACTTTATTTACCATTTCAAAATTAATGTTTTTATTAATTGGTAAAGTGTTTGCAAGTATCATTCTTCCTGGAGTTGTTTCTACTTTTTCGAAACCACCTTCAAAATTTTTAATTCTTGCTAATATTTGTGTGTGAAGTGTTACGTCTTTGTTTTCTAATGCTTTCAATATTTCATTTAAATCAACAAAAGATCTTCCCTCTCCAATTTGATTTTTTCTTAAAATAGATAAATAATATATTCCTAAAACAATATCTTGAGATGGAACTATTATAGGCTTACCACTAGATGGAGATAGTATGTTATTGGTGCTCATCATTAGAACTCTTGCTTCTAATTGAGACTCCAGACTTAATGGTACGTGAACCGCCATTTGATCACCATCAAAATCGGCATTAAAAGCTGTACACACCAGCGGATGTAACTGAATTGATTTACCCTCGATAAGAATTGGTTCAAATGCTTGGATCCCCAACCTATGTAATGTTGGTGCTCTATTTAGTAAAACTGGATGCTCTCTGATAACTTCTTCTAGAATATCCCAAACTCTAGGGTCTTCTTTTTCAACTAATTTTTTTGCAGCTTTTATAGTATTCGCCCATCCGTATATGTCTAGTTTATGAAAAATAAATGGTTTAAATAATTCAAGTGCCATTTTTTTTGGTATACCACATTGGTGTAGTTTGAGATTTGGGCCAACAACAATTACTGATCTTCCTGAATAATCAACTCTTTTTCCTAGTAGATTTTGTCTAAACCTACCTTGCTTTCCTTTTAGCATATCAGATAAAGATTTAAGTGGTCTTTTGTTAGTGGATGTTATTACTCTTCCTCTTCTACCATTATCAAAAAGAGCATCTACTGATTCTTGAAGCATCCTTTTTTCATTTCTAATTATTATGTCTGGCGCCCTAAGATCAATTAATCTTTTTAATCTATTATTTCTATTTATAACTCTTCTATATAAATCATTAAGGTCACTTGTAGCAAACCTTCCCCCATCAAGAGGAACCAAAGGTCTTAGTTCAGGTGGAATTACAGGTAATACCCTTAGTATCATCCATTCAGGCTTGTTCTTTGAAACAATAAAAGACTCAACAAGTTTAAGGCGTTTAGTTAATTTAGTTTTTTTTAACTCTGATTTAGTTTCTGTAAGATCGATTTTTAATTGCTTATAATCACTCTCTAAATCAATATTTAATAACATCTGCTCGATTGCTTCAGCTCCAATTGCTGCGCTGAAGGAATCTTCACCATATTCATCTTGATAATCAATGTATTGTTCTTCAGAGATTATATCACCTTTATTTAAATCAGTTAGCCCAGGTTCAACAACTATAAATTGCTCAAAATATAATACTTTTTCTAAATTTTTAATAGTCATATCAAGTAGTGTTGCTATCCTGCTTGGTAATGATTTCATAAACCAAATATGGGATACGGGGGCAGCTAACTCGATGTGTCCCATTCTATCTCTTCTTACTTTGGATAGAGTCACTTCAACACCACATTTCTCACAAATAATTCCTCTAAACTTCATCCTCTTATACTTTCCGCATAAGCATTCGTAATCTTTTACAGGGCCAAATATTCTTGAACAAAACAGGCCATCTTTCTCAGGTTTAAATGTTCTATAATTTATAGTCTCTGGTTTTTTAATTTCTCCAAAAGACCAAGATCTTATATCTTCTGGACTTGCAATAGCTATTTTTAAGCTGTTAAAATTCTGGACGCCAAGACTTTGATTAAAAATATTTGTTAATTCTTTATTCATTTTTACCTATTAAGTTAGTTAAATTATTATCCTTAAGATTTTCTTTAAATTCTAAATTTAGGCCAAGAGAGCGAAGCTCTTTTACCATTACATTAAAAGACTCAGGAGTACCAGATTCAAAATTATTATCTCCTTTTACAATGGACTCATAAACTTTAGTCCGTCCAGCAACATCATCTGATTTTATTGTTAATATTTCTTGAAGTGTATATGCAGCTCCATAGGCTTCTAATGCCCAGACTTCCATCTCACCAAATCTTTGACCACCAAATTGCGCTTTACCACCTAATGGTTGCTGTGTTACCAAACTATAAGGCCCTATAGATCTTGCGTGAATTTTTTCATCTACAAGATGGTGAAGTTTTAACATATACATATATCCTACTGTAACAGGTCTTTCAAATTTTTGACCTGTTATACCGTCATAAAGTATTTCCTGACCTGTTATTGAAACTCCAGATTTTTCTAAAAGAGCAGATATATCTTTTTCTTTTGCCCCATCAAAGACAGGTGTTGCAAAAGGAATTCCATCTTTAAGATTATGAGCGAGATCCAATATTTCGTCTTCGTTCATTTTATCTATAGCTTTTTGATGACTTTGTAAGTCATATATATCTAATAGTTTTGATTTAAGATTTTTAGTATGGCCTTCTTTCTGCATTTTATTAATCATATCGTTAACTTGTCTACCAAGAGATGCTGAGGCCCATCCTAGGTGCGTTTCAAGGATTTGACCAATATTCATCCTACTTGGAACACCAAGTGGATTAAGAACTATATCAACAGGTGTACCATCTTCCATGTAAGGCATATCTTCAACAGGGCATATTTTTGATATAACTCCTTTATTACCATGTCTACCCGCCATTTTATCACCAGGTTGCAATTTTCTTTTTACAGCAATAAAAACTTTGATTAATTTTAATACCCCAGGAAGCAACTCGTCTCCACTTTGAATTTTATCAATTTTGTTTTCAAATTTTTGATTTATATTACCAAGTTGGTTTTCATAATTTTTTACCAAAAGTTCAATTTGCTCATTAGATTTTTCTTCAGAGATATTTATTTTAAGCAGATCATTGAGAGATAGTTGTTCTAATTGATCAAAATTTATTGATGAATTCTTTTTAAAATTCTCATTACCTGAAATAAATGTTTTATTTGTAAGTAATTCTCTTAAATGATTACCAAAACTCTTTTCTAAAATTTCTAATTCATCTTCTCTATCTCTAGCTATTATTTCTATTTGATGATTTTCAATACTTATCGCTCTTTCGTCTTTTTCTATACCTCTTCGGGAAAAAACTCTTATTTCAACTATTGTACCTTTTACACCAGGAGGTACTCTTAGGCTTGTATCTTTAACGTCAGCTGCTTTTTCACCAAAAATAGCTCTTAAAAGTTTCTCTTCCGGGGTCATTGGGGATTCGCCTTTTGGAGTTACCTTGCCAACTAAAATATCACCTGATGACACTTCAGCTCCAACATACACGATACCTGTTTCATCAAGATTGACTAACATCTCTTCACTTGCATTTGGAATATCTCTAGTGATTTCTTCAGGGCCAAGTTTTGTATCCCTTGACATTACCTCAAATTCTTCAACGTGAATTGAAGTGAATACATCATCTTGAACAACCTTCTCAGATATTAAGATTGAGTCTTCAAAATTATATCCATTCCAAGGCATAAAAGCAGCTAGTACATTTCTTCCTAATGCTAGTTCACCTAAATCTGTTGCTGGACCATCAGCTATAACTTGATTCCTTTTAATTTTATCACCAACATTAACTAGTGGACGTTGAGTAATACACGTATTTTGATTCGATCTTTGAAATTTTAAAAGATTGTAAATATCAATTTTATTAAGTGATTTATCATTCTTATCTGTAACTCTAATTACGATTCTATTTGCATCAAGCTGATCTACAACTCCTTCTCTTTTTGCAACAACTGTAGAACCACTATCTTTAGCTACAGTGTATTCCATACCAGTACCGACAAGTGGAGCTTTTGGTTTTATTAGAGGCACCGCTTGTCTCATCATATTGGAACCCATTAAAGCTCTATTTGCGTCATCATTTTCTAAAAATGGTATTAAAGATGAGGCAACAGATACTAGCTGTTGGGGCGATACATCCATTAAATCTATAGCATCACTTTCTGCATTTATAAATTCTCCATTTTTTCTACAACTTACAATTTCATTTTTAAACTTACCTTTTATGTCTACTTCTGCATTGGCTTGCGCTATAACAAAATCTTCCTCATCGATTGCACTTAAATAAATTACTTTGTCAGTAACCCTACCGCTACTAACAATTCTGTAAGGAGTCTCTATAAATCCATATTTATTAATACGCGAGTATGAGGCTAAGCTATTAATTAAACCAATATTTGCACCCTCAGGAGTTTCAATTGGACAAATTCTTCCATAATGAGTTTGGTGCACATCTCTTACTTCAAAACCAGCTCTCTCTCTATTCAAACCTCCAGGACCTAGCGCAGAAACTCTCCTCTTATGTGTAATTTCACTTAGAGGATTTGTTTGGTCCATGAATTGACTTAATTGACTTAAACCAAAAAATTCTTTAATTGATGCCACGACTGGTTTAGCATTAACAATATCTTGAGGCATTATATTATCAACTTCAAGGGAACTTAATCTTTCTTTTATGGCCCTATCCATTTTAAGTAAACCTATTCTATATTGATTTTCAAGAAGCTCTCCAACCGATCTAACTCTTCTATTTGCTAGATGGTCAATATCATCGATTTCACCTTTACCATCAATTAAATTGTGCATATGCTTTACAACATCAATGATATCACTTTTATCCAACACTCGTTGTTCAACTGATGTGTCTTTTTTAAATTTAGAACTAATCTTTAACCTTCCGACGGATGAAAGGTCATATCTATCCGCGTTGAAAAATAAATTATTAAATAATGTCTCTGCAGTTTCAATTGTTGGAGGTTCTCCAGGTCTTAAAATTTTAAAAACTTCAAATAAAGCTTCTTCTCTAGATCTGGCTTTATCTAATTGAAGGGTACTTCTAATATATGAACCTATTTCTATGTTATCTACTTTAAGTATATCTAATTTAGTAATCTTCATTTCATTAATAAATTCCAGAAAAGACTCGTCTATTTCATGACCTGCTTCAAAATATATTTTACCAGTTTTTATATCAATAATGTCAGATGCAATATAATGCCCGATAAGTGCCTCATCGTTTATAGAAATAGTACTTATGTTTTTCTTCTTTAAATCATTTATCAACTTTTGATTTACTTTAGTTCCTTTTATAGCTAGGGGTTTTCCTGTTTTTGTATCTAAAATATCAAAGTTTAAAATTTTAGCTTTAAAAAAAGAGAGATCCTCCTTAAATTGCCAACCAAACTCATTTTTTTTATAAGATATATTTTCATAAAATACATGAAGAATTTCTTCATTTGTCATGCCTAGAATTTTTTTTGGATCTGGATCGATTTTATTAGACTCACAATCGTTTATATATTTTTCTGACATTTCACTTAATAAGCACTTTAAAAGCGTCGTGACTGGAAATTTTCTTTTCCTATCAATTCTTGCATGAATATTATTTTTTGCATCATGCTCAAAGTCTAACCAAGAACCTCTATAAGGTATAATTCGTGCATTAAACAAATATTTACCACTAGTATGAGTTTTACCAAAATCGTGATCAAAAAATACTCCTGGTGAACGATGCATTTGGCTCACAACAACTCGCTCAGTACCGTTAACCACAAAAGTTGCATTTTTTGTCATTAAAGGAATATCTCCCATGTAAACTTCTTGTTCTTTAATATCCCTAACAGATTTTGTTCCGGCTATTTCATCTATATCCCATATTATTAACCTAAAGTTTACTAGAAGAGGAGCGCCATATGTCATTCCTCTTTGTGAGCATTCTTCTACATCGTATTTTGGAATACCGAGGTTGTAACTTACATAATCTACTGTAGCTCTTTCAGAATAATCGTGAATTGGGAATACTGATTTGAAAATTGCATGCAATCCCAGGTTTTGTCTTTTTTCGGGATCAACTCTTAATTGTAAAAAACTGTCGTAAGATCTTTTTTGAACTTCAACTAGATTTGGTAATGATGTTACTAGTGGAATTTTTCCAAAAGATTTTCTTATTTTTCTAGTATTTATATGATCTAAACTCATCAATATTCCTTTTTTTAATTAATGGCCTCTTAATTAAGAGGCCAAAAAATTTATTTTAACTCAACTTTTGCACCAGCTGTTTCCAATGACTTTTGCATTGCTTCAGCCTCTTCTTTTTTTACACCTTGTTTAAGTGGTTTTGGAGCACCTTCGACTAAGTCTTTAGCCTCTTTTAAACCCAAACCTGTAATTGTTCTTACTTCTTTTATAACTGCAATCTTGTTAGAGCCGGCTTCAGCAAGCACAACATCAAATTCAGTTTTTTCTTCGGTAGGTGCATCTCCACCTGCCGCTGGTGCAGCTGCTACAGCAACAGGCGCAGCTGCAGAAACTCCCCATTTATCTTCAAGCATTTTACTTAATTCAGCTGCCTCAAGTACAGTTAAAGAAGATAAGTCTTCAACAATTTTATTTAAATCAGCCATTATATTTCTCCTTATTAACCTAGTTCGACTCTTCTGAATTGCTACTATTTATACTAATAAGTCTTGCTATTTGCGCTCCAGGCTCAGTGGCTATACTAGCAATTTTTTGAGCAGGTGCAGAGATAAGACCTATAAGTTTACCGCGTAACTCATCTAATGAAGGTAATTTAGCTAAAAAATCAATTTTTTCCTTATCAATTTTTTCTCCGTTATATCCTCCACCAATTATTTTAAATTTATCAAATTTTTTTTCAAAGTTAACAGCTACTTTTGCAGGTGCAACTGGATCAGTTGAATACGCTACTGCTGTAGGACCTTTAAATAAATCTGAAATGTCTTTGAATTGAGTTTCAGCTAGAGCAAGTTTTGTGAGTCTGTTCTTAGTTACTTTGAATTTTGCCCCACTCTCTCTCATTTCTTTTCTTAAACTTTCTGACTCATTAACAGTCAATCCTGAATACTCTGCAACAATTATAGATGCAGAACTAGAAAATTCATTTTTAAGATTGGAAACAAAATCTTTTTTTTCAGAACGTTTCACGTCAACCTCGGTTTTTTATTAGATAATTAAATCTAATGTTAGCCAAAATTAGTCTGCCCATCAGACTAATTTTAAGCCTGCCAAGAAGTAAATCAATGACCTACTTCGTCTATGCAGGAAATTAAGCAATAAAGCTCCTGCAGTCTTTGACAGGTGATGATCGCAATGACCATCTATTGAACTTTTAACGCAGACTGGTCTGGTTAATTTTAAGTCCAACTCCCATAGTTGTAGCTATGGTAACTTTTTTTATAAATGATCCCTTAACAGCATCTGGTTTATTCTTAGTTATTGTATTATAAAAAGATTTTAAATTTGATAAAATATCTTCTTCACTAAAACTAAGTTTTGCTATACCTGCATGAACAATACCTGATTTTTCGTTTTTATATTTTATCTGTCCAGATTTATTGTCTTTTACAGCTTTACCAACTTCGTTTGTTACTGTTCCTAATTTGGGGTTAGGCATTAGTCCTTTTGGACCTAATAACTTTGCAACCTTGCCAAGTTTAGGCATCATATCTGGTGTTGATATTAAAACATCAAAGTTTATTTTATTTGACGAAATATCTTCTATTATTTCTTGTCCGCCAACCAAGTCAGCTCCACTATCTTTAGCTTCCTTGAATTTCTCTTCAGAACTTATTACTGCAACATTAACTTTTTTTCCAGAGCCTTTAGGTAGATTAATTACCCCTTTGATATTCTGATCAGTTTTATTACCATCAATATTTAAATTAATAGATATGTCTACTGTTTCATCAAACTTTGCATATGCAGTATTTTTTAGAATTTTAATTGCTTCAATTGGTTCATAAACTTTTTCTAAATCAACATCTTTAATAGCGACTTGTCTGTTTTTACTATTTTTCATTATTTTACTACTTCCATACCCATTGAAACAGCTGAGCCTTTTACCATATTAATTGCTCCATTTATATCTATTGCATTTAAATCGACCATCTTTTCTTTAGCGATTTTTTCAATATCATTCATGGTAACTTTTCCAACTAAAGTCCTTCCAGGAGTTGAATTACCTTTTTTTATTTTAGCAGCTTTTTTTAAATAATAACTAACTGGAGGTAGTTTTGTTACAAAATCAAAACTTCTATCCTTATAAGCAGTGATGATAACAGGAATAGGCGCGCCCTTTTCAAGTTCTTTAGTCTTATCATTAAAAGCTTTACAAAAATCCATAATGTTCAAACCTCTTTGACCAAGTGCAGGTCCAACAGGCGGTGATGGATTGGCTCCACCAGCAGGAATTTGTAATTTAATTAAACCTAGTATCTCTTTTGCCATATTATACCTTTTCAACCTGTGAATAATCTAAATCAACCGGAGTAGATCTTCCAAATATTGAAACTGCTACTCTAAGTCTAGCTTTTTCTTCATCAATTTGTTCTATTTCGCCATTGAATGATGCAAAAGGACCGTCTATGACCTTAACTTGTTCCCCAATATCATACATTACTGCAGGCCTACTTTTTTCAACACCATCTACTACTTGTTGAGATATTCTTTTTGCTTCTGCATTACTAATTGGAACTGGTTTTCCTTTATTTCCAAGAAAGCCACTAAGTTTAGGTGTAGTCTTTATAATGTGCCATGTGTCATCATTCAGATTCATTTTTATTAATATATATCCAGGAAAAATTTTTCTCTCTGTATTTACTCGAACTCCTCTTTTTACCTCTACAATATTTTGTGTTGGAACGGAAATATCCTCTATATGTTCTTTGATACCAAGTTTATCTGCTTGATCAAGTATGCTATCTGCAACTTTTTTTTCATAACCTGAATAAGCATGAAGAACGTACCATCTTGCATCTGACATATTAAAGTCCTGAACCTATTTGTATAATTTTCTTTATAGAAATTGACCAAATCTGATCAGTCAAAAGAAAAAATAATGAGAAAAGTATTACTAATAAAATTACTATTCCTGAAGAAATAAATGTATCTCTTCTCTGAGGCCAAGTAATCTTTTGTGTTTCTTGTCTAACCTGTCTTACGAAGAGAGCAGGTGAAGTTTTTTTCTTTTCAACGTTCATAATTTTTCTCAGTTTGGCAGGAGTGGCAGGACTTGAACCCGCAGCCCCCGGTTTTGGAGACCGGTGCTCTACCAGTTGAGCTACACTCCTATGTAGTTATATAGCTAGTTCAACAAATCAGAGCAGATCTCTAAAACTATTCGATGATCTCTGCAACAACTCCAGCACCAACAGTTCTACCACCTTCCCTGATTGCAAATTTTAAACCTTTATCCATAGCAATCGGTGCAAGTAGTGAAACTTCCATAGTAATGTTATCTCCTGGCATTACCATTTCAGTTCCTTCAGGCAATTTAATTGTACCAGTAACATCTGTTGTTCTAAAGTAAAACTGAGGTCTATAATTTGAGAAGAAAGGAGTGTGTCTTCCACCTTCTTCTTTTTTCAAAACATATGCTTCAGCTTTGAATTTAGTATGAGGTTTTATTGAACCAGGAACAGCTAGAACCTGACCTCTCTCAACTTCCTCCCTTTTGGTACCTCTTAGAAGAACACCAACGTTATCACCAGCTTCACCTGAGTCTAAAAGTTTTCTAAACATTTCTACACCAGTACATGTTGTTTTTTGAGCATCTCTTATTCCAAGAATCTCAATTTCTTCACCTACCTTGATAATACCCTGTTCAATTCTACCAGTAACAACAGTTCCTCTTCCAGATATTGAAAATACATCTTCAACGGGCATTAGGAAGGGCTTGTCTTTTGGTCTGTCTGGTTGTGGTATGTGGTCATCAACAGCTTTCATTAATTCCATAATTGAATTTTTTCCGATTTCGTCATCACGACCTTCAACGGCAGCAAGAGCAGAACCTTTGATGATAGGGGTAGTATCACCAGGAAATTCATATGAAGTTAATAGTTCTCTTACTTCCATTTCAACTAAATCAATTAATTCTTTATCATCAACTTGATCTACCTTATTCATGTAAACAACCAAAGCAGGTACACCAACCTGTCTTGCTAAAAGAATATGTTCTCTTGTTTGTGGCATTGGTCCATCAGCTGCGTTAACAACTAATATTGCGCCATCCATTTGTGCGGCTCCAGTAATCATATTTTTTACGTAGTCTGCGTGACCTGGACAATCTACATGGGCGTAGTGTCTTGCTTCTGTTTCATATTCTACGTGTGCGGTTGAAATTGTAATTCCACGTTCTTTTTCTTCAGGTGCTTTATCAATTTGATCGTACGCAGTAAATTCTGCTCCACCATTTTCAGCTAAAACTTTTGTTATAGCAGCAGTTAATGTAGTTTTACCATGATCTACATGTCCCACAGTCCCAATGTTACAATGTGGTTTGTTTCTTTCGAATTTTGCTTTTGCCATTTTATTTACCCCAATAATTTTTTGTTATGGAGCGGGTGAAGGGAATCGAACCCTCGTAGCCAGCTTGGAAGGCTGGAGCTTTACCACTAAGCTACACCCGCAACTAAACTGACTGCTTCACACACTCAACTTTTTTGCCTTTAATCCTTGTCCTCCAAATTGGTGGAGGGGGTAGGATTCGAACCTACGTACGCTCACGCGGGCGGATTTACAGTCCGCTGCCTTTAACCACTCGACCACCCCTCCGTTTGAAGAAATTGGCCAATACTAATAAATTAGTATAAATGTCAATCTAAAACAGCACTCTACCTTTGCAAAATACGTATACTCGTAAAAGCAACGGCCTTTTAGACAAAAATTGGCAATTTGTACATATCTAGATTGAATTTATTAAATAAATCTGTGATATAGAAAAATGAGCAAAAAAAACCCTAAAAATCATAATAAAAGTAATAAAAACCATGTAATATATGGAATTCATTCAGTTAAAGCAGCGCTCTTAAACAACAAAAGAACTCACAGTGAGCTAATTTTACAAGAAAATAGCAACTTTCCTTATGAAAAATTTAAATCCAATTTAAAAAAAATTACGTTTCTTGATCATAAACAATTTAAAAAACTCTATGGGAATCAACAATCAACACAAGGCATAGTTCTAATAACTGAGGATTATTTAAAACCCTCATTGGAAAAATTTATACAAATGGAAAATAAAAACAAAAAATCAGTAATATTAGTATTAGATCAAATTACTGATCCGCAAAATATTGGATCAATTATGAGATCTTGTGCACTTTTTAATTGCAAAGGAATTATTGTATCCAAAGACAACTCACCAGAATTAACACCATCACTATTAAAAGCTGCTTCGGGTGCAGCTGAGGTTGTGAACTATTTCAAAGTGACAAATATAAGAAGAATTTTATTAGATTTAAAAAAAAAAGGTTACTGGGTTTATGGTTTTGATAGCTCAAGCAAAAGTAAGTCGAGTTTAAATTTTGAAAAAAAATCAGTTTTAGTATTTGGTTCAGAAGGTAAGGGTATTAGAGATTTAATTAAAAGAGAATGTGATATTTTTATTAGATTAAAGATGGAAAAAGTATCTAAATTTGAAATTGATAGCCTAAATGTTTCTAATGCAAGTTCTATTGCCCTACATGAGTTCTACAATAGCAGTTAAACTTAATGAAAATTTGAATGGTGCCGCGTGTCGGAATCGAACTGACTACCTGATGATTACAAATCAACTGCTCTACCAAATGAGCTAACGCGGCACTTAAGTCTTAAACATTACATAAAACTTAAAAAATTTTGAGTATCATATGAGTGAAAAAAATTCAAATCTCATTTTGTGTAGTTGACATTTTTTATTTGTATTTGTCATAATCTTTAACAATTTTTTTTGAGATTTTATCAATTTTGTCAAGACTGTACTTAATGTTATACAAATACGATCCCACTCCAAATCCTGTAACACCATTTTGAAACCAATGTTTAATTCTTGAATTCTCAACACCACCTACAACAATTATTGGTAATTTTTTCGGTAATACTGCTAAAAAACTTTTAACACCCTCAGGTTTTATTAAATGAGCTGGAAACAACTTTAATGCATCAGCTCCGTACTCTATAGCATTTATAGCTTCTGAAGGAGTAAAAATCCCAGGAACTGATGTCATTTTTCTTTTTTTTGTTTCTTTAATAACCTGCTTGTTTAAATTTGGTGAAAATATAAAATTACAACCAGCCTTATATGCTAATTCTACTTCTTTAGGCTTCAAAACAGTTCCAGCACCTAATGAATTTACATATTCGCATTCATATTTAATTTTTCTTATTGTTTCAAATGGCTTTGGGGAGTTTAGTGGTATTTCAATTTTTGAAATTCCATTTCTAGAAAGAATATTTACTACTTTTATAACATTAGATGGCTTTATTCCTCTTAAGATTGCAATAATTTCTCTATTATTAATTTTCATTAGTTTATAAATTTTTTAAATAAAATTTTTAAACCACTAATTGTTATATTTTTTGAGTCAATAACTGTGTTTTCAATTTTTAGTGATTTCATAGCTCTACTATATAATTTTGAATTATAATTAGACCCTATAATTACTACTTTAGAATTTTTGATATTTTTAATATTTGATTTAATCTCTATTCCAATCAAGTAGGCCATAAGTTCTGATCTAGGATAATATTTATTTTTTGATAATAGCTTCCTTGACCTAAATTCAAAAAGATGGTCAAAAAAATTGAAATTATTTTTCTGCGATTTTATAATTGAGTTTCTAAAAATTTTTAAATTAATTTTTTTTTCTTCAATAGAATGTTTTAAAATAGAATTTGTTGTAATGATTTCAAATAGTTCTCCAGTCATATACGTTTTAAAGTTTATTAATTTGCCTCTAATAATCTTGATCCATTTTGAATGTGTACCAGGTAGACAAATAAAACCTGAAAAATACTTATTATTTTTAAGAAATCCAAGTATTTGAGTTTCTTCACCTCGCATTACATCATATGGATTATTTTGTGACAAACCCTTAACGATATAAAAATCTATATTTTTATTTTTAGTTTTTATCTTTACTAAATTATTTTTTTTTAAATTAATTTTTTTTTCATAGCCTGTATCATGCCATCCCTGTTTAGATCCTATCATTCCACAGGATATGATTTTAATTTTTTTTTTATTATTTTTTTGTAATTTAATATTTTTAATTAAAATATTTTCAAAATTTTGATTTGGTATATTTCTTATGCCATGAGGTTTATTGATCTCTTTTACAATTTTGTCATCCTTTATTAACCATGCCCTAAAATTGGTTGTACCCCAATCTATAGCTATCCAATCGGGTTTACCTAAATTCATTTTTCTATTTTACTTGATAATATTTTTTATTATATGAAATAAATAGAAAATTAAATACCAGGTATATAAGGAACTCCATCACCTTTAACTCTTTCATTCAATTCACTAAATGTAGAGCAAGCTGTTAATGGAATAAATAAAAGAAAAAATATAACTAAGATTTTTTTTAACATTTTTTCTTTATAGCTTTTCAATTTTTGCTGCACAATATTTAAATTCAGGAATTTTTCCAAATGGATCTAGGGCAGGATTAGTCAAAAGATTTGCTGCTGCTTCATTGTAACAAAAAGGAATAAATATAACTCCTTCCGGTATAGCTCTATCTTGTCTTATTCTTATGTCTAATGATCCTCTTCTAGTTGAGACTTTTATTTTATCACCAGGTTTCATATTATTTTTTAATATGTCATTTGGTGATATTGATACTGATGGTTCGGGCTCAATTGCATCCAAATTTGATGCTTTGCGAGTCATAGCTCCAGTATGCCAATGCTCCAATTGTCTACCTGTGGTTAAAATCATTTCAAAATCTTTATCAGGCATTTCGTTTGGCGAAGTAACACTTGCTGGAACAAATTTCCCTTTACCTGTTTCATTTGGAAATTTATCACCAAACACTATCTCTTCTCCTGGCGTAGTTGGAGATTTACTAGGATATGTAACTGAATTTTCATTATTGAGTCTATCCCACGAAATATTATTTAGAGATGGCATTGTTAGAGACATTTCTTCATATATTTCTTTTGGATGTTTGTATTCCCATGCTAACCCCATCTTTTTTCCTAGCTCATTAGTAATCCACCAGTCCTCTTTTGCATCACCTGGAGCATTAATTGCTTTTCTTCCCATCTGAACTTGTCTATTTGTATTAGTTGCTGTTCCATCCTTTTCTGGCCAAGCAGATGCCGGAAAAATAACATCTGCATAAGTAGCAGTTTCTGTAAGAAAAATATCTTGAACAACTAAATGCTCTAACATTTGAAGTGCTTCTCTTGCATGGTTAAGATCAGGATCAGACATCGCAGGATTTTCACCTAGTATATACATACCTTTTATTGTCTTTTCATGAATTGCATCCATTATTTCTACAACTGTAAGACCTTTTTTATGATCTAGGGAAGTATTCCAAAATTTTTCAAAAAAATCTTTGTTATTATTTTTTTCTACTAATTGATAATCCGGATACATCATTGGTATCAAACCTGCATCAGAAGCACCCTGAACATTATTTTGTCCTCTCAAAGGATGTAGGCCTGCACCTCTTTTACCAACATTTCCTGTCATTAGTGCTAAAGATATTAGACATCTAGCATTATCAGTTCCATGAACATGTTGTGAAACTCCCATGCCCCAAAATATTATACCTTTATTAGTATTTGCATATAAACGTGCAACCTCTCTGATCAAACTAGCAGATATACCTGTTTCATCCTCCATAATATCAGGAGAATAATTTTTTAAATGTTTTTTTAATTTGTCAAAACCCTCAGTTTGTTTTTTTATATACTCAGAGTTGAATAAATTTTCCTCAATTATTACATTCATAATTGAATTTAGTAAGGCAACATCAGATCCTGGTTTGAATTGTAACATATGAGTTGCATGTTTTTTTAATGCATGACCTCTAGGATCCATTACTATAAGTTTTGCTCCTTTCTTTGCTGCATTTTTAAAAAATGTTGCCGCTACTGGATGATTTTCAGTTGGATTTGCTCCAATTACTATAATAACATCTGAATATTCAACTTCATAAAAAGGAGCTGTTACAGCTCCCGAACCAATAGTTTCTAGTAAAGCAGCAACAGATGATGCGTGACACAGACGAGTGCAATGATCAACATTATTTGTATTAAATCCAGTTCTTATAAGTTTTTGAAATAAATAAGCTTCCTCATTAGAACACTTTGCAGATCCAAAGCCTGCTAAATTACTTTTTCCATTTCTTTTCTTTTTTAATTCAAGGAAACCTTCAGCTGCAAAATCTATTGCTTCTTCCCAACTAGCTTCTCTAAAATATTCGTGAATATTAGAAAAATTAATACTTGGATGCAGATCTTTCTTCTTACCTTTAATCCTTATTAATGGCTTTGTAAGTCTTTCAGGATTATTGACATAATCAAAACCAAATCTCCCTTTAACACACAATCTATTTTTATTAGCTGGACCGTCAATGCCATTTACATATTTTATTTTATTATCTTTAACATTGTATTCAATTTGACATCCAACACCACAATATGGACACACACTATTAACTTTTTTATCTACATGACTGTGACCAATACCATCTTTATCAACAACCGAGGCTGGCATAAGTGCTCCAGTTGGACAAGCCTGCACACATTCACCGCAAGCAACACAAGTGCTATCACCCATTGGATCATCAAAATCAAAAACAATTTTTGAATTTTCTCCTCTATAAGCCATACCAATTACATCATTAACTTGTACTTCTCTGCAAGCTCTAACACATAGGTTACATTGAATACATGCATCTAAATTAACTGCCATACTGGGATGTGACGTATCCGATTGGCACGGAGTCTTTTTTGGGAATCTGCTTTCCTTAACTTCTACTTTATCTATCCAGTTCCAAAATTTTGAATCTTTATCATGAGAAACATCTCTATTAGGTTGATCTGATAAAAGTAGTTCAAAAACTAACTCTCTTGATTTTTTTGCTTTTTCAGATGCAGTATTTACCTTCATTGCTTTTGTAGGTTTTCTAATACATGAAGCCGCCAAAACTCTTTCTCCCTCAATTTCAACCATACAAGCTCTACAATTGCCGTCAGCTCTGTAACCTGGTTTATCAGCATAACATAAATGTGGTATTTCTGTTCCAAGTCTATTGGCAACTTGCCAAATTGTTTCATCTTGATTAGCCTCAACCTCTTTATCATTTAAATAAAATTTAATTTTGTCTTCACTCATAAGTGATCTCGTTTTCAAAATATTTTAGTACAGAGTTGAGTGGATTTGTTGCAGCTTGACCTAGTCCACAAATAGAAGCTTGAGACATAACTTCAGATAAGTCCGCTAATTTTTCTTTATTCCATTTTTTTTCTTTCATTAATTTAACTGTTTTTTCTGTACCAGCCCTACATGGTGTGCATTGGCCACAACTTTCTTCCTCAAAAAAACGAAGTAGATTAAGCGCCACTTTTTTCATATTATCCTTATTAGATAAAACTACTATAGCTGCAGATCCAAGAAAACATCCTGCTTCGGTTAACTCTTTAGAACCATAATCTAAGGGGATATTGTTCATTGATGCTGGTAAAATTCCTCCAGAGGCGCCGCCTGGAAGATATCCTTTAAATATATGCCCTTCTTCCATACCATCACAATAATCATCAATTAATTCTTGAATTGTAATACCTGCAGGAGCGACCTTTACACCTGGTGTTTTAACATGACCAGAAACTGAAAAACTATGAAATCCTTTTTTTCCACTAGAACCTTGATCAGCAAACCATTTTGGTCCTCTCTCAATTATATCTCTAATCCAGAATAATGTTTCTAAGTTATTTGTTAATGTAGGTGAACCAAATAAACCAATCTCTGCTACATAAGGTGGTCTATGACGTGGTAAACCTCTTTTACCCTCTATACTTTCAATCATTGCAGACTCTTCACCACATATATAAGCACCTGCACCTCTTCTTAGTATAAAATGATTTTTTGAAATTATATTTTCTTGTTCTAACTTTTTTATTTCGTCATTCAGAATTTTTATTACTGCAGGATATTCATCTCTCATATATATATAAACACTCTCTGCATTAATAAAATTTGAAGCAATTAATGCGCCTTCCAAAAATCTATGAGGATCTCTCTCAAGATATGATCTGTCTTTAAATGTACCTGGCTCTCCTTCATCACCATTTACAGCAACATATTTTTTTCCACTGTATCCTGATACAATTTCCCATTTTTTTCCAGTTGGAAAACCTGCTCCTCCTTTACCCTTCAACCCACTTTCATTAAGTGAATCTAGTATCTGTTTTTTTGAAATTTCACCTTGTTTAATTTTTTTTGCAACTTCATAACCACCTTGTTTCTTATATTCTTGTAAATCAATATAGTCTGGAATTATTGGATCAAAATTATTATCTTCAATTGTTTTTTTTACATTTACTAAATTGGCTTTATCAACGTAATTTTTACCAACACATACTGTTGGAGCAACTTGACATCTTCCCATACATGGACCAGGAACAACTTTAATATTGTGATTTTGCAAACTTTTAAGGTCGTCGAGCAATTTATGTGCACCAAATAACTCACATGTTAAGCTTTCACATACTCTAACTACTTTAATAGGATTAAAATTTTCACTATTTTTAACTATGTTAAAATGAGCATAAAATGTTGCTACTTCATAAATTTCAGTAAGTGGTAAATTTGTTAATGTTGAGAGCGCTACAAGATGCTTATCATATAAAACTCCAAATTTGTCTTGTAAAACATGTAAATATTCAATCAGTTCATCACGCTTAAAATTAGTTGTAATAAAAAGTGTAGATATTTGAT
The DNA here is from genome assembly GCA_902630465.1 of uncultured Alphaproteobacteria bacterium. Taxonomy (GTDB): domain Bacteria; phylum Pseudomonadota; class Alphaproteobacteria; order HIMB59; genus CACPNW01. The sequence continues at coordinate 12,256 of CACOVJ010000005.1, read as the reverse complement.
CTAAGTAAATATCTTCAACTTGCCTTCCTTTAGGTGACCATCTTCTCTTCTTCTTTTTTAAAGAAGTTTCTGTTTGAGAAACAAATTTATCCATTATACCGTTCCAATTATTATAATATATATTAAGTATCAAAATGTCATGAAAGATTTAGTTGAAAATGATGAAATAGTTCTTGATACTAGTGGTACAGAATGTCCTATTCCAGTACTTAAAGCGAGAAGACTAGCCTCAGAATTAACAAAAGATGTTATTATCAAAGTAATAGCTACAGATCCTTTAGCAGAAGCAGATTTTGAGCATTATTGTGAACAATCAAAATTTGAATATTTAAGTTGTATCAAAAAAAATGACAAAATTATAATTAGGTATAAATTTAAAAAATAAAATTAAAATAGAGTTTCAAAATCGTAGTAATTAAACGTATCACCTTTTTTTATCTCAGATACATCTTCATCTATTTCTATAATGCCATCAGAGTATGAAACAGAGCTAATCATCCCAGATCCTTGCTTTGGGTATTTAATAGCTACATCCTGATTATTAATTGTTTTTTTAATTATTCTTAGCCATTCCATTCTTTGTGTTTTCTTCTTCATACTAAAATTAGCAACAATTTTCTTTGAATTAGGTAGTTTGAAGTTTCCGCCTGATAGTTTTTCTACTAATGGCTTAATTAACATGGCATATAAAAGTTGAACTGATACTGGATTGCCAGGTAAACAAATGACGTAACAATTATTAATTTTTCCAACAGCAATAGGTCTTCCTGGTTTTATTGCAGCTCTCCAAAAAAATATATTGCCTAAACTTGATAATGCATTAATTAAATGATCCTCTTCACCTACTGAAGCGCCTCCGGTAGTAATAATAATGTTATTTTTTTTTGAAGCACGTAAAATCTTGCTTTTAACAATTTTTAAATTGTCTTTCAGGTTCCCATAATATTTTTTGGTAATAAATTTTCGATCAAGTAGTGAATTAAGAGCAAAATAATTTGAATTATTTATTTCTGAATTTTTTAAATTTTCAGTTGGTTTGCGTAATTCATCACCACTTGTAAAAAAGCCAATTTTAATTTTTTTAAAAACCTTAACTTTTCTAATACCTGATGCTGCTATCAAATTAATATTTTGGTGATTGATTTTTGATCCTTTGGATAAAATTTTTTGGTTCTTTTTAATATCTTCACCTTTCAATCTATAATTTTCACCAAAACTTGGAGATTTCAAAATTTTAATTTTATCTTTATCTATTTTTGTATTTTCTTGCATAATTATAGTTGAGGAATTTAAAGGCATTCTTGCTCCAGTAAATACCCTGACTGCTTCACCTGATTTAATTTTAATGTTTTTTATATCTCCAGCTGCTATTCTTCTATTACAATAAAAATTTTTGTTATTTAAATCTTTATTAAGTAATGCATAACCGTCTACAGCAGAATTATTAAATGGAGGTATGTTTATTTTACTTTTTAAGTCCTCAAATAAAAATCTGCCTTGAGAGTTTTGTAAAGTTACTAATTCAGAATTCAAAATAATATTTTTCTGTTTTTTAAATAATTCAATTATCTGTCTTTTTGTAAGTGGTGATTTATTCATTATATGTCTTCTAGAATAAAGTTAACAATATTATCAATCTCATCTTTTTTAAATTGTTTTAAACCTGTATTAATTTCTTCTTCAGATATCACTGCTTTAATATTTGAAATTTTGTTAAATAAATGGTCATCATTTCCCTTTTTAATTATCTCAATTTTTGGATGATTATCATTTTTAAAACCTTCTACAATAACAATATCTGTTTCATTTAATTGATTTAATAAATCATTTAAAGTTTGTTCTTTAGAATTATTAAGTTCAGTAATTTTTACCCATCTTTTTGAAGAACTTACTATTACTTGTGAGGATCCTGCTTCTCTATGAAAATAACTATCTGTACCTTTATGATCAATATCAAATTCGTGATGAGCATGCTTAATTGATGCAACGCGATAATTTTTTATTTTTAATTTTTTAATAATTTTACTTACAAAATATGTCTTACCAGAATTCTTCCATCCAACTATTCCTACAATCTTCATTTATTTGATCTATTATTTAATAAATATACAAAAGAATATATAATAATTGTAATTGATATAAGTACCAATCCTAAAGCCATAGCATATTCTAAGTTACCCATTCTAGTTTCAAGAGAAATCGCAGTAGTCATGACACGGGTATAATGGTCAATATTACCACCTACAATCATAACTGCCCCTACTTCAGAAATAGCTCTACCAAATGCTGATAATAATGTTGTAATTAATAAAAAGTAACTATGATTAAATAAAATTTTTGCTGAACCCAAAAAAGGAATGTTCAATGATCTTATCTGATCTTTGAATTCAAGCCAATTCTTAGAAAATATTTCATGAGATAAAGATACAACAATTGGAAATATTATTATTGTTTGAGCAATTATCATTGCTGATGGAGTGTACAATAGTTGCAAAACTCCAAGAGGTCCGCCAGAAGCAAAAATAAAATAAACAATCAAACCTACAACTACTGGAGGAATACCCATTAATGAGTTTAATAAAATTAGCAAAATTTTTTTTAGAAAAAAATTATAAAGAGCTAAGTAATATCCTATTAAAAAACCTAAAATTGAAGCAATTATAAGAGCTGTAAAACTGACAAATAATGATAAAATAATTATGTCCCATAACTCAGGATCAAGTGTAATGATTAATTCTATAGAATTTACAAAAATTTCTAATATGTTCATATAAGTTATTAGTTTATTTACAACATATGAAAAAAAAAGAAAAATATTTAGTATCACCAAATATTAAAGATAAATCCCTTATAACTGAGCTAAAAGGTATAGATGAAAATGGTAAAAAGATTAAATCAAAAGTTATAAATGAAAAGTCACTTACAATATTTCTAAATAATCAGGAAATTGTGACACTAATGTCAATTGCTGACCATCCAAAGTATCTTGCAATAGGATATTTACTTAATCAAAATATGCTCAAAAAAAGTGATAAAATTTCAAAAGTAGAAATAGACAAAGAGTTAAATGTTGTTGTTGTACGCACAAAAAGAAAAACTAATTACGAAAATAAATTAAAGAAAAAAATTACAACTAGTGGTTGCGCAATAGGAACTGTTTTTGGTGATATATATGATGAGATAAAAAAGATTAAACTAAAAACAAAGAAAAAGATAAAACATAAATGGATTTATGAAATTTCAAAAAAAATTACTTTAACTCCCAGTCTATATTTAGAGGCTGGTGCAATTCATGGCTGTGCAATTATTCAAAATAATAAACCGTTGATTTATATGGAGGATGTAGGCAGACATAATGCTGTAGATAAAATTGCTGGTTATATGTTCTTAAAAAAAATAAGTGCTTCAAATAAAATCTTTTATACGACAGGTAGATTAACCAGTGAAATGGTTATTAAAACTATTAAAATGAGGATCCCTATTTTAATATCTAGATCTGGTTTTACAGCTTGGGGTGTAGAGCTTGCAAAAAAATCCGACTTAACACTAATTGGAAGAGCAAAAGGCAAAAAATATTTGGTCTTGTCAGGAGAAGAAAGAATTGAATATAAGTAAAGAAAAAATATTATTTGCAATTCTAGCAGGTGGTCAATCTAAAAGATTTGGTGGAGGTTATAAAACTTTTAGTAAAATTAGTGGAACTACTATAATGAATCAAATTCTTAAAAGATTAAGTAATTTTAGTAATGACATAATTATAAATGCGAATAACTATGATGAATTTCAAAAACTGCAACAGACTATTGTTAGAGATAGCTTTGAAGGCTTTCTTGGTCCTTTAGCTGGTATTCATGCATCAATTTTGTGGATAATTAATAACCATTCAGATAAAGAATGGTTATTTACTGTACCAAGTGATACACCTTTTTTACCCGATAATTTACTTGATAAATTCTTATCAGCATATTCTTCAGGTACAAAAATACTTATAGCGAGATCAAATAATAGGCATCATCCAGTTGTAGCAATGTGGCATGTATCTCTTTTCAAGAGTTTAGAAAAAGAATTGAAGTTAAATAATAGTAAAATTATGCTTTGGGTAAAAAAACATAAATATAAATTTGTTGATTTTGATGTTGATCAAGAGAAAAATTTTTTTAATATAAATACTCAAGAAGACTTAAGTAATGCAAAGAAAATAAATATTTAATAATGTATTTGAATAATTATTTTTTTCTATAAGAAAGATAAAATAATGTATTATTCAATATATAGATTTTTTCCTGGTATTTTTTTTAGTTTCTTAATTGCTTGTTCAGGAATATATTTAAGTAGCTTTATAGGAAATGATGTTTTAAATTTAAATAAAAGCCCAATTTCACCAATCATGATCTCAATAATAATTGGTCTTATAATAGGAAACGTTATTAAAATACCTACAATCTTTTCAGAAGGCATAAAATTTTCTCTTAAATTTATTTTAAGATTAGGTATAATTTGTCTTGGAATTAGATTAGGGCTTTTGGATATCTTAAAGGTAGGAATTATAGGTATACCTTTAATAATAGCATGTATTGTTATTTCAATTTTAATGGTAAATTTTTTTTGCAAAATTTTTGATGTTCCATCAAAAATAGGTTCTCTAATAGCTGTTGGTACAAGTATATGTGGTGCTTCAGCTATAGTTGCAACAAGCCCAGCAATTGATGCTAATAAAGAAGAGGTAACATATGCAATTGCAAACATTACTATATTCGGAATAATAGCTATGTTTATATATCCATTTTTAGCACACTATTTATTTAATGGTGATGAGTTATCAATAGGTTTATTTTTAGGTACATCAATTCACGAAACTGCTCAAGTAGCTGGTGCAGGATTAATTTATTCTGAGCAATACAGTTCTCCTGCAACCATGGATATTGCAACAATTACAAAACTTGTGCGAAATATAAGTATGATAGTTGTAATTCCATTTATTAGTTATTTATACTTAAAAAGTAATATTGATAAAAAAAATAATAAATTACCAATTCTTTCGATGTTTCCAATATTTATTATTGGTTTTATCTTTATGGGATTAATAAGGTCAATTGGTGACTATGGTATTCAAAGCTCTGAACAAGCCTTTGGGTTATTTGTAATTGATCAGTGGCATTCAGTAATTCATTATATTAAATTAATAGCCGAATATAGTTTAGCTATAGCCATGGCAGCGGTTGGCATAAGTACAAACTTAGTATCATTAAGAAGCTTAGGTATAAGGCCATTTTATGTAGGGTTCACAGCTGCAGTAAGTGTTGGTTTTATAAGCTTTATTGGAATTTTGATTTTAAATTATTTTATTTAGTTTTCTAATAGCAAATATAATTTGTACTTAATGAGTATTAATTATATAAAAAATTAAGTCATAAAATGTCAATATATCTCCCTATAGCTGAAATGAATGTAAATATTTTCTTAATAATATTTATTGGAATGAGTATAGGAATTCTTTCTGGAATTTTTGGTGTAGGTGGTGGTTTTTTAATGACACCCCTCCTAATTTTTTTGGGGATACCTCCTGTTGTTGCAGTGGGTTCTGAAGCTCCACATGTTTTAGCAACATCTGTTTCAGGAGTAATAGCACATTGGAGAAAAAAAAATGTAGACATCAAAATGGGCATATTTCTATTAAGTGGGGGATTGATAGGGTCAACAGTTGGAGTTAATTTATTTAACTATCTTAAAAATTATGGCCAAATAGATTTAGTTATTCAATTACTCTTTATCTTTTTTTTAGGTTTTGTGGGCTTTAGCATGGCGTTTGAAAGTGCAAGAACAACTATTAAACAATATAGAGCAAGGAGTGTCAAAAGAAAAAAACTCCATCAACACTCATGGTTTCACGGACTTCCATTTAAAGTTAGATTTCATAGATCTAAACTATATATTAGTGCAATACCGCCGATTCTAATCGGGTTTGTGGTTGGCGTAATGTCAGCCATGATGGGTGTAGGAGGTGGATTTATTATGATACCTGCAATGGTTTATATATTAGGCATGCCAACAAGTGTTGTTATTGGAACATCTCTATTTCAAATTATATTTGTGACTGCTAATGCAACTTTTTTTCAATCTTATATTAATTATAACGTAGATGTTGTTTTATCTGCATTAATGATATTTGGAGGAGTAATTGGTGCTCAAATTGGTGTAATATTTGGTTCAAGACTAAAAGCAGAATATTTAAGAGGAATTCTAGCAATACTGGTTTTAGGAGTTTGTGGAAAAATTTTTACTGATCTTGTTTTAGAACCAAACGATTTATTCTCTTTAATAATACTATAATGATACGTTTAAATTACTTTGTTAATTTACTAAATTTATTTCTAATTTTTATTTATTTTATATTTATAAATATTAACCTAATAAAAAAAGAGTTTGGGTATTTATTAATTTTCTTGATTATAATTAATTTATTTATAAAATTATATAATTGGTATAATTTAAATATTACCAAAAAACAAAATGTGCACATCATTACTGATAATATAATTTTTAATGATAGATTTGCAAAACTAAGTATTTTTATATTATCAATTGCGACTCCAATATTTATGGTTTTTCAAAAAGATAGCTTAGTAATAGATTCATTAATTCAAAAATTCTCTTTTTTATTTGTGTTTTTATTTTCTCTATTAGGTTTTTATTTAGAATTTTTTGTTTTAGAAAGTAAATCTAACAAATGATAGTATCATATAAATATATAGCTATTGTTTTTGGAATAATATTTACTTTTCTTAATGTCAAAGCTGAAGAAATATATTTTGATTTGTCTGAAGATAATATTGAAATTAAAACAGATTTTGATGGTAAAGAAATAATAATTTTTGGACTATTACAAGATGATCATGATACACTTTTAACAATTAAAGGCCCTCCCTCTAAGATGAAAATACAAAAAAAAGAGAGGTACTTAGGTGTTTGGATAAATAATAAACAAATTACTTATAGTAAAATTCCAACTTTATTCTTTTTATCAGCTTCTTCTAAAATTGATGATATATTACCAAATTCAATTCAAATAAACGATGATTTAAACTTTGATAAGATTTTAAATAATAAAACATTTGATCAAAATTTTATTTTTGAAAATGATCAAGAAACTTGGAATAAAAATTTTGTTAGGATTAAAAAAAAACAATTGTTTTACAAAGAATTTGAAATGAAAACATTTAAAGACAAATTATTTCAAACTAGTGTTTTTTTTCCTCCAAATACAATTCCTGGTGTTTATTATGTTGATATTTATTATATAAAACACAAAACAATTATGAGTAAAGATCGAAAAAAAATTATTGTTAAAAAAACAGGCATTGGAAGTGATATATACAATTTTGCACAAAATAGAGCTGCTACATACGGTGTATTTGTTATAATTTTTTCCATATTATCAGGCTTGATTGCAGCTACATTATTTAGGAGGGTATAATGAGTAAAGAACGGTATATCTTAGTAATTGCTGATAATTCAGAAGAAATGAATATTGCGTTAGAATATGCTTGCGCAAGATCAAAAAAAACTGGAAGAAAAATCATTATTGCTACTTTCATTGAACCTCCTGAAGTTCTAACAACAAAAGGAGTTTCAGAAATTATGAAAGAGGAAGCAAGGGAGGAGGCTGAAAGAATGCTCAAAAAAGCTGCTTCATTTGTTAAAGATAAGACTGGTGATCTCCCAGCTTTATCAATAAGAGAAGGCGAAACCATATCAGAATTAAAAAAATTAATAGATGAAGAAAAAACAATTAATGTTCTTGTTCTTGCTGCAAAAACTGATCCAAATAATAAAGACCCAGGTCCTATAATAAACTCACTTGTTACAAATGAAATAACAAATTTGAGAATTCCTGTTATGATTGTTCCAGGAAATTTTTCAATTGAACATATAGCTCAAATTACTTGATAGATGTCTGAGGAAATTGCTAAAATATTAGTTGATATTAAATCTGTTAATTTTTCTTTTAAAGATTATTTTACTCTTACATCAGGTTTAAAAAGTCCAGTTTATGTTGATTGTAGAAAAATTATCTCATTTACAAAAGAAAGAGATTTTATAATTGATAAATCAATTCAATATCTAAATGAAAAGAAAATAGACAATGATTTAATTGCAGGAGGAGAAACTGCAGGAATTCCCTATGCAGCATTAATTTCTCAAAAGTTAAAAAAACCAATGATTTATATAAGAAAGAAGCCAAAAGGATTTGGCATTAATAAACAAATTGAAGGAGAGTTTAAAAAAAATCAAACTACACTCCTAGTAGAAGATTTAGCTACAGATGGGGGCAGTAAAGTTACTTTTGTAAATGCAATTCGTGATGCTGACTTAATTGTAAAAGATATATTTGTAATTTTTTATTACAATATTTTCGATTTTGAGAAATCTGATTTATCAAAATTGAATGTGAAAATACACTCTCTTTGTACCTGGAAAAATATAATTACATATCTTGAAAAAAATAATGTTTATACTGAAACCGAAATTCACAGCTTAAAAGAATTCTTGAGTGACCCTCAAGACTGGAGAGAAAGAAATGGATAAAATTATACTTGTAAGTGGAGGGTTTGATCCAGTTCATAGTGGACATATTAAATTAATTGAGGAAGCTAGCAGATATGGAAATATTGTAGTACTTTTAAATTCTGATAAATGGTTACAAAATAAGAAGGGTAAAGCTTTTCTTCCTTTTCAAGAAAGAAAAATTATAATGAATGCTTTAAAGAATGTAATTGATGTAATTGTTTGTGGTGAAATAGATAATACATGTATTGATGGTATGAAAAAAGTAATAAAAAAATATCCTGATCATACAATCAAATTTGCTAATGGTGGAGATAGAGATAATAAGTCTACTCCTGAATCAGTATTCTGCATGAATAACAATATAGAAACTTTATGGGGCATAGGAGGAGAAAATAAGTCAAACTCCAGTTCTTGGATCCTAAAAAAATGGGAAGAAAATAATTAAGGATATAATTTTCTTGAAATCCAGCTATCTTTTTGTTTTCTGAATTCCACTCTATCGTGAAGTCTAAAAGGCATATCTTGCCAAAACTCGATTAAATTAGGATTTACAATGTATCCATTCCAATGGGGCGGTCTACTAATATTTTTTTTTTTAAATTTTTTCTCATATTCTTCTACTCTATTTAATAGTGAAGATCTGTCATCTAATTCTTCGGATTGTTGAGAAGCCCAGGCTCCTATCCTACTCCCTAAGGGTCTTGAGTTGTAGTATTGATCAGCTTCAGAACTTTCAATTATAGAAACAGTACCCTCAATTCTTATTTGTTTTTGTAATGATTTCCAGTGAAAGTTTAAAGCTACATTTGTATTACTTTTAATAGACTTGCCTTTTTTGCTATTAGAATTTGTATAAAATATAAAACCTTGCTCATTGAAAGATTTTAGCAAAACTATTCTTGAACTAGGTTTTCCATTAGGAGAGATTGTTGCTAGATTCATAGCATTGGGGTCATTTATTTCACTTTTTTTTGCATCCTCAAACCATTCTTTAAATAAAGAAAGTGGATTTACATTAGAATTTATTAAATTTGGCTCAGTTAACATATTAAAAGTATGATTATTAATTTTTATAAGTATATATAACTATATTTAAAAAAAAACACTGATTTACAATATGTTAATGCAAAATAAAAAAGGTCTTATTATGGGAGTAGCTAACGATAGATCTATTGCATGGGGTATTGCTAAAAAACTAGCTGAACAGGGTGCGGAGATAGCTCTTACATATCAAGGTGATGCTCTTAAGAAAAGAGTTGAGCCTCTTGCTAATGAAATTGGTTCATCCATAATAATACCATGTGATGTTGCAGACTCAGATAGTATGAAAAATGTTTTTGAAATTCTAAAAAATAAATGGGGTAATTTAGATTTTCTTGTTCACGGAATTGGTTTTTCAAATAAAGATGAGTTAAGAGGTAAGTATTATGATACTTCTTCCGAAAATTTTAGGCAAACTATGCATATATCATGTTATTCTTTCACAGAAGCATGCAGGCTTGCAGAGCCATTAATGAAAAATGGTGGATCAGTTTTGACTCTTACATATTATGGATCAGAACAAGTAATGCCGCATTACAACGTTATGGGTGTTGCAAAAGCTGCTCTAGAAGCAAGTGTAAGGTATTTAGCTGTTGATTTAGGAGAAAAGAATATTCGAGTTAATGCTATCAGTGCTGGTCCAATAAAAACTTTAGCAGCCTCAGGAATAGGGGATTTTAGGTTCATTTTAAAATGGAATGAACTTAATGCACCTCTTAAAAGAAATGTAAATCAACAAGATGTTGGAAATTCAGCTTTATATCTTTTAAGTGATCTTGGGAGTGCTGTCACTGGTGAAATACAACATGTAGACTGTGGATATCATACTGTAGGCATGGTTGCTGTAGATGAAAGTGAGAGTGTTTCTGAATTATTGGGCGAATTTAAAAATTCAAAAAAATGACTTCTAATTCTATAGGAAAAAAATTTAGTTTTACTACATGGGGAGAAAGCCATGGAAAGGCCATAGGATGTGTAGTCGACGGAGTTCCATCTAATATAAATTTAACTGAAAAAGATATACAGCCTTTTTTAGATAAAAGAAAGCCAGGTCAATCAAAATTTACAACTCAGAGAAAAGAGCAAGATAATGTTCATATATTATCAGGTACCTTTGAAGGGAAGACAACGGGACATCCAATTTCACTTATTATTTATAATGACGACCAAAGATCAAAAGATTATGGGGACATTAAAAATAAATTTAGACCAGGTCATGCTGATTATACTTATTGGAAGAAGTATGGCATAAGAGATTATAGAGGTGGAGGAAGATCTAGTGCCAGAGAGACTGCAATGAGAGTTGCAGCAGGAGCAATAGCAAGAAAAATAATTAAAGTTAAAATTAAAAATCAAGTAGTGATTACAGGTGCTTTAGTTCAAATTGGCAAACATAAGATTAATTATAAAAATTGGAATAATAGTTTTATTCCTAAAAATAATTTTTGGAGTCCTGATAAACAGATTATCAAAACATGGGAAAAAGAAATACAAATTGCAAGAAAATCTGGCTCATCCTTAGGTGCAATAATTGAAATTAGAGTGAAAGGTTTACCAGCTGGATTAGGTGAACCTATATATGAAAAAATTGACTCAGATATCGCCAAATCATTAATGTCAATAAATGCTGTTAAAGGAGTGGAATTGGGGAACGGGTTTAACTGCGTTTATGAAACTGGAACTTCTAATGTAGATGAGATGAGAATTAAAAACAAAAAACCTATATTTCTGTCAAATAATAATGGAGGAGTTCTTGGAGGTATTACTACTGGACAAGAATTAATTGCTAGATTTGTAGTAAAACCAACAAGTTCAATTTTATCAATAAAAAAAACAATTAATACAAAGTTAAAAGAAACTACTATATCGACTAAAGGTCGTCATGATCCGTGTGTTGGGATAAGAGCTGTTCCTGTTGGTGAAGCAATGGTTGCAACAACTATAGCCGATCACTGTTTAAGATTTCTCTAAAACACAATAAATTAAAAATTCTTTGTTTCCTTTTGGTCCAGTTATTGGACTTTCAACTAAACCTATTACTTGAGCTTTAATTGTTTCTTTAAACCAATTTGATATGTCATTACATACTTGTTCATGTATCAATGGATCTTTTACAATACCCTTCTTCAAATTTATTTTTTTTGTTTCAAATTGTGGTTTGATAAGTGAAATAATTTCAGCTTTATTTGATAAAAGTTTCAAGCTAGGTTCAATAACTTTTGTTAAACTTATAAAGCTAACATCACAAACTACCAAATCTATTGTTTCATGAATAATTGAATTATCTAAATATTTAGCGTTAAAATTTTCTACACTGATAATTTTTTTTTCATTTTTTAATTTTTCATGAAGTTGATTTGTGCCAACATCGACAGAATATATCTTTTTAGCATCTTTTTTTAAGAGAACTTCTGTAAAGCCTCCAGTTGATGAGCCAACATCTAAACAAATTTTATTTTCAATATCAATCTTAAAATGGTCAATTGCTTTCAGTAATTTAAATGCACCTCTTGAAACCCATGGTGGATGAAGCTGTTTAATTTTTATTTTTGAGTTTTCATTAAAATTGTTACCACTTTTTGTAATGATTTTATCGTTTACATAAACTTGACCAGCCATAATCATAGCTTGTGCTTTTGATCTAGTT
>CACOVJ010000004.1 GCA_902630465.1 uncultured Alphaproteobacteria bacterium | reverse complement strand
TCTATACCAACTTCTAAGGCGCTTTTTGTTTTAGCCTTTACATAAACACTACTTGCTGCAACATTACCAACTTGCACAACTGCCAAACCAGGCACTTTATTATGAATACTTTTTAGTTTTTTTATTTCTTCGCTTAAGCTGTCTCTCAAATTCTGAGCAATTTTTTTACCATCTATTATTTTAGCCATTTTAAAATATCAAATTTGTTTTTATAAGTCTTTGTATTAAGGTTAGTAATAAAAAAACAATTATTGGAGATATATCAACAGCACCGAAATTGGGTATAAATCTTCTTATAACTCTCATACTCGGCTCACAAAGTTTATGTAATGAATCCATCAAAATATATACAAATCTATTATTAGAATTTACTATGTTGAATTGTGTAAGCCAAATTCCAATAATATATATAATCAAAGCATATTTATATAATTGAATCAATTCTACAATAAGAAAGTATACTGGTGTCATTTAGTTTTTATACTTGAAAGTTATCAAAAAAAAAGCGGCAAATGCCGCTTTTTTAAATTATTTTATATATGTTCACATAGAGATATCTCTTCCGAACCATTTCTTTGTAATTTCAGCAGTCGTTCCATCTTTGGACATTTCCATAATAACGGAATTCCACATTTCTAAAATGTCTCCGTCTTCTTTACGAACAGCACCACCTACACCGTCTCCAAAAACACCACCTGAAAATGTTGGTCCAGTAAATGCAACATCAACCCCACCATCAGACTCCATGAAGTCAATAATAGAACCAACATCTGCTAAAACTGCATCACATCTACCAGCTGCTAAATCAAGATTGTGATCATCAACTGCTTGATATAATTTAACATCAACTGCTCCCGACATATGTTTTTCTAAAAAGTTTTGATGAATAGTCGATGATTGTACACATACGGTTTTACCATCCATTGCCGCAATTAGTTGGCCAATTGCTGCTTGTTCCTTACCACCTGCATTATTTAGATTAACTTTTGCCATACCTGCTATGTTAAGATCAGCTAAACCACTATCTTTCAATACTGCAAATCTAGCACCATCAGTCATATAACCAGTTGTGAAATTTACTTTTTCTTTTCTTTCTTCAGTTATAGACATACCTGCAATAATTATGTCGTATTTACCTTGTAATAAAGCTGGAATAATTCCATCCCAGTCCTGAGTAACCCATTCACATGTAACACCCATTCTTTCACAAGCTTCGTTTCCAAAATCAATTTCAGCACCTTCTAAATCACCAGCAGAATTAATATTATTCCATGGTGGATAAGCACCTTCTGTACCAATTCTTATTGTTTGTGAGTTTGCAACTGTAGCAAAGCTAAAAACGCCAAGAGATAAAACAAATATCAAAAATTTTTTCACATTTCCCCCTTAAAGAAGTAATTTCAAATTATGTGGTGACTTTATAAGCTAAATAAGAAAAAACAAAATAAATTGTTAGCTTAGCTCAGTTTTTTCTTATCTTAAGGCCTATAAAAAATAGCCCAAACATTAAAAATATGAACGGAAACGACCAAAGAAACCAGTTTTTATAATTTAATAAAGGTTTAAATAGTATGTATTCACCATATCTTTCGACTAAAAATAATTTAATCTCTTTTTCTGATTTACCTTCTTCAAATTTAGTTCTGACAATCTTTTTTATATCTTTAGAGAAGTCAGCTTCAGAGTCATAAATACTTTGATTTTGGCATGTCATACACCTTAACTCTAATGTAAGATTTTTAACTTTCTCATCTAGTGTCCCATCTGCAAATACTTCAAAAAAACTAATAAAAACAAACAAATTTACAAAAGCAATTTTTCTACAAGAGTGGTATAATTTCATTTTTAATTATTTCTTTTGTTAAAGGCCCCATAAACTTATAAATTATTTTGCCCTTTTCATTTATTAAGAAAGTTTCCGGAAGACCAAAAACACCAAATTCTAATGCAATCATTCCATCACTATCAACTCCAACAAAGTCATAAGGATTGCCATCTTCTGACAAGTAATTTTTTGCATCTTCTGATTTATCTTTGTGATTAAACCCTAACATGAATAGGTCTGGATAGTTTTCTGATATTTCAAAAAAAAGAGGATGTTCAACTTTACATGGAAGACACCAAGAAGCAAAAAAATTTATTAATACCTTTTTATTTTTAAAGTCTTGAGATTTAATAATTTTATCTGTTTCATACAAAGATTTGCTTTCAAAAATGGGAATATCTTTATTTATCAGGGCACTTGGCGGCTTACTTGGGTCTTTATTACTCAACAAATAAATTAAAATAAAAAAACAAATTATTAAAAGTATAACTAGCGGTGATAATACTATTAATCTTTTCATTTTCTAGTAACTCCTATAAATCCAGAAACAACCATAATTAAAACACCAATCCATATAAAACTAACAAATGGATTAATATATACTTTTACAAACCAATTTTTATCTTTTTGGTCTCCAACTATAAAGTATATATCTTTATACAACTCATGGTATATGCCTGCTTCTGTGGTAATCATTTTTGATACCGGATAGTAGTTTTTTCCGGCTTTTATATTCGCAACAACTTTTTTATTTCTCTCAATCAAAAAGTTTGCACGTAATGCCTGAAAGTTTACTTCATTAGTCATCTCAATCTTTTCAAGTTTTACAATAGTATCTTCAATCTGAACTGTGTCACCCTCATTTAGATTAAAATCATATTCATTTTTAAAAACACTTGAACATGTAATACCAATTATTGCTATTCCAACTCCAATATGTGCAATATGAGGGTTAATTTTTTGTAAAAGTTTAAAATTGAAGTCAATTTTATAGGATGAAATTATAGAAATAAAGGAAGCAGTAATTATCCAAATACCTAAAATTAAGCCTAAAACACCCCATGTATTAAATGTCGATAGATACGATTGTACCAAAACGAGAAGGCTTATTGCAATAAATCCAATGACATACAGTCTAGCATTTCTAATTCTGTTTGTTTGCCATGATAAAATAGGCGCTATACTCATTAAAAGAAATCCTGGTATCATTATAGGAATTACTGTTGAGTTAAAGTAAGGACCGCCTACTGATATTCTATCATTTGTCAAAACTTCTACTATAATTGGATATATTGTTCCTAACAAAATTGTAAGTGTAGCAATAATCATCAAAATATTATTAATTACCAATGCTGAGACTTTATTGATAAATAAAAAGTTAATAGGTTTAGAGTTTTCAGGAGTCTTTAATAGAAAAACTAAAAATCCAAAGCCTGTAATTATAAAAAAAATTAATAAAATAAACAGTCCTCTTGAAGCATCACTTGCAAATGAATGAACGCTTGTTAAAATTCCCGATCTAACTAAAAATGTTCCAAATACACTTAGTGAAAAACACAATATAGATAAAAAAATAATCCATTTTTTTATTATTTGCTCTCCCTTTGCCATTAGTAGTGAATGTACTAGTGCTAACCCTGCAATCCATGGCATTAATGATATATTTTCAACTGGATCCCAAAACCACCAACCACCCCAGCCGAGTTCATAATAAGCCCAATATGAACCTAGAGCTATACCTCCGGTCAAAAATGTCCAGCTAATTAAAGCCCACCTTTTAGTAACAAATATCCAACCTTTATTATCGCTATCACTAAACAATCCAGCAATAGCTAAGCTAAAAACAATAGAATATCCAACATATCCAGCATATAGAATTGGTGGATGAATAGCTAATCCAGGATCTTGTAAGATTGGATTTAACCCCAAACCCTCTTTAACTATTACTGAATTCACCAGAAAAGGATTAGATGTAAAAACTATAAATAAGCCAAATAGAACATGAAGAAACGATTGTATTAATAATGTTTGTTGCTTAAATTTTATATTTATATTTTCTGTACGAGAAAAAAAAAATCCATATATTGATAAAATTGATAACCACAAAAGCATAGACCCTTCATGATTACCCCATGTTCCAGAAATTTTATATATTAATGGCTTTTCTGAATGAGAATTCTGAAATACATTAAAATTTGAAAAATCAGAAACTATGTAAGCATACATAAGTGAAAAGAAAGAGATAATTGTTAATATAGAAGAGACTTTAATAATTAAATTAAAAATTTTATTATTATATTTTATAAAAAAATTTGAAATTAAAAGAAAAATATTTATTATAACTGCTAAAGCTAAAGAAATAAAACCAACAAGTGAGCTCATTAATAATTTTTATTCCAATAACCTGAATTTTCTAACTTAGATTTAATGGAGGATGGCATATAATTTTCATCGTGTTTAGCAAAAACTGTCTTAGCATTAAATACTTTCTCATTTTGAAAATAACCTTCAATGACTGCTCCTTGACCTTCCCTAAATAAGTCAGGAAGAATTCCAGTATAATTTACATAAATTGAATTTAAATCATCTGTAATTCTAAAATTAAAAGTACTAGATGATACTTTGTTAAAACTATTTTTTTCAACAAACCCACCTATTCTAATTAGCTTATTAATTTTAATATTTGAATAATTTAACTCAGACGGTGTATAAAAATAAGATATATTTTCTCTTGTATTATAAAGTATTAGCATTGTAGCTGTTATTATTAAAATCAAAGATAAGATAATCAGCAATAGTCTTTGATAACGTAAACTCATTTTTTACTTACCTTTTTAAATTTATAGTAGCTTAATATAAATAAGCTTAAAATAAAAAAAAATGCACTAGAATAAGCAACAAAAATATACCAAAAATACATAATTTCTATTAACAAATAAATTCAAAAAATATATCTAATCTGTCGGACTAAAAGTCACAAACAATAATTATATGTTCTCTCTTGTAATTATTTCAGTTTTTATCCTTAAAATTGCTATAGTAATACCAATAAAAATAAAAGCTATTGTCATTATAATTAAAGGAGTCATCATAGATGGATCTATGCTTGGTTTAGACAATTTACTAATAGTAGCAGGTTGATGCAATGTGTTCCACCAGTCAACAGAAAACTTAATAATTGGTAAATTAATTGAGCCTACCAATATAAATATCGCAGCTATTTTTTCTCTCACCCTTACATTTTCAAAGGAAATATTTATGAATATTATTATTAAATAAATTATAAAAAGTACTGCAACCGAAGTCAATCGTGCATCCCAAACCCACCATGTTCCCCACATAGGTTTCCCCCAAAGCGAACCACTTATAATGCAGACCAATGTAAATATTGCACCAATAGGTGCTACGGCAGTATTTACAATAAATCCAAAGGGCATTCTAAAAGCTAATGCAATGATACTGTAAACAGTCATTATTAGATAAGTCATCAAAGACAACCATGCACTAGGAACGTGTACATACATTATCCTAACTGTAGATCCTTGTTGATAGTCGTCAGGTGATAAAAAGAAAGCAAATATAAGACCAACTATTAAGAGCACAATAGATAACACTAAAACAGGCTTAAATATTATATCTGCAAAAACATTAAATCTTTTTGAATTAATTAAAAATCTCATAGTTAATTATTTTGTATTGCTATTTTTAGACATGCGCCACTTGCCCATGGATTTACAGCAAATGTAATTAGTAATATTCCAGATAGTATACCTACTAAAGAATTAAAGTTCTCATTAATATTTATTATACCAACCGAAAAAATTATAATTGGAATACTAAAAATCATAACAATTACACTTCCAAGTAAATAGTTTCTTTTATTAAGAAGATTCATCGATGAAGATATTGATCCTAATGAAGACAGTATAAGGGCTCCCAGCAAAAAGCTTATAGTTAATCTATATAACTTTTCATTACCAACATTTAGTAAAATTGACGCCAATGGAATTGAAAGTAAAAACGGAATTTGTACAAAAATAAAATGTGAAAATGTTTTTAATATTGCGATTAACTCAAAACTAAATCCATTTAAATGCAATAGTGTTAAATTACCATTCTCAAAGTCATCTTGATAAAATTTTCTCAAAGAAAGAGTTGAACTTAACAATAATAATGTCCACAAAATTCCTACTCCTAAAAAAGAGTAAGTTTCTTTTTCAGGTCCAATAGAAAAAATAAATATAAATATTGAAATGAAAAAAAAAGTTATATTAGTTAATATATCTTGAAAACCACTTAAATTCAGTTTGTATTCTCTATAATAAAAATTTAATAATTTATGTAAAAAAATCATATCTATAAATTTACTTCGTCAGATACTGGTATTAAAGGATCTTGATGCGAACTAAATATTACACAACCTTCATTTTTACAATGATCTTCAAAAGTTTGCCCTATTAAATTTATTGTTTCCATATCTAAATTAGTAAAAGGTTCATCCAATATCCATATTTTTTTGTTTTCTATCATTAATCTTAAAAGCTCCAATTTCTTGATTTCACCTAAAGATAAAGTGCTCACTCTTGCACCTAAAAAAACTTTAAGATTTAAAATAGATAATATTTCTTCTATTTTTTCATAATTCATATGTGAAGAAAAAATTTTTTTCCAGATTTTTATATTTTCATAGACAGATAATTGTTTAATACTTGATGTCTTATCAGCAATATAAGTAAGATTATTATAATAGTCATATAGATTTCTACTTAATAATTTACCTTTCCAATAAATTGTGCCACTAGTTGGCTCTAATAAGTTTAAAATAGTTTTTAGAAAGGTTGTCTTTCCTGAGCCATTCTTACCTTTTAGGATTATGATTTTACCTGAAGACAATGAAATACTAATATTTTCAAATATTATCCTTTCCAATCTACAAAGTGTCAAATTCTGAGCCAGCAACATTTTTTTTGTCTACTTGATTATTAACTTAAAACAATAAAAAAACGGGGTATAACCCCGTTTTTTTTATTTTGAATAAAAAGATAAGAAAAAGAAAACTTTAAAAAAAAGTTTTCTTGAAAAATCAAAGATTTTCTATCTTCTCTTTTTCTTCTTAGCAGCTTTTTTCTTCTTTTTCTTTGGAGCTGCTTTTTTCTTTTTCTTAGGAGCAGCTTTTTTCTTCTTTTTCTTTGGAGCTGCTTTTTTCTTTTTCTTAGGAGCTGCTTTCTTCTTCTTCTTTGGTGCAGCTTTCTTTTTCTTCTTAGCCATAAAATACTCCTTGTATTTTGTTACCCCGGAGGAACCTCCCTCCAACATCACTAAAATGTGATAATCATAAAAGGCTACACTTTTATTCCCAAAACTTACGGTCAAAGTCAACAATATACCATGGTTTTTAAATGATGCTAAAACACCAAATCATTTAAATTTAAATTTAATATTAAATAATAAATATTTTTACATTAGAAAATGAATTTTTGGCAGAAAACTAATAATAAATTAACATTTTCCTATACAAAAAATTATCTTCATACTATTTGTCTAAATATAATTAATATCAATTTTATATGAAAAACATAAATTCTTTTAATTCTGAACAAATTTTAGAGATTAATAACAAGATTTATAAGTATTTTGATCTTAAAAAAGTAACTTCTCAGTTTAATATCGATTTATCACTCATTCCAATATCACTTAAAATAATATTAGAAAATTTACTTCGCAATGAGGATGGAGAAACAATAAATAAACATATGATATCCTCTGTTTTTAACTCAATGCAACAAAGTGTAATCAAACCACAAGAGATAGCTTTTTTTCCAACAAGAGTATTGATGCAAGATTTCACTGGAGTGCCGGCAGTTGCAGACCTTGCTGCTATGAGAAATGCTTTAAAAAATAAAGGCTTAGAGCCAAGAATAATTAATCCCCTATCTAGAGTTGACTTAGTAATAGATCATTCAGTAATGGTTGATAAATATAAAAATCAAAATGCTCTTAAACAAAATGTTAAAAAAGAGTTTGAAAGAAACAAGGAAAGATACGAATTTTTAAAATGGGGTCAAAACTCATTCGATAATTTTTATTTAGTCCCGCCAGGAGCAGGAATTTGTCATCAAGTTAATTTGGAAAATATTGCAAAAACAATATGGGTTAAAAATTATGACAATAATAACTATCTCTTCCCAGATTCTGTAGTTGGAACTGATAGTCATACAACAATGGTTAATTCCTTATCAGTCTTGGGATGGGGAGTTGGTGGAATTGAAGCGGAAGCAGCTATGCTAGGTCAACCTATATCTATGAACATACCAGAGGTTGTTGGCTTTGAACTTAATGGTTCATTAAATGAAGGAATAACGGCAACAGACTTGGTCTTAACTATAACAAAAATTTTAAGGGATAATGGAGTCGTTGGAAAATTTGTGGAATTTTTTGGAAAAGGTCTGTCCAATTTGTCTCTTGCAGACAGAGCTACGATTTCCAACATGGCTCCAGAGTATGGTGCAACTTGCGGTTTTTTTCCAACAGACAAAGAAACTATAAATTATTTGAGATTGACTGGTAAAGATGAGCATCATTTGGAAATAGTTAAAAAGTATTCTAAGGCACAATTAATGTGGGTTGATGAGAATTATAATCCTAAGTTTAGTAAAAAAATTCATTTAGATTTATCAAGTATTGAACCATCTTTAGCTGGTCCTAAAAGGCCACAAGACAAAATATTATTAAAAGATGTCCCAAATGAGTTCAGTAAAATTGACAAAAATACTGTTAAAAAAAACAATGCTGTATTAAAATCTGGAGATATCGTAATTGCTGCAATTACTAGTTGTACAAACACCTCTAATCCCAGTGTTATGCTAGCTGCCGGACTAGTAGCAAAAAAGGCAGTTGAATTAGAACTTATCGTTAAGCCTTGGGTAAAGACCAGCTTGGCTCCAGGTAGTAAAGTTGTTAGTGATTATTTAGATAGAGCAGGTTTATCCGTTTATCTTAATGAAATTGGTTTCAACACAGTAGGATATGGTTGTACCACGTGTATAGGAAATTCCGGTCCTCTAGACGAATGGGTTGCTGATGAAATTATTAAAAATAATTTAACAGTTTGTTCTGTTCTATCAGGAAATAGAAATTTTGAAGGAAGAGTCCATCAACATGTTAAAGCAAACTTTCTCGCATCCCCGCCGTTGGTAGTAGCATATGCATTAGCTGGTAACATCAACATAAATTTAAAAAAAGAACCTATATGTAAATCAAAAAATGGAAGAGATATTTTTTTAAAAGACTTATGGCCTAGTAACAAGGAAATTAATCATCTACAAAATTCATCATTAACACCTGATATGTTTAAAAAAAGATATGAAGAAATTTACGAAGGGGATGAAAACTGGAAATCTATTCGCAGTGAAAAAAATATGACTTATAATTGGAATGATACAAGTACATATATTAAACATCCACCTTTTTTTGAAGAAGAAAGCAAAAACCAGCTTAAAGATATTAGAGATGCTCATATTTTAGCACTCTTAGGAGATAGTGTAACAACAGATCACATATCGCCTGCAGGTAACATAAAAGAAGATAGCCCTGCAGGTCTTTATTTAAATAATCGACAAGTAAATTATAAAAATTTTAACTCTTATGGATCAAGAAGAGGTAATCATGAAATTATGATGAGAGGTACATTCGCCAATATTAGGATTAAAAATGAGATATTACCTGGAACTGAAGGAGGTTTCACTAAATCTTTTATAAGCAACAAGTCGATGCCAATTTATGATGCCTCACAAGAATATATAAAAAACAATATTGATACTATTATAATTGCAGGAAAAGAATATGGCACAGGCTCTTCAAGAGATTGGGCAGCAAAAGGTACGAAATTACTTGGTGTGAAAGCAGTTATTGCAGAAAGTTTTGAGCGAATTCATCGTTCAAATTTAATTGGAATGGGAGTTTTGCCACTAGAATTCATTGAAAATACAAGTAGGTATAACCTTAAAATAAAAGGAGATGAAAAAATATCAATTTCAGGAATTTCTGATCTTATGCCAAATAAAATATTAAGTTGTAAAATCATAGGAAAAAAAACTAATGTTATAAAATTGAAATGTAGAATCGATACTAAAAAAGAACTTGAATATTTCAAAGCAGGAGGAATTTTAAATTTTGTTTTAAACGAAATTATTTCAAACGCTGCATAAATCTATGATTGATAGTAGTGAAAACCTCTCAGCAATTCTTGGTCCAACTAATACTGGGAAAACCCATACTGCATTCGAAAAATTATTCTCTTATTCTTCTGGAATTTTTGGTTTTCCATTACGACTTCTTGCAAGAGAAAACTATGACAAGGCTGTAAAAGTTAAAGGATTAAATCTTGTAGCCCTTATTACAGGTGAAGAAAAGATAGTGCCAAAAGAAGCAAAATATTTTTTTTGCACAGTTGAGGCAATGCCAACAACTAAGGTTGTTGATTGTATTATAATAGATGAAATACAGTTAGCTGCTGATTACGAGCGAGGCCATATCTTTACAGATAGAATATTAAACCTTCGAGGCCAGCATGAAACGATTTTTTTAGGATCAATAACTATGCAATTAATCTTAAAAAAATTATTTCCTAAAGTAAGAATACATAATCAAGATAGATTTTCAAATTTATCTTTTTTACCAAAACAGAATTTATCAAAACTAAAACCAAGGACAGCCATAATAGCTTTTAACATAAACAGAATTTATGAAATAGCGGAGAATATAAGAACACATAAAGGTGGCGCTGCGGTGGTGCTTGGGTCTTTAAGTCCAAGAACAAGAAATGCTCAAGTGGACATATATGAAAACAAAAAAGTTGATTATCTAGTTGCAACTGATGCTATTGGAATGGGTCTTAATTTAAATATAAATCATGTTTGCTTCACTTCACTTGAAAAATTCGATGGTAGATATAACAGAAACTTAAGTGTTAGTGAATTAGGGCAAATTGCAGGCAGAGCTGGTCGTTATACAACTGACGGTACATTTAGTTATACAAAGGAGGCCGGCAATTTAGATCCAGTTGTAATTCAATCAATAGAAAATCATAATTATGATCAAATTCAAAAAATCTATTGGAGAAATTCGGATATAAACTTTGAGTCCGTTGCAAGTGTACTAAGTTCGTTAAAACAATTTCCAGTGAAAAGTTTTTTCATACATAAAAAAAACGCGATCGATGAAGACAATTTTAGAATTTTGGTCGAAGATAATGAGATAAAACAATTCTTAACAAGCAAGCATACTATAAAACTATTATGGGACGTATGCAGAATACCAGATTTTGAAAAAATTTTTAAAGACAATTACATTAATTTTTTAAAAAGTGTATTTATAAAATTAGCAAAAAACGATCTTAAAATACCTGAGAGTTGGATCAATGAAAAGATTTCTAAATTAAATAACTTCGAGGGTAATATACCTGAATTATCAATAAAAATATCGCAAGTAAGAACTTGGACATATATAGCAAATCATAAATCTTGGTTAAAAGATCCTATCTTTTGGCAAGAAAAAACTCAACATATAGAAAATGAATTATCAGATAATCTACATACTAGTTTAACAAACAAATTTGTAGATGCATCTTCAAAGTATTTTATAAGTTCTTCAGTAAACAAAAATGTTGATAACGTAGATATTAATCAAAATAATGAGGTACTTTTAGATAAAAAAAAATATGGATATATCTCAGGTTTTGATTTAAAATTCGATGAAAAAGTTAATTCACACTCTTTATTTTCATTAGGACATGTTAAAAAATTAATTAGAAATATGATAGAAGAAAAAATTAATAATTTTCTGGTAGCTCCAAACGATTCTCTTAATTTCGGTACAGTCTCTAAACAGAAATTAGTTGATAACACTTTTATATATTGGGGTGAAGAACGAATTGGTAAAATTAGAAAAGGATCAAAAATATACCTACCAATTGCTGAAAGCATAGATTCAGAATTTATATCATCTGAAAATAAACTCTTAATATCATCAAAATTGCAAAATTGGTTAGATACTGAAATATCTTTAAACTTAAAACCTATTAAAGAAAAATTAGATCAAAATTTAAACTCTAATGTTAGGGCAATAGCATTTAATTGTTTCGAAAATTTAGGAATATTAGAAATAGATAACTTTAAAGATGTTTTGTCAAAAATTAGTGAAGAGGATAAACAGCAATTATCAAGACTTGGTATTCGTACAGGAGTAAAATATTTTTATATGCCAAACTTAATGAAAAAGAAATGTATAGAAATTAATTCTTTATTATGGAAAATTTTCAATACTCCCAAATCTGATGAATTTATTCCATTACCTTCTGATGGCAGAGTGTCGTTCAGTTGTGATTTAGATATGCCAAATAGCTACTGGCAATCAATAGGTTACATATGTATTAATAATTTTGCATTAAGAGTAGATATATTCGAAAAAATTTTTTACCTTGCAAGACAAAAAATTAAAAATGGGCCATTTCTTGAGTCCTCCGATTTAATGAATCCCATGGGTTGTAACAGTGATCAACTGAAAGATGTATTATCTTTTTGCGGTTACCAAGCAATTAGCTTAAATAACCTAAAAAACCTATACTTCTTTAAACAAAATAATATTAAAAATAAAAAAAATATTAAAAATAAAAAACACAAGATTACAAATAAAAAGACAAAAAAGATTAAAAATAAATCTGATCCTAACTCTCCCTTTGCGGTTTTAGAAAAACTACTTTAATAAAATGTTGGATTAATAAATTGTTAAATATATTAAAAAATTTTTTTGAAAAAAATCAGATAGCTGAGAATATCTCTAATAATGATCTAGAATTGTTGTGTGGCCTAATGATTGAGGCAGCAAATTCAGATGGAGTAATAGATAAAGAAGAAACAGAAAAAATTTATTCATGTCTAGTTGAAATTTTTAAGGAACAACCAAGTGAAGTTACCAAAATATTAAACAAAGCTATAAAAGACAAAAATAATTCTAAATCCTTGTTCTTTTACACATCCAAAATAAATAAGTCTTATTCAGATCAAAAAAAAATATTATTAATTGAGACACTTTGGGAGATAGTACTTTCAGATGGTAATGTTCATGAATATGAGTCCAGCTTAATTAGGAGACTTTCTGGATTATTATATATTTCAGATGTAAATTCTGGAAATGCTAGAAAAAGAGCCCTAAATAGAATTTCCAACAGTTTATGACGTATGTAGTTGATGAAAAATGTATTAAGTGCAAACATATGGATTGTGTAGAAGTTTGTCCAGTTGACTGTTTTTATGAAGGAGAAAATATGTTAGTTATTCATCCTGATGAATGTATAGATTGTGGAGTTTGTGAGCCTGAATGTCCTGCAGAAGCAATTTTTTCAGATACAGAAGATGGAATGGAGAAATGGGCTGAAATAAATAGGAAATTTTCTGAAATTTGGCCAAATATAAATGAAAAAAAAGAACCACCAGAAGATGCCGAGAAATGGCAAAATGTTCAAGATAAATTTGAAAAATTTTTTAGTGAAAAGCCAGGTGATTAAATGAGTAAAAAAAATAGTGAATTTAAAATAAGAGATATAGTTGTCTACCCCAAGCACGGTGTAGGAGAAATAGTAAAAATAGAGAATATGGAAATTTCAAGTATTAAAACCAAATTTTATGTTGTGAAAATGGAGCAATCAAAATTAATCATTAGAGTACCACTGGAGAAACAAAATGAAGTCGGCTTAAGAAAAATTTCATCAAAAAAAGTAATTGAAGAAGTATTTGATACATTAAAATTAAAACCAAAAATTCGAAGGATTATGTGGAGCAGAAGAGCACAAGAATATGAGTCTAAGATTTTTTCTGGAGAGCCCATAAAAATTGCTGAAGTAGTTAGAGATTTATTTAGAAAAAATAGTCAAGCAGAACAATCTTATAGTGAAAGGCAAATGTTTCAAGTTGCAATTGAAAGATTAGCAAGAGAAGTCGCGGCTGTTGAAAAAACTGATTATTTTCAGTCTACAGAAAAAATTGAACAAGTACTAAATAAAAAGTAATAAAATTTTGAATAAAGAGAGCAATTTTGTCCAACTGAACGAAGCCTCAAGAATATGGGCAATCGGATCAATTCATTCTAATCTACAGTCTTTTAATTCAATAAAAAACTATGTAATCGATAATTTTAAAGATGGAGATAAATTAATTTTTTTAGGAAATGTGATAGGTTTAGGTAATCATTCCAAAGAGACTCTATCAAGTATAATTAATTTACGTTTTGAATTGATGTCAAAATATAAACTAAAGCCAGAGTCAATAATTTTTTTAAGAGGAGCACAAGAAGAAATGTTTAATAAAGTTCTTCAATTACAAATTGCTCCCAATCCAATAGAAATAATTAATTGGATGTTTGAACATGGAGTAAACAATACATTAAACTCATATGGTTTTGATAATCAAGAAGTTCTTAAGGTTGCTACATCTGGAACATTAGCAATAACAAAATGGACAGCAAAATTAAATCAATGTATTTTAAGCAACCCAGGTCACAAAGAGTATTTTCTTAACTTAAAACATGCAGCGTATTCATCATCTAAAAAAATCCTATTTGTTAACAGAGGTGTCGATGTAACAAGACCATTATCAGCACAAAATGATTGTTTCTGGTGGGGTTTCCAAAATTTTTCTAAAATATCTAAACCGTACAACACATTTAATAGAATTGTAAGGGGATACCAATCTAACCACAACAATGAGCTTGAAAATTCTAAAAATAAAATGATCTGTACTTTATTCAAGCAACCTCTGTCAAATAAACTAATATATGCAGGAATTTTCTCAGAAAACGGAGAAATTATAGAATTATTTGAATCTAATTAATCCAAAACTATTTTCTCAACGTATAACTGTATATGAATATAGGAAACTTTTTTTCAAACAATCTTATTGAATTTTCAAAAAAAGCAGCAATTCTTGAAAAAGATGAAGAATTTAAGCTAATAAATGACTGGAGAGATAATAAAAATCCTAAATCTCTTCAAAAAATTCTCAACTCCTACCTTAGATTAGCGGTTTCATATGCTAGAAAGTACTCTAGTTACGGATTAGCAATTGATGATTTAATACATGAAGGTGTGCTTGGTATCATGCATGCTTTAGAAAAATTCGATACCTCAAAGGATTTTAGACTGTCTACATATGCCTCGTGGTGGATAAGAGCATCAATCCAAGATTACATACTAAAAAATTGGTCAGTTGTTAGAACAGGTTCTACTGCCTCACAAAAAGCACTATTTTTTAACCTTAAAAAAATCAAACAACAAATAAATGATGTCTCAAGAGAATTTATGGGACAAAACGAAATTGATAAAGTTTCTAGCATGCTTAATGTTAAATCTATGGAAGTTCAGAACATGGAGTCAAGGCTAACTGGCGGTGACTTGCACCTGAACCAAAAAGTAGACAATGAAAGTGAAAACGATTTAATGTCACTTCTCGCCGACGAAAGACAAAATCCAGAAGAAGTGTATGAAGATTTTAATGACAAAAAAGTAAAAAAAGATTTTATTTATGCAGCTCTAGACACTTTAAATGATAGAGAAAAAACAATTATCAATTTAAGAAAATTTAAAGAAAAAAGCATAACTTTGGACGAATTAGGTCAAATGCTAAAAATAAGTAAAGAGCGTGTAAGACAAATAGAAACAAAAGCTTTAGAAAAACTTAAAAAAGCAATATTGGATATTTCTCAACAAGATAAAGAATTTTTTATTTGATAGTTATCAATATTCACATATTATAAAAATATGAGAATACTATTAACGCTTATACTTTTACTTTTTCTATCAACAACATCTAAAGGAAGTGGTCTCAACGTATATGGGTTTGGTATTTATGATATTAAGTTCGATGGTTCTGAGGATGACCAAACTGCTGATATTAGATACGAAAGACGATTTAATAACGCAATATTTGATATTGGGCCAGAAGAGGATAATTTCTTTTTTCTTAAACCATTTTTAGGTTTTGAATACACTGGAGACTCAGCTTCATATATTGTTTCAGGTATATATCTCGAAGATAATCTCGGACAACTTACTACAGGTAAAACAAACAATTTTATTTTTACACCAAGTTTTGGTTTAGGATATTATGAAAATGGATCAGGAAAAAACCTTGGCAATAATATTCAATTTAGAACAACGTTAGAATTTAGCTATAAACTTAAAAATAATAACAGAATAGGAATTTCATATGGCCATATTTCTAATGCCAACCTTAGTAATAAAAACCCAGGTGTAGAAATTCTTAGCTTAAGCTATCAAGTTCCATATTAATTCAAAAGTAATTTATTTTTCTCAACAAAACTTAATAATAGATCTCGTATAACTTTAACTCTACCAGATTGCATATGCTCATGGATTTTTAATTTAAAATTTTTACTATTAGGTATACCAAAAAAAATCTGCAATAATGGACTCATTAAACGATAAATAGAATCTTTGTTTATTTTTTTATTTATATAATCAAAATACTTTGAAATAATTTCTTCATTAACACTTATATCGTAATCAGTGTCATAAAATAATCTATCAACTTTTTTTAAAATAAAAGGATTATTTTGTATAAGTCTACCCAACATTACTCCATCAAACTCATTAATTAATTTGTATGCCATTTCTAAACTATCTATCCCTCCGTTAAGAACAAAATTTATTTGAGGATATTTTGATCTTATTCTTTTAACAAAACTATAATCTAGTTTTGGCACTGACCTATTTTGGCTAGGACTAAAACCATTTAAAATTGCATTTCTAGCATGTATATAAATAATTTTTATTTCTATTTTACTAATTTCATCAATAAATTCTTCAAAAAAATCATAGTTTAATTTTTGCCCAAGACCAATTCTGCATTTCATAGTTGTAATAATATTAGAACTTTGCATAGACTCTAAACAGTTTCTAACAAGAACCTTATCTTTCATAAGACATGCTCCAAAACTTCCTTTTTGAACTGCTTTACTAGGACAACCTACATTTAAATTTATTTCATCATAATTATAATCCCTGGCTATTTGCGAGCATTTTTTAAGATCTTCAATATCAGATCCACCTACTTGAAGAGCTACGGGATTATGATTATCATTTTCAATAATTAAATCTTTTTTTTTAGAATAGATAAGTGACTTACATGCTATCATTTCGGTAAATAGAAATGATTTTTTTGATAAGATTCTATACAATTTTCTTGCATATGGTGTTGTATAGCCCATCATTGGAGCTACACAAAAACGTCTATCATAATTTTCTTTCATTTAATTTTTTTTAAAATAATCTAATATACATAAAATAAATAATGCCTTTACCAGATTTTTTACTAAATGGATATAAAGACTGGATAGACAATACCTTTGCTAGAAAAAAAAATTTATTTAAGAAATTGTCTCGCGGCCAAAATCCTAAAGCATTAGTTATATCTTGCTGTGACTCTAGAGTTCATGCTGATAAAATTTTTAAAGCTGATGAAGGGGATTTTTTTATACATAGAAATATCGCAAACATTATACCTAAATATAAAAACTCAAGTAAAGGTAATGAAACTTTAGCAGCATTAGAATATGGGCTCGGATCTTTAAAAATTAGAAACATTATTATTTTAGGTCATTCAAATTGTGGAGGAATAAATCATGCGCTTAATTTATTTTCTAATAAAGAAGAATATAAAAATCAATCTTTAGATAATTGGATAAAAAATATTAAACCCGCATATAAATTGATAGATAGAAATAAAAGTGGCAAAGAACAATTAAACTCTCTCGAAAAAATGAATATAATAAATTCAATATCAAATTTAGAAAAAATCCCTATTGTAAATAAATTAAATTCAAAGAAACAATTAAATATTTATGGTTTATGGTTTGAAATAAAGTCGGGTAAGATTATGATCCTAAATAGAGAGAAAAAAATATTTGAGAACTTTTCTTATTTATAACTATATCTCTTATTTGGATATTTACCTTTTTTGACATCTCTTGAGTATTTTTGAACAGCTTTTTTTGCAAGATTTGCAAACTGTAAATAATGTTTAACAAACCTTGGAGTTTTTTCCATTTTATTAATATTAATAAGGTCATCAAAAACTAATATTTGTCCATCACAATATTTTGATGAGCCAATACCTATAGTTGGAATTGAAATTGAAGATGTAATTTTTTTAGCTGTCTCTTGAGTAATACATTCTAAAAGCACTCCTATGGCACCAGCTTTTTCTGCATTAATTGCCAATCTTATTAAATTCTCTCTTTGAATATTTGTTCTACCTACAGCTTTAATTTTTTTAAAATCATTATAACTTTGTGGAGTCACTCCAATATGTGCAATAATATTAAAATTTTTTTCAGATAAATATTTAATTATTGACATATTTTTTTTATTAATTTCTAGTTTTAGTAATTTTGCTTTAGTATATTTTATTATATCTTTTGCATTTTTTAGCGCCTGTCTTTTATTAGTGTAAGATTTATATGGCATATCTATCGCAGTAATACTTTTTTGAACATTATTCGTTACCGCTAGCCCATGTTTTTTCATCATCTCTATTGTAACTCCTTTTAAGTTTTTCATACCATATAAGGTGGTTCCAAGTGAGTCTCCAACAAGTATTATGTCTACATTACCATCTAAAATTTTT
This sequence comes from uncultured Alphaproteobacteria bacterium, assembly GCA_902630465.1. Taxonomy (GTDB): domain Bacteria; phylum Pseudomonadota; class Alphaproteobacteria; order HIMB59; genus CACPNW01. The sequence goes on along the minus strand of CACOVJ010000004.1, from coordinate 62,884 downwards.
GAAATCGTCGGTGAATACGATGTCAAACAAGTTAGAGGTTTGCTAAACTTTTTGCTTAAAATTCTAATAATTTTTCTTTTCATAAGAAGTTATACGGATCGAGTAATGCCACCATCGATTCTAATATTTTGACCAGTGATATAAGATCCATTAGTGGATGAAAGAAATCTTATAATAGCTGATATCTCATTAACTCTACCAACACGCTTAAGTGGAATTCTTTTAACAAATTCTGATTTTGTTTTTAAACTATCAATAAAGCCTGGCAAAATATTATTAATTCTAATATTAAATTTACCATATTCATCTGAATATATTTTGGTAAAAGATGACAAACTTGCTCTCATTATTCCAGATGTAGGAAAGTTCTTTTCAGGTTCAAAAACAGCATAAGTTGAAATATTTATTATAATCCCATTTTTTTGCTTTTTCATAATTGGTGTAACAATTCTCACTGCTCTAACAACATTTAAATAATATGTTTCCATACCTCTAAACCATTCTTCATCAGTAATTTTTAAAATTTCTCCCTTTGGACCATGACCGGCACTATTAACAAGAACATCAATTCTACCCCACTTTTTCAAAACAATATTTATGAATTCCTCAATTTTTTTAGGATCTAAATTAGATCCAGTGTACCCAACACCCTTAAGTTTCTTTGCTAATTTTTCTCCTTTTCCAGAAGAAGACATTATTGCAACCTTAAATCCATCCTTTGCTAATGTTTTAGCAGCATCAGCCCCCATTCCACTTCCGGCAGCAATCAAAACAGCAACTTTTTTCATAAAATTCTATTATTTTTCTTGTAAATTATAATTTTTTATTTCTATAACTTTATTGTCATATAATTTTAATATTTTATTTACTATTGATTTGCTGTCCATTTTAATTTCTTTATATTGCTCTTCTGGCTTCATATGATTAATAAACTTATCAGGAAAAAAAATGTTTTTTACAACATTTGAGTTTCTTTTCACTCTAATATTATGGATATAATTTAGAACATGTGATGCGAAACCGCCAATTGCACCTTCTTCAATCGTAATCAAATATTTATGGTTATCCAATAAATTATCTATTAATTTTGTATCCAAAGGTTTTGCAAATCTCGCATCTGCAATTGTTGGGTAAATATTATTTTGATTCAATATATTACTTGCTTCTAGGCAAGCTTCCAGTCTTGTGCCTAAATTTAATATAGCAACATCACTACCTTTATTAAATATATACCCCTTACCTATTTCAATTTCAGGTACGCTATTTATATCATTCAACACCCCAGTACCTCTTGGATATCTAAACGCAGAAGGACAGTCATCAATTAAAGTTGATGCCTTAATCATTTTGATCAACTCATTTTGACTACTTGGGGCCATAACAATAAAATTAGGTAAGGTTGTTAAATAAGTTATGTCAAATGAACCTGCGTGTGTAGGCCCATCCGAGCCAACTTGCCCAGCTCTATCTATCGCAAATCTAACTGGTAATTTCTGTATAGCTACATCATGAATAATTTGGTCATAAGCTCTTTGAAGAAATGTAGAATAAATTGCAACATAAGGTTTAAAATTCTCTGTTGCTAATCCTGCTGCCATTGTAACTGCATGTTGTTCTGCAATTCCAACATCAAAAAACCTTTTAGTAAATTTATCTTTAAAAATATTTAAACCTGTTCCAGACATCATGGCAGCAGTAATCGCTACAATCTTTTCATCACTTTCTGCAAGATTAGTAAGTGTTTCTCCAAAGATTTTTGAATATGATTTACTATTTGTTTTCAATAGTGATTCACCTGTATTGACATCAAATTCATTTACCCCATGAAATTTGTCATCTGATTTTTCTGCAGGTTTATAACCTTTGCCTTTTTTAGTAATACAATGAAGAAATATAGGTTTATCAATTTTATTATTTTTAATATTTTCTAATATACTAACTAATTCATTTATATTATGACCATCTATCGGTCCTAAATAGTAAAAACCTAGCTCTTCAAAAAGTGTCCCACCTGACAACATTCCTTTAGAAAATTCTTCAGTACGGTATAAAGTTTTTGATAAATTATCTGGTAAATTCTTACTAAATTTTTTTATTATGCTCCTAATATTTGAATAAGATTTAGATGATAGCAATTTAGTTAAATATGTACTCATTGCTCCAACTGGTTTGTCGATCGACATTTTATTATCATTTAAAATAACAATAAGTCTCTTTTTTAAAGCACCAGCATTATTTAGACCCTCATATGCTAGTCCGGCACTGAGAGCTCCATCACCTAATACACAAATAACGTTGGCATCATCATTATTAATATCTTTTGCAATTTTAATACCTAGTCCAGCAGACACTGAAGTTGAGCTGTGAGCTGTGCCAAAAGGGTCATATTCACTCTCAGTTCTTTTAACAAAACCATAAAGCCCATCCTTTTTCCTTAATGTTTCTATTCTTTTTTTTCTTCCAGTTAAAATTTTATGAGGATAAGCCTGATGTCCTACATCCCAGATTAGTTTATCTCTAGGAGTATTGAAAACGTAATGCAGTGCGACTGTTAATTCTATTACTCCCAAACCAGCGCCAAGATGACCTCCGGTCTTTGAAACTGTTTTAATAGTTTTATTTCTTAATTCATTTGATAAATTTTGCAGATCACTTTTTTTTAAACTTCTTAAATCGGATGGAAAATTAATTTTATCTAAAAGTTGGTATTCCATTTTTTTTCTTCTAAAACTATTTAGATTATACTTTACTATCTTTATGGATTCTTGAACTTATAAATAATAACTAAATTACAAACAATGTGGAAAATTTAATTTTATTTGACTAGTTGCGTTTATTTAACGTATGGTCCAAAACTTAGGTCTAGACCAACACCTACTCTTAATAAAGAATATATAATAACTAAAAAAAATATTACTATAATTAACCTTATTACAATTTTTTTTTCATCCATATTATTTATAAGTTTATTTAAACTATTAGTGCCTTTCTTTCAATTAAGGGAATTTCTTTAATTGGCAGGTGAATAATTGCAGAAAATGCACCTACTCCTATACCAACCCACCAGACAATATCATAACTACCATAAATATCGTAAAACATACCACCAAGCCAAACTCCAACAAAAGAACCAATTTGGTGAGACAAAAACACAATTCCATAAAGAGTTCCCATAAACTTTATACCATAAATATGGCCAATAATTCCCGATGTTAAAGGTACTGTGGCTAACCACAAAGACCCCATGACTATAGAGAAAATAGCAATTGAAATTGGAGTTATTGGTAAGATTATAAATATAATAGCTGCAACTGTTCTACCTGTATAAATCAATGATAACAAATATTTTTTTGTATATCCCTTACCAAGTGCTCCTGCAGCCAAGCATCCCAATATATTAAAAAAACCTATTAAAGCCATAGAAAGCGCACCCAAGCCTTCAACAGAATTACAAACTAGAGATATTATGCTTCCTTGTATTATAGGACTACTTGCTTCAGCAATAAATGCTGGAAAATGAGCAGTAATAAAAGCTAATTGAAATCCACATGAAAAGAAACCTAAAAATAACATTACATAAGTAGGGTCATTAACTGCTTCAATTAATGCTTTGCTTAACTTTTCCTCTGATTCTTTTGTTTCCTTTTTAATAACGCTTTTAGTTTTTAAAATTGGAACCAGAATTATTGTTAGTATACTTATGATTGCAAAAATTTCGAAAACAGAGGACCATGGCATAGATGACAATAATGCTGCAGCAAAAGGCGGTCCTATAACTTGTCCTGCCGAACCAGCTGCTGTAGTTATGCCTAAGGCTAATGATCGTTTTTCATTAGAAGATGCCCTACCTACAACCGCAAGTATTGGCCCAAATCCACTACCAGCTATTCCAAAACCAATAAGAACATTTAATAGTTGATGAGCTTCTGGAGATGTTGCAGTGCTACTAATAAAGACACCTAGTGCATACAGTATTAAGCCAAGCGTAATTGCTTTTCTATCACCATATTTTTCAGCAAACGCACTAAACAAAGGAGTGCCAATTCCCCATGCTAAGTTTTGAACAGCTATAGCAAGAGAAAATTCAGATCGAGCCCATAGAAAATCTTCAGCTATTGGAATTTGAAAAAGACCAAATGTAGACCTAATAGCAAAACTAATTAACAGTATTAAGCTTCCAGCTATTAAAACTGGTGTAAATAGTGATGACTCACCTCGACGATTCATGATGTGGGTGATATCAGTTAAAATACAAAATTCTATTAAATTCTTGTATTTATTTCCTGTCTTTCATTTTCTTCTTTTTCAGGAATTACATATGCAAGTGCACAATGGTCTAAACAATAAGGTTTATCTTCAAACCTATCTTTTCCACAAAAATGGAAATCACTTTCATCTGGATGCCCCAATGGCCATTCACAACCTCTTTTAACTGCAGTATTAAATAAATTTTTGACCATTGGTTGAAAGTTTGAGCCCTCAATAGATGTTTTCACTTCATCATGCTTGTTTTCAAAGTTCAGTTTAGGCATTACTGGAGATCTAGCTTTTTTTCTATCTGGTTTTATTGCTGTTCTTCTTATGGGAGATGGTCTTCTTTCCAATCCAATTCTGTGAGCTTTTCCTACAACTGCATTTTTTGTGAAACCAAGCAACTTTCCAATTTGAGCCGTTGGTAGACCTTGGTCCCAAAGTTCTCTTAATTTTGATACATTATTTTCATCCCAGGGCATTAAAATCTCCTATGATCTATATTTAGTAGTATAATAGGAAGGTAATATACTAAATATATGTATAAAAAAAGAATAAACTGGGATTTTTTTAAAAATATCAATTATTTCCAGTATTTTTTTAATATAAATGTGAATATAAATGAAAACATTAGATAATTCAGATATTATTAGTAAAAATGTAATTTTCAGAGCAGATTTAAATGTGCCAGTATTTAATAATAAGATTACTGATTATTCAAGAATTGATACTATTATTCCATCGATAAAAAAATTATCTAAGAAAAAAAATAAAATATTTATAGTGACTCATTTTGGAAGACCTGGGGGTATCGTAAATGAGCAACTATCAGTAAATTTTTTATCCGAAGAACTCAGAAAAAAATTTAAAATGTCCAAAATTCATTTTCTTAAAACATTTAATAATGAAGAGATAAAGAAAAAACAATTAGAGATGAGAGATGGGGAAGTATGTTTATTTGAAAATGTTCGTTTCTATAAAGAAGAAGAAAGCAATAAAAATTACTTTTCTAAAGAACTGGCTGACAATTTCGAAATTTATATAAATGATGCCTTTTCTGCTTCACACCGCAATCATGCTTCTATTACAGGTATTACTAATTTTTTGCCCTCATATGCAGGATTAAGTTTTTCAAAAGAAGTTGAAAATTTAGACAATTTTTTAGAAAATTCTAAAAAACCAAATATGGCAATTATAGGAGGCTCTAAAGTTTCAACAAAAATCAAAGTTTTAGAAAATTTAGTTGAAATTTTTGATACTTTAGTAATAGGCGGTGCAATGGCTAATACATTTTTACTATCAAACAACTATAACATTGGATCTTCTTTAGTAGAAAATGATTTTATTGATTTATCAAGAGAGATACAAAAAAAAGCAGAATCAAAAAATTGCAAAATACTTTTACCAATTGATGTTGTTTGTTCAAAAAATCTAGAAGATAGAGAAGTTGCTAAGACTTATCTAATCAATAATATTCCAAATGATCAAATGATATTAGATATTGGCAAAAAAAGTACAAAATTAATTTCAAATGAGATATTGAAATCTAAATCAGTATTGTGGAACGGGCCATTAGGTGCTTTTGAGTATAGTCCTTTTGATAAAAGTACAATTACGGTTGCAAATATTATACAAAATTTTTCAAATAAATCTCAACTAGAAGCTCTTGCTGGAGGAGGAGATACAGTTTCTGCAATAAAAAAAGCTGAAGCCAATGAAGCATTTAAATATTTATCTACGAGTGGTGGTGCATTTCTAGAGTGGCTCGAAGGAAATAAATCTCCAGGATTTATTGCACTAAAAAAAAATAATTTATAATCTAATCTTCGATTTGATATTTTTTAATTAGAGGAAATTGAGTCATGGTAAAAATAAAAGTAATTGGCAGGATAGCAAAAACTTTAAAATTTACCCAAACGTCAGTACTTTGAGTTCTCCACACAATTTCATTTAAAACAGCAAGTGCAATAAAAAAAGCAATCCATCTTTGAGTTAATATTCGCCAGCCATCTTCTTCAAGTTTAAGTGCAGCACCTAAAAGATACTTTAAAAGAGGTTTTTTTACAATTACTCCTCCATATAAAATCAATGCAAAGATCATATTTATTATTGTTGGTTTCATTTTGATAAAAATCTCATTATCAAAATAAATTGTTAGACCTCCAAATATTAATACAATAGAGGCTCCAAGAGTTGGCATAATTGGTATTTTTTTCTCTAGTATGTAAGAAATGATTACAGAAATTACAGTTGCAATCATAAGAGGAAGTATTGCATCCTTTAGTCCGCTTCTAGTATAAAAAATAAAGAATACAGCTAATGGGCCTATATCAATTAATAATTTATAAATTGACTTCATGTTTGTTCTTCCAGATTTAATATGGATCTAGCAAAGTTTTGAGAATTAAAAGTTACAAGATCATCAACACTTTCACCAAGCCCCACATAACTTATAGGGATTTCAAATTTATTTGCAATTGAAATTAATGCTCCGCCTTTTGCTGTTCCATCCAATTTAGTTATTATAAGACTTGAAACATTAAGTTCATTTCCAAAGATTTCCACTTGCTTGATCATGTTCGAACCATTCGTTCCATCTAAAACTAACACAGTTTCAATATTAAAAGAGGAATTAACTTTTGAGATAACATTCTTCAATTTAATTAGTTGATTAATGAGGTTAGTATTATTTGATAATCTTCCAGCAGTATCTATAAGTAAAAAATCATAATTTTCTTTTCCAAATTCTTCAGTTGCTTGATATGCTACACTTGCTGGATCTTGATTACTTTTTCCAGCGATAAAACCATTATAATTTTTTTTCGCCCAATTTTCCAACTGCTCAACAGCTGCTGCCCTAAATGTATCGCAAGCTGCAATAAGAATTTTTTTATTTGATAAAATTTTATTTGCAATTTTACCAATAGTCGTCGTCTTTCCACTTCCGTTTACACCAACAAAAATTAATATTTTTTTTTCATCATCTTTTTCATTTATCAGAACATGTTCTCTTGGAAGTAATATCCTTTCTATATTTTGAGCTAAGATTTCTAGTACTTTTTTTACTCCATCATCATTTGAAATTTTTATTTTTTTTATAGAATCTATTAGTTGATTTACAACATCTAAACTAATATCAGACGAAATAAGAACATTTTCTAATTCTTCTAAAGTTAAATCGTCTATTTTTTTGTTTTTTAAAATTTCTAAAATATTTAAAGATAGTATATTTGAAGTTTTACTTAACTTATCTTTAAATATTGAGAACAAACTCATGCTATTCTTGCTAATAACATATCATTTTCTACGCCTGTGTATATACAGGAAATTATATTCCCCTCTTTAAATTCTTCTTCAAGTTTTACTTTTAAAAAATGTTGATCTTTTCCAAGTGAAAAATTTTCTTTTCTACTTTCAATTAAAATTTGCTCCTTCTTTCCAACATTTTTTTTTAAATGTTGTTTTAATTTGTCCATACCTTTTTCTCTAAGTCTTCTTGCTCTATCTTTGATAATATTTTTTTGAAGTTGAGGCATTCTAGATGCAGGAGTGTTTTCCCTTGGTGAATAAGGAAAAATATGAAGATGAGTTAAATTACACTCATCAACTAGTTTAATTGAATCTTGAAACATCATTTCTGTCTCTGTTGGAAAACCGGCAATTATATCAGCACCAAATGTTGCATCTTTCCTAATAGATAAAACTTTCTTACAAAAATTAATTGCCATTTCCCTTGAATGTCTTCTTTTCATTCTTTTCAAAATTAAATTGTTTCCAGCTTGTAAACTTATATGAAAATGAGGCATTAATCTTTCGTCCTTTAAAACGTCCCAAAAATCTTCGTCTATTTCAGCACAGTCAATTGAAGACAAACGCAGTTGTCTCAATTCCGGTACTAATTTTAGAATTCTTTTAATTAAATTAGAAAAGGTAGGTTTTGCAGGAAGATCTTTTCCATAATCAGTTATATCTACTCCTGTTAAGACTACTTCATTATATCCATTGCTAACAATTTTTTTTATTTTAGTTACTATTTCTCCAGCAGGTACACTTCTATTATTGCCCCTGCCAAATGGAATGATACAAAAAGTACATCTATGGTTACAACCTTGTTGTATTTCAATATAAGCTCTCGATTTTCCTTCAAATTTTTCAATTGAATTAGGTACTGTTTTACTTTCATCTAATATATTTCCTACTTTAAGATTTTTAGACTGATCGATATTTTTCCATGTTAAAAATTCTAATTTTTCTGTGTTCCCAATTACTGAGTCTACTTCTTCTAAATCTTTATATTTTAATGGATTGATTTGAGCCGCACACCCTGTAACTACTATTTTATTATTAGGAAAATTTTTTTTTGCCTTTCTAATTTCATAATTAACTTTCTTTTCAGCTTCTTCAGTTACTGCACATGAATTTATGACTGTAACATTATTTAAATTATTTGTTTTAAGATGGTTTTTAATAATTTCACCTTCATAAATATTTAATCTACAACCTAGATTGACTACGTAGTTTTTATTTTTCATAAATTATATTTCTAAGTTACCCCGATAACTTATTTCTGCAGGTCCTGTCATAATAGATTCATTATTAACTATATTTATGTGCAGTGAACCTTTTTCAAGTTTCACTTCAGCGTTATTTTCAATCAACCCTTTTTTCCACGCCGCATATACAGCCGCACAGGCACCGCTACCACAAGCTAACGTGATTCCAACTCCGCGTTCCCAAACTCTCATTTCAATTAAATTTGAATTAATAACTTCAACTATTTCAACATTGGTTTTTTTTGGAAAGAGTTCATGATTTTCTATTCTAGGACCTATACTTTCAAGATCTGTCTCTTGAATCGATTTCCCAAAAAAAACTATATGTGGATTACCTACATTAACAGCAACTCCATTACTATACCCATCAATTGAAATTGGTATATTCATTGTATCAACTTCTTTACTTAAAGGAATTTTATCCCAACTATTTTTTATTAAACCCATGTTGACACTTATATTGTTATCTATTTTTTTTGATTCTAATATTCCTGCATCAGATTGAATTTTTAAAATTTCTTTATTTGAATCTTCATCAAATAGTATTTTTGCCACGCAGCGTGTTCCATTGCCACAAGCTTCGGCTCTATCACCACCAGGATTAAAAATTTCAATTTCAGCATCAGCACTTTGATTACTTGTATTATTAATTGTGATTAATTGATCACATCCTGCTCCAGTTTTTCTGTCACTGAGTCTTTTAATAATATCTTCAGTGATTGTGATATTGTTAGACCTTTTATCTATGATAACAAAATCGTTCCCAAGTCCATGCATCTTTATAAAGTCTACTTTTTGCATATTTGTTTTATAACCTAATTTATCGATAAATCTCAGTAAATATGCGAAATTTAAGAATACTTGACTTTCACTTATTCAGCTAATAGAGGGTCACGAACAAATCCTATATTTGTAAACGAATTGAGCTTGTTACAATTGTGATAGGTACTCTAGCCCACGAGTTTCGTGCCCTGGAGTTAAAAGGCTATTGGAGATTTATGTTTGATACACTGAACACAAGATTTGAAAAAATTGTTCAAAGTATTCGGGGTAAGGCTGTTATATCAGAAACAGATCTTGAAGTTACATTACGTGAAATTAGAATTGCTCTCTTAGAGGCAGATGTTTCCTTAGTTGTAGTAAAAGAATTTATAAATTCCATCAAGTCAAACATTTTAGGAAAAGAAATTCTCAAATCTGTTAAGCCAGATCAAATGATCATAAAGCTTGTGCAAGATGAGCTTGTAAAAATTCTTGGATCAGAAAATAAATCTCTAAATTTATCTTCTTCTCAATTAACAAAAATATTGTTTTGTGGATTACAAGGATCTGGGAAAACAACATCAATTGCCAAACTTTCCTATTTGTTAAAGAAGTCTTCAAAGAAAAAAATTTTACTAGCATCAGCAGACATTTATCGACCAGCAGCACAAGAACAATTAAAAATATTAGCTGAAGAAACCGGCTCAGATTTTTTTAATCATAATCTATCATCAGCTAGTAAGATTGTTGATGATTCCATAGACTATGCTCAAAAAAATTTATTTGATATTCTTATTTTAGATACTGCTGGACGACAAGTTGTAGATAAAGACTTAATGAGTGAATTAATAGAAATTGAAAATAAGTTTAAACCTGACGAAACGTTATTAGTAGCAGATGCTCTAACAGGACAAGATGCTGCAAATGTAGCTAAAAGTTTTAGTGATGCAATAAATATTACTGGATCAATTTTAACTCGAATAGACGGTGATAGCAGAGGTGGTGCAGCACTATCAATTAAATCTACCACAAACTCTCCTATAAAATTTATAGGACTAGGTGAAAAAGTAGAAAATTTTGAACCTTTTCATCCTGAAAGAATTGCACAAAGAATCTTAGGTATGGGAGATATTGTATCTCTTGTCGAAAAGGCTGCTGAAAATATTGATAAAGAACAAATGGAAGATATGGCGAAAAAGATTGCTAAAGGAAAATTTGATCTTGAAGATTTTGCTAATCAATTAAAGCAAATGGGTAAAATGGGTGGAGTCTCCGGTTTACTTTCTATGATGCCAGGTGTTTCAAAGGCACAGAAGTTAATGGCAGAAAATAAGATTTCTAATTCAATGATTGATAAACAAATAGCTATAATCAGTTCAATGACAAAAAAAGAAAGAGCTGATCCAGATATTATAAAAGCTTCACGTAAAATTAGAATTTCAAAAGGATCTGGAACAAAAGTTCAAGACGTTAACAGGTTATTAAAACAGTTTCTCCAATCACAAAAAATGATGAAGAGAATGAAATCAATGGGTAAAGGAGGAATTCCCAGTGATTTAATGCAAAAATTACAAGGAAATCTTCCTCCAAACTTAAATTAGAAAGGAAATAAAATGCCAGTAAGAATAAGATTATCAAGAGGTGGTGCAAAGAAAAGACCATTTTATAGAATAGTAGTTGCTGACTCTAGAAGAGCGAGAGATGGAAAATTTATAGATCAAATTGGAACTTATAACCCAATGCTGCCAAAGGATAGTGCTGACAGAGTTAAAATGGATTTAGACAAAGCTAAGGAATGGATTGCAAAAGGAGCAAAACCATCAGATAGAATTTCTATTTTTCTTAGTAATCTTGGAGTAATGGAAAAACCAGTTATTACTGAAAAAACAAAAAAACATCTACCTAAGAAAAAAGCACAGGAACGTTTAGCTGCTGCTAAAGAAAAAGAAGAAGCTGCGAAAACTGCATCAGAAGAACCAAAAGCAGAAGAAGCAGAAGCTAAACCAGCTGAAGAAGAACAACCTGCGGAAGAACCAAAAGCAGAAGAAGCAGAAGCTAAACCAGCTGAAGAAGAACAACCTGCGGAAGAACCAAAAGCAGAAGAAGCAGAAGCTAAACCAGCTGAAGAAGAACAACCTGCGGAAGAACCAAAAGCAGAAGAAGCAGAAGCTAAACCAGCTGAAGAAGAACAACCTGCGGAAGAACCAAAAGCAGAAGAAGCAGAAGCTAAACCAGCTGAAGAAGAACAACCTGCGGAAGAACCAAAAGCAGAAGAAGCAGAAGCTAAAAAAGAATAAAGTTATTTTTTGCTTTGAATAACAAAAATATTATTCTTGTCGGTCAGTTTGGGTCTCCTGTAGGATTAAAAGGTGAAATAAAAATTAATATGATGACTAGCTCATTTGAAGTTTTTAAAAATCTAAAAAACTATTATAATTTTGATGGTACAGTAGCTTGGAATTTTAAAAATATTTTATTTAAAAATAATAAGTGTGTTGTTCAGATTGAAGAATACATTTCTAGGGAAGATGTTTTACAGCTTAAAGGTCAAAAAATTTTCTCAAATAAAAAATTTTTTCCAAAAACAAAAGATAATGAATTTTACATAAATGATTTAACTGATTGCATGGTTTTCTTAGAAGACAAATCAAGCATTGGCAAAGTTTTAAGTGTTCAAAATTTTGGCGCAGGTGATTTATTAGAAGTAAAATATAATAAAAAACTTATTCTTATACCTTTTGATAAAACAAATATTTTATCAGTTAATATTAATAAAAAAGAAATTATAGCCAATCCAATATCGGGAATTCTTAATTAATATGAGAGTAGTAATTTTAACTTGTTATCCTGAAATGTTTCCTGGTTCTTTAGGGTATTCTGTAATTGGAAACGCATTAGAAAATAAAAGATTTTCTCTTGAAGTAATCAATTTACATAATTTTGGAATTGACAAAAGAGGTAGTGTAGATGATGAGCCTTTTGGAGGAGGTCCTGGAATGGTTATTCGTCCAGATGTAATAGAAAAAGCTTTGAATTCAATTACATTTAAAACTGATAATTATTGTAAAATTTTTCTGACACCATCAGGTCAAAGATTGTCACAAACTAAACTTAATAATTTATCAAAACATGAAGAAATGCTCATTTTATGTGGTAGATTTGAAGGAGTTGACCAAAGAGCAATAGAAATACTTGATTTCCAAGAGATAAGTATTGGTGATTATGTCCTGTCAGGTGGAGAGATTGCAGCTCAGGTGCTACTTGAAGGTTGTATTCGTCTCATTCCTGGAGTATTAGGTCACCCAGAAAGTTTATTGGAAGAGTCTTTTTCCAATAAACTACTTGAATATCCTCACTACACCAAGCCCAGAGTTTGGGAGGATAAAAAAGGTATTAAACATGAAGTGCCAGATGTATTAGTCTCTGGGCATCATGAAAGGATTAGAAGTTGGAGAAAAGATAAGGCAATGAAAAAAACTAAAAGCATGAGACCAGATCTTTTAAAAGAGGATTTATAAAATGAGTAATTTATTAGAAACATATGAGAAGAATCAGATCGAAAGTTTAATATCAAAAAAAAGAATTCCAGCATTTAGAGCTGGAGATACTTTGAAAGTATCAGTTAGAATAACAGAAGGAAGTAAATCAAGATTACAGGCTTTTGAGGGTATATGTATTGCTAGAAAAAACAACTCACTTAATTCTAATTTTACAGTTAGAAAAATTTCTCATGGAGAAGGTGTTGAGAGAGTTTTTCCATTATTTAGTCCAATTGTGGAAAAAATTGATGTTGTACGTAAAGGTGATGTCAGAAGGGCTAAGCTATATTATTTAAGAGATCTATCTGGTAAAAAAGCTAGAATAGCAGATCGTGATAGAGGTAATGAGGCAGATCAATATGAATTTGTGGAAGAAACTAAACCAATTGAAAATAATCAAGATATAGAAGCAAAATCCATAGAGGAACAAACAAATGCTGAGGTAGTAAATTCAGCTGAGGGATCTCAACCTGCAGAACAGAAAAATATTGCAGAAGAAGTCAAACCTAAAGAGGGATCTAAAGCTGGAGATAAACATAAAGCCGAAGATAACTCGGATGAATCAAAATAGTCCAAAAACATTATTTGATAAAATTTGGTTACATCACCTTGTTGATCAACAAGAGGACGGTACATGTCTTATTTACATTGATAGACATCTTGTTCATGAGGTTACTAGTCCACAAGCATTTGAAGGTTTAAGAAATTCAAATCGTAAAGTGAGAAGACCACAGAGCACTTTTGCAGTCGCTGATCATAATGTTCCTACTTCAGACAGAACAAAAGGAATTGAAAATAATGAAAGTAGAATTCAAGTAGAAACACTTGAAAAAAATTGTAAGGATTTTGATGTGACTCTTTTTCCTCTCTTAGACAGCAGACAAGGTATTGTCCATATAGTTGGGCCAGAGCAAGGAATAACTCAACCAGGAATGACAATAGTTTGTGGCGATAGTCATACTGCCACCCATGGTGCCTTCGGGGCACTTGCATTTGGAATTGGAACTAGTGAAGTTGAACATGTACTTGCAACACAGACGTTAATTCAGAAACCTGCAAAAAACATGAGAATACTTGTTAATGGCGAATTAAAATCTGGGGTCACTTCTAAAGATATAATTCTTCATATAATTGGTCAAATAGGTACTGCTGGAGGAACAGGTTATGTAATTGAATATGCAGGAGAAGCTATCTCTAAACTTTCAATGGAAGGTAGAATGACTATTTGCAATATGAGTATTGAAGCAGGGGCAAGAGCAGGATTAATTGCTCCGGATGAAATTACTTTTGAATATATTAAAGGTAGACCATATGCACCAGCTGGAGATGATTGGAATAAAGCCGTACAGTTTTGGAAATCATTACCATCTGATGATGGAGCAAAATATGACAAAGAGATTATAATAGAAGCAGAAGATATTACTCCTCAGATCACTTGGGGCACAAGTCCGCAAGATGTAGTTGCAATAGATGGTATTGTTCCAAACCCTAATGAAGAGAGCAATCCTAATAGAAAAAAAGCTATGGAGCGATCACTTGAATATATGGGTTTAGAGCCTGAACAAGAAATTCAAAAAATTAAAATTGATAAAGTATTTATTGGATCATGTACTAATGGCAGGATTGAAGATTTAAGAGAAGTTGCAAAAATAGTAAAAGGAAAAAAAGTATCAGTTGAATCAATGATTGTACCAGGTTCTGGATTAGTAAAAAAACAAGCTGAAAGTGAAGGACTTCATAAAATATTTATAGATGCAGGTTTTGACTGGAGAGAACCAGGATGCTCAATGTGTTTAGCGATGAACCCTGATCAATTAAAACCTAAAGAACGATGTGCATCAACATCCAACAGAAATTTTGAAGGTCGTCAGGGTAGAGAAGGTAGGACCCATCTAGTTAGTCCAGCAATTGCAGCTGCTTCTGCTATTAAAGGATCTTTCACAACCGTTGAGGACTTATAAAATGGATCCTTTTGTAACAATTAAAAGTATACCCGCGCCATTACCAATGATTAATATTGACACTGATATGATAATCCCTAAGCAGTTTCTAAAAACTATTAAAAGGTCAGGTTTAGGAAAAAATTTATTCCATGAATTAAGATACGATATTCAAGGAAATATAAAAAATGATTTTGTTTTAAATTGGGATCCCTACAAAACTTCAAAAATACTCGTGGCTGGTGCTAATTTTGGATGTGGATCTAGTCGTGAACATGCACCTTGGTCTTTGCTTGATTTTGGATTCAAATCCATAATAGCACCGAGTTTTGCAGATATATTTTATAATAACTGTTTTAAAAATGGAATATTACCAATCAAATTAGATCAACCAAATGTAGATATATTAATGAAAGAAGCTGAAGATAAAAAAGAAATTTCAGTAGATTTAGAAAACCAAATTATTATTTATAATGATAAAGAAATCAGGTTCGAGGTAGATGCTTTTAGAAGAAAATGTTTAATTGAGGGCTTGGATGACATTGGGCTAACTCTACAGAAAAATAAAAAAATAGATATTCATGAAGAAAAAATTCACAATACCCAACCGTGGATTGTCTAGAATTTTATGAGTAATAAAAAAATTCTTATACTACCGGGCGATGGCATCGGGAATGAAGTCATGGCTGAAGTTTTCAAAATTATAGAATGGATGGAAAAAACCAAATCAATGTCATTCGATATATCCGAAAGATTAGTTGGCGGAACTGCATATGATAAAGAAGGTGACTCCATAAGTGATGAAACAATGCAAGTAGCACTAGACTCAGATGCAGTACTATTTGGTGCTGTTGGCGGAGCTAAATGGGATAATGTTGAAAGAACAAAAAGACCAGAAGCTGCTTTATTAAGATTAAGAAAGGATTTAGATCTTTTTGCAAACTTAAGACCGGCAGTTGTCTTGGACGCACTTGCTGAAGCATCTTCTTTAAAAACAGATTTAGTAAAGGGATTAGATATTCTAATAGTGAGAGAGTTGACAAGTGGAGTTTATTTCGGTCAACCAAGAGGGGTTTCTAAAATTAATGAGATAGAAAGTAAGGCAATTGATACTCAAGTTTATACTACTTCTGAGATTGAGAGAGTTTCAAGAGTCGCATTTGATTTAGCAAAATTAAGAAGAAATAAAGTGTCATCAGCTGAAAAATCAAATGTTATGGAGACTGGATTATTTTGGAGAAATACAGTTACTGACTTACATAAAAATGAATACTCCTCAGTAGATTTAGAGCATATTTTAGCCGATAATTGTGCAATGCAACTAGTACGATATCCAAAACAATTTGATGTGATTCTTACTGATAATCTTTTTGGTGATTTATTAAGTGATACTGCAGCTATGTTAACTGGTTCTCTTGGTATGCTACCATCTGCATCACTTGGGTCCATAAAAGAAAATGGTACTAGAGCTGCTATGTATGAACCAGTTCATGGAAGCGCACCTGACATTGCTGGTCAATCAAAAGCTAATCCCCTTGCAATGATCTTGAGTTTTGCAATGATGCTCAAATATAGTTTTGATATGCAGGAAGATAGTCAGTTAGTTGAAAAAGCAGTCCAAAATGTTTTATTAAAAGGTTTGAGAACTGCCGATATTAAAGATGGTGCAGATAAAATTATTTCTACTAAAGAAATGGGTAATGCTGTTATAGAAGAATTAAAAATTTTATCAGGAAATTAAATGACACAAAAATATAATTTAGCAGTTGCTGGTGCAACAGGAGCAGTAGGAACTGAAATTGTTCAGATATTAGAACAAAGAGATTTTCCAATAGAAAATTTATTTCTACTAGCATCTTCAAAATCAAAAGGAAAAAAAGTAGAATTTAGAGACAAAGAAATTATTGTAGAAGAATTATCAGATTTTGATTTTTCAAAAGCAAACATAGCTTTATTTTCACCTGGAGGAAAAATTTCTGCTGAATATGCCCCAAAAGCATCTAAAGCAGGATGCTTAGTAATAGATAATACATCACATTTTCGAATGCAAAAAAATATTCCATTGATTGTACCGGAAGTGAATGCAAGTGCTCTTGATGAATTTTTTGATGATGAAAACAGAGTTAATATAATTTCAAATCCTAATTGTTCTACAATACAAATGGTTGTTGCTTTAAAGCCTCTTCATGAAAAAGCATTAATTAATAGAGTTGTTGTATCTACATATCAAGCTGTATCTGGGGCAGGTAAAACAGGTATGGATGAATTATTTAATCAAACACAAAATGTTTATGCAAACCAAGAGTTAAAAAAAGAAAAATTCACAAAGCAAATTGCATTCAATGCTATTCCTCATATCGGATCTTTCTTAGAGAATGGCAATACAGAAGAAGAACAAAAAATGATTGATGAAACAAAAAAGATTCTTGATGAGGGGATTAATGTTTCAGCAACCTGTGTCAGAACTGCTGTCTTCATAGGACACTCAGAGGCAATAAATATAGAATTTGACTCTCCCTTGGATGAAAAAGAAGCGAATGAAATATTATCTAAATCTGAGGGTATTTCAGTAATAGATCATAGAAAAGATGAAGGGTATGTGACTCCAGTAGAAATTGCCGGAGAAGATAAAGTCTATATTAGCAGAATTAGGAATGATCAATCAATAGATAATGGTTTAAATTTATGGGTTGTATCTGACAACCTACGAAAGGGAGCAGCCCTCAATGCTGTTCAAATTGCTGAATTGGTAGTTAGTAAATATTCAAATTTCATAAAAATTTAATCATTAAGTTCAATTGGCGGTCTCGTAGGGACTCGAACCCCAAATCCATGTTCCGAAGACACGTGTGATATCCATTTCACCACGAGACCATTTTCAAATAACTATTATATATTAGGTAATTGGTTTTAAGAAATTTAAATTACCAAGAGCTATCTGGTTGCTTTAAAAATTCTTCTTCATTAAAAGTTGAATTTCTTTTTAAAATTTTATTTCTGTGAGGATATCTACCAAATTTTTTAATTGCCACTGTGTGGTCATCCCATGCTTTCTTAATCTTTGTATATTCAATATGATTTTTTAAATAAGTATCTACTAATTGATGACCAAAAATATGATCACTAATATCCTCACTGTGTATAAGTGGTAAAAGTAGAAAATGTATTTTATCTTTGTCTAACTCTTCCAAAAAACCTCTATCTACCGCCTCATTAACTATTAATCTGCATTTGTAATCTTGTTGGTAAGCTCTTGGATCATTTCTATAAAAATTTCTAGATAGCTGATCTAACAAAATAACTAATGCTACACACTCTTCAGGATTATCTTGCCATTCATCATATTTATTACTTACTGCATTGTTATAATCATTTAAAAACAATTTCCTTAATTGACCATCAAATTTCTCATCCTTTTTAAACCATTGTTCCATTGGTGTTTTAACAAAACAAAAATCAAGTATTGCTTTAGCTCTTTCATTAATCATATAGCTGTAATATAAATAATTCTTTTCCATATGACATTAAGTAAATTAAACAAATCAATAATTCAGTGCAGAAAATGTGATCGATTGGTTAATTTTAGAGAAAAGATTGCCAATGAAAAAAGACGTCAATATTTTGATCAAGACTATTGGGGTAAACCTATAACAGGTTATGGCGACCCTAATGCCAAACTATTGATGGTTGGTTTAGCCCCTGCGGCTCATGGTGGTAACAGAACAGGAAGAGTGTTCACTGGTGATAAATCTGCAGATTTTTTGTTCAAATGTTTGTATGAATCAGGTTTTTCTAATCAACCACTTTCAGTAAATAAAAATGATGGTTTGCAACTCAATAATTTGTATCTTACGACTGCCCTAAAATGTGTACCTCCAGAAGATAAACCTACATCAAATGAATTAAAAACTTGTTTTAATTTCTTTAGTAAAGAGATTAGTTCATTAAAGAATATAACAGTTATATTGGCACTTGGTAAAATTGGACATGACGCATGTATCAACTATTATAAACAATATTATAATATAAAAAATAAAGATTATGTATTTAGTCATGGAAGTAAAAACAAACTTCCAGATAGTAAGTTACTGATGGGCAGTTATCATCCTAGTCCTCGTAATGTAAATACTGGAAGAATTAATGAATCTAAAATGGTTAAACTGTTAAAAAAAGTGAAAAGAGACTTAGAAAACTAATGAAAAATTTTATTTTGTATGATCCAAAACTTTTAATATATGGATTTTTAATAATTTTTTTTGCAAGTTATGGGCAAACTTTTTTTATTGCACTATTCAACGATGATATAAAAGACCTTTATAATCTTTCAGATGGTCAATTTGGAATGGTATATGCCTTAGCAACTACCTCTAGTTCATTGCTTCTTATTAATTTTGCAAAATTAATTGATTTTATTGATTTGAGAATTTATTCTTTTCTAGTCACTCTTGGTTTATTATTGCCGTGTGTTGCTATTTATTTTCTTCCAGAAAATATTTTTTTTCTTTTTTTAATCATATTTGCACTTCGCTTTTTTGGTCAAGGTGCAATGACCCATGCAGGAATAACATCAATGACAAGATACTTTGGTGAGAACAGGGGTAAAGCAATATCTTTTGGTAACTTAGGTGGAATGCTAGGCGTAATGTTTCTGCCTATTATTATAGTATATTTGAATAAGTTTTTCGATTTTAAGCAAATTTGGTTATTTTGCTCTTTATCTATAATTTTATTCTTACCAGTGTTATATTATACTCTTAGCAACCAAAGTGATCGACAGACTAAGTTTCGTGATTCAATTAAACACGAAAAAAAAATTTGGAGCACTTTAGAAGTCATTAAAAATAAAAAATTTTTAATATACCTTCCTTTAACTACGTCATTCTCATTTATTGGGACAGGACTTATGTTTCACCAAATTTTCATATTTACTCAAAAAGGCTGGACACTAGACATGCTTGGAACGGGGTTTATTTTTTTAGGAGCGTTTTCTATAATAGGACTTCTTTTAGGGGGTCCATTAATTGATTTGCTTAATCCTAAAAAAGCTATTGTATATCTAATGTTACCAATATTTATTGGAATTGTTGTTTTATTGTTATTTGAAAATTTTTACTTCTTAATTATTTACATGTCCTTATATGGATTGAATTTAGGAATTTCTGCTCCATTTACTGGATCATTGTGGGCTGAACTTTTTGGTGTAGAAAGTCTTGGAACCGTTAAAGCACTTTTTCACGCTATTGTAGTATTAGCCAGTGCTCTTTCACCAGTTATTTTTGGTTATATAATAGATTGGGGTTTTGGGATTGGCATAATTTCAATAATTTGTTTAATTATGATTGTTGCTTCAACACTTTTACCAATTATTTTTGATAATCATGAATAAAGGAATATCTGAAAGTTTAAATTTTCTTTTAAAAGAATATAAAAGACTGTTAAAGAAAAAAGAAATGAACACAATTTCAAAAGCAGAAATTGAAACACTGAAGAAATTATCATCATTTTTAGGAAAAAAATAATGTCATTCAGTGTTATTGACCAATATAATAGTTTTGTTGAAAATAATTTTATAAAAACCAGTGAGGCACAATTAGAAGTTCTTAATAAATTAAATTCAGTTTGGAACAAAAGTAAAAAGAATAGTCTATTTGTTAATTCAAAAAAAAAGGATGGGGTTTATTTGTATGGATCAGTTGGAACAGGAAAAACTTTTCTATTAAATCTTTTTTATCAGAACTCTAAAGTAGGAAAAAAAATTCACTTTAATAACCTTATGATAGAAATTCATGATGTTGTTCAACGTTCTAGTAACAAAGATAAGGCAATTGAAGAATATATAAAAAATATTAGTAAAAGTTTTAAAATTTTATTTATTGATGAAATGCATATATTTAATATTGTTGATGCATTAATAATTAAAAAAATTTTCTTTCTATTAAGCAGACAAAAGATTTTTTTAATAATTTCTTCAAATTTTAAACCTGACGACTTGTATAAAGATGGTTTGCAGAGAAATGATTTTATTCCATTCATTGATCTTATTAAAAAAAATTTTGAAATTATTAATATAAATCATAATACAGATTATAGGAGGCAAACTTTAAATCAGTCAAAAACATATTTTACTCCAATAAATAATGAAACCCAACAAGAGTTCGAAATATTATTTAATAAATTTGTCGACAATACTCATTTAACTACAATTACAATAAAAACAAAAAGTAGAGAAATAGTCTTTAATAAATGCAGTTCAAATATTTTAATGACAGACTTTAAAAAATTATGTGAGGAGAATTTTAGCCATCAAGATTACATAAACATATCAAAAAATTTTAATATTATTTTTCTTAAAAATGTACCTGAGCTTAATGATCAAAAAAAGGATTCTTGTAGGAGATTCATAAGCCTTATTGATATGCTTTATGAAAATAAATGTTCAATAGTAATTCTTGCAGCAAAACCTATTACTACTTTAAATTTAATTCAAAGTTTAAATGAAGAATTTAAAAGAACTGCTAGTAGACTTTACGAAATGACAATTGTTCAACCCACAAAATGAAAAAATTATTAAAATATCTAATCAGTATATTTATTATCATAATTTTTATTTATTATGGTGCTGGTTTCTACGTAGCTTACCAAATTTTAAAAATTGATTTTTCTTGTGGTATGCACGAAGGATCACTGCCAAATACTTGGAGCACATCAATTGATGCACACGAATACGATGATATTTTACAGAGAAAACTCAGAGAAAATTTTCCATATAAAAATTATCATTTAGATGAGTGGCAAGATGTATATTTTTTATCAAGAGAAAAAGATATAAAAATAAATGGTTGGCTATTTAATTATTTTCCAAATAGACCAATTATAATAGTTACACACGGTATAAATCCTAATGGTAAATGCAAATCAGAATCTAATTTAATTACATCTCTATTAGTTAGTAAAAACTTTAATGTTTTAACAATAGATTTAAGAAATTATGGACAAAGTGATAGAACTTCTGAATATGAAGATTTAGGTTTAAAAAGCTATAAAGATATCCTAGGAGCTTTCGATTTTTTAAAAAATATTGGTTTTAAGAGTAATCAGATTGGGCTACATGGAATATCTCTTGGTGCTAGTACTTCTATATTTGCAGCATATGAGGAGCCAGAAATTTTAGCAATATGGTCTGATAGTCCAATAGCTGAATTCAATATGGCTCTAACAGATGAAATAGCAAGGTATGGATTGTCAATTGAATTTGGACCAGCAGTAAGTTTTGCTGGGAAAATCTTAACTGGTATCGATCCTACTTTATTATCTCCAGCTTTTAAGCTTACTAAAACACAGTCATACTTTTTTACTCATGGCGACAATGATACAAGAGTATTAACTAGACATTTTGAATACTACAAAAACTATACTGCAAAAAATAGAATTAACGCACAATACTGGCTTGCCAAAGATTCAAATCACGTTGATAGTATGATAAAATATCCAGAAGAATATGCTGATAAGATGGAATTATTTTTCAATTCTAATCTTAAATAGAAAAAGCCGGATATCTCAACTAGTTAGTACCTTGGCAGACACTTCTCTAGAATAGAAACTCATATAATCATCAAACGGCGGGTAAGATGATTAAAATCTCTTGGCGTTCCTCCGAAGCAAAGAAATTAAGTATTATCCGGCTTTTTCAGAATAATATTAATCTGTATAAAATTCAAGGAATATAGCGATTTTTTAGTATTATTTATATTAAGTTTTACCTTGTTTTATCAATTTTATTAACAATTTAGATAATTTTCTTTTACTAAATAAGAATATTTCAAATGCTCGTTTTTTTTTGAAATTCTAGGAAAAATATATACTTAAGTAAATATAACTATTAAAATTATAAGCATACAATGACTGATAATCGCCCATTATCACCACATCTATCAATACACAAAAAGGTACTTACAGCCCTTTTTTCAATATTTCATCGCATAACTGGAATTGGGCTAAGTTTAGGAACAATTCTAATTGCAATTTGGTTTTTACTTATAAGTCTGGGCCCAAATTATTTTATATATTTTGAGATAATTTCAAAAAATATTTTATTTAAGTTTATTCTTTTAATTTGGACGATTGGTATTTTCTACCACCTTTATAATGGCTGCAGAAAGCTCTATTGGTCATTTGGAATTGGAATGGATTTAACTACTGTATATCGATCTGGATACATAGTACTGTTCCTAACACTTTCATCCACTATAGCGGTTTGGCTTCTAGTATGAAAAATTATGCTTTAAAATGGGTGATCCAAAGAATTACAGCATCATTACTCATACCACTAACTTTTTGGTTCATATATTCTGCAATTTCACTTTCTAAAATGGAGTATGATGAAACAATTAGCTTTTTTCAATCCTATTTAAACTCACTTTTATTTTATGTAATGATGATAGCCATGCTATTGCACGCAAAATTAGGCCTTCAAACAATAATAGATGATTATGTCACATCGAAAAAAATTTATAATTTAAGTAAATGGGGAATTAACTTAACTTCGTATTTTTTAATGATATTATTAACTTTTTTTATAATAAAAACAGCTATTTTTAATGCCTAACTCATATAATATAATTGACCATCATTATGATGTTGTTGTGATTGGTGCTGGAGGATCAGGTTTAAGAGCAACCTTAGGATGTGCAGAAGCTGGTCTAAAAACAGCATGTATTTCGAAAGTTTTTCCTACAAGGAGTCATACCGTAGCCGCTCAAGGAGGAATAGGTGCAGCCTTAGGAAATATGGGTGAAGATAATTGGAAATGGCACATGTATGACACGGTCAAGGGATCTGATTGGTTGGGTGATCAAGATGCTATTGAGTATTTATGTTCTAAAGCACCAGAAGCAGTAATTGAACTTGAAGATTACGGTATGCCCTTCAGCAGGACAGATGATGGTAAAATATATCAAAGACCCTTTGGCGGTCATCTCACAAATAATGGTGAGGGTGCACCAGCTATGAGAGCTTGTGCTGCGGCTGACAGAACAGGTCATGCATTACTGCATACTCTTTATCAACAATCGTTAAAAAATAATGTTGAATTTTTTATTGAATACTTTGTCCTTGATTTGATTTCTGATGATAATGGCAATTGTATTGGAGCTGTTGCATGGTGTTTAGAAGATGGTTCTATACATCGTTTTTTATCCCACCAAACCATACTTGCTACAGGTGGATATGGAAGAGCTTACTTTTCATCAACTAGTGCACATATCTGTACAGGCGATGGAAGTGCAATGGCTTTAAGACAAGACTTACCATTATCTGACATGGAATTTATTCAATTTCATCCTACTGGTGTGTATGGAGCCGGAGTCTTAATAACCGAAGGAGCTAGAGGTGAAGGAGGTTATTTAACTAATAGTGATGGTGAAAGATTTATGGAACGTTATGCGCCGAATGCTAAAGATTTAGCTTCAAGAGATGTTGTTAGCAGGGCTATGACTATAGAAATAAGTGAAAATAGAGGGTGTGGAGATAATTCTGATCATGTGCTTCTCCATCTCGAACACATAGATGCTGACACATTACATAAAAGATTACCAGGAATTTCAGAAACTGCAAAAATATTTGCAGGAGTAGACTTAACTAAAGATCCAATACCTGTTTTGCCAACTGTTCACTATAACATGGGAGGTATTCCAACTAACTATAGGACAGAAGTTCTGAGACCAACTAAACAAAATCAAGATAATGTTTGTGAAGGTTTGATGGCAGTAGGTGAAGCAGCTTGTGTTTCCGTTCATGGAGCAAATAGACTTGGAACAAATTCACTTATTGATTTAGTAGTTTTTGGAAAAGCAGCAAGTTTAACTTGTAAAGAAAAAGTAAAACCAAATTCGAAAAAGATTGAGATAAGCAAATCTAAAACAGATGATATCATTCAAAGATTTGACAAAATTAGATACAGCAAAGGTAGTTCAACGACGGGTGAACTTAGAACAACAATGCAACATGTTATGCAAAAAAAATGTGCAGTATTTAGAACCCATGATTTAATTTCTAAAGGTATTGAAGAATATCAGGAAATTGAAAGCTCAATGGATAACATTGATATTAAAGATAATTCACTAGTATTTAATACTGATCTTGTTGAAGCACTGGAACTCCATAATCTAATGGCTCAATCGAAAGTAACATTATATTCTGCTCTTAATAGAAAAGAAAGTAGGGGTGCGCATGCGCGTGAA
Source organism: uncultured Alphaproteobacteria bacterium (assembly GCA_902630465.1). Taxonomy (GTDB): domain Bacteria; phylum Pseudomonadota; class Alphaproteobacteria; order HIMB59; genus CACPNW01. Next base: position 37,601 of record CACOVJ010000004.1, on the reverse strand, counting down.
GATTATAAAGAGAGAGATGATAAGAATTGGTTAGTTCACTCTCTAGCTTGGTTGAATGAAAAAGGTGATGTAAGTATGGGTTCAAGAGCAGTCCATATGAATACATTAACAAACCATGTTCAGCCAATTCCACCTAAAAAAAGAGTTTATTGATGGTTGAGTTTTCACTTCCCGCAAATTCAAAAGTAACAAACGGCAAACTGCATTCTAGTAAAGAAGTAGCTGAATCACCAAAAAAATTAGTAATTTATAGATGGGACCCCGAGGATGATAAAAATCCAAGATTAGATACTTATGAAATTGATCAGAGTAAGTGTGGTCCAATGGTTTTAGACGCACTTATGAAAATTAAAAACGAGATTGACCCTACACTTACATTTAGAAGATCTTGCCGAGAGGGCGTTTGTGGTTCTTGTGCAATGAATATTGATGGAGTTAATACTCTTGCGTGCCTAAAAAGTATGTCTGATGTAAAAAAAGATATTAAAATTTATCCACTACCCCATATGCGAGTTGTTAAAGATTTAGTACCGGATTTGAGTAAAGCTTATGAGCAATTAGCATCAATTAAACCGTGGCTCGAAAGATCTAAGTCAAATGGTAAAAATTTAGACAGTCAAAATGAAGAAAAAAAACAATCACCACAAGATAGAGAAAAACTGGATGGAAAATGGGAATGTGTTTTATGCTTTTGTTGTACAACATCTTGTCCAAGTTATTGGTGGAATGGAGATGAATATTTAGGACCAGCTGTATTACTACAAGCAGCAAGATGGGTAGAAGACTCTCGTGATGCTGAAAGAAAAAAAAGATTAACTGCAATAAATGACTCGTTAAAACTTTATAGATGTCACTCAATAATGAATTGCACTCGCTCTTGTCCCAAGGGGTTAAATCCTGCAAAGGAAATTGCCGGTTTAAAAAAGGCTATTGTTACAGAATTATAATTACAGTATAGAACTTTCATGAGAAAAAAGATTGCTCTTATAGGAGCTGGCAATATTGGTGGAACCCTTGCACAACTTGTTAGTTTAAAAGAATTAGGAGATGTAGTTTTACTAGATATTTTTGAAGGCTTGCCAAAAGGTAAATCGTTAGATTTAGCTCAGTCATCCTCTATTGAAGGATTTCATGCTGATTTTAAGGGCACTTCTAATTTTAAAGATATTAAAAATTCTGATGTAGTTATAGTAACTGCTGGATTTCCAAGAAAACCAGGAATGTCCAGAGATGACTTAGTAGAAAAAAACTCACTAATCATTCAAAACGTTGGAAAAAATATTAAAAAATACTGCCCTAAAGCTTTCGTAATATGTATCACTAATCCGTTAGATGCCATGGTTAGTGTCCTCCAGAAATCAGCTGGTTTAAAGGCAAATATGTGTGTTGGCATGGCAGGTGTTTTGGATAGTGCTAGATTAAAATATTTTTTATCAAAAGAATTTGCTGTTTCAGTTAATGATATTAATGCATTTGTTTTAGGCGGGCATGGAGATACAATGGTGCCTCTTATGAGGTATGCAACTGTCTCTGGGATACCAGTACCTGAATTAATTAAAATGAAATGGACAACAAAAAAAAATATAGACAAAATTATACAAAGAACAAGAGAGGGTGGTGCAGAAATTGTTAAACTGATGAATACCTCTGCTTATTATGCTCCAGCTTCTTCGGCCATTCAAATGGCAGAATCATTTTTATTGGATCAAAAAAGATTATTACCCTGTGCTGCATATCTCAGTGGTGAATATGGAGTTAATGGACTTTATGTTGGAGTTCCAGTTGTGATTGGGAAAAAAGGAGTAGAAAAAATTATTGAGTTAAAGCTTAACAGCAATGAAAAGAAAGAATTTAATTATTCAGTTAAAGCAGTAAAATTACTTACTGAATTATCTGTTAATCTTTTAAATAAGAAAAATAAAAAATAATTGTCTTTACTAATTAATCTAACTAATAAGTTTTAATCAAAATGAATTTACATGAGTATCAAGCTAAAGACCTCCTAAGAAAGTATAATTTACCTATATTGCAGGGTAAAAGCTATATAGAAAACATTGATAATTTCAGTAAAGACATAGAAAATATTAAGGGCCCACCGTGGGTAATTAAATCACAGATACATGCAGGTGGAAGAGGAGCTGGAAAATTTTTAAAACCATTTAATGAAAAAGGTGGGGTTCAAATTAGCAATACTTCTGAAGATGCTCGAAAAATTGCTATGGGAATGATGGGAAATACCTTAGTTACAAAACAAACAGGAAATGAAGGAAAGCTTGTAAAAAGAGTTTATTTAGAAGCTGGATGTGAAATTGATAGAGAGTACTATTTAAGTATTTTGCTAGACAGAAAACTGTCAAAATTAATGTTGATGGTCTCTGATGCTGGAGGAATAGATATTGAAGATGTTGCTGAAAAGAGTCCGGAACGAATTCATTATATCCATTTTGATAATTCAGAAAATATTATAGTTAGTGATAATCTTCAAAAAAAATTAAACTTTTCAATTAATGAATTTAATCAGTTTAAAGAAATTATTTCTAATTTATGCCGTGCATATGTTGAAATAGATGCGTCTTTAATTGAAATAAATCCATTAGTAGTAACAAAAGATGAAAAATTAATTTTGCTCGACGCGAAAATTAATATTGATGATAATGCTCTTTTTAGACAACAAGAAATTGAAAAACTAAAAGATACATCAGAAGAAAACAAATTAGAACTTGAAGCATCTGAAAATGATATGGCTTATATAAAGCTTGATGGAAAAATTGGTTGTATGGTCAATGGAGCTGGTTTGGCTATGGCAACAATGGATATAATTAAACAATTTGGAATGGAGCCAGCAAACTTTTTGGATTTGGGCGGTACTGCAAATAAAGAAAGAGCAATTAGAGCTTTTAAAATTATTCAATCCGATAAGAATGTAAAATCAGTATTCATCAATATTTTTGGAGGCATTATTCATTGTGATATGATCGCTAATGGTATCATAGATGCAATTAAAGAATTAGATTTCAAACTTCCAGTTGTAGTGAGATTTCAAGGAACAAATTCACAAGAAGGAAGAGATATAATCAATAATTCATCTTTAGGATTAATTTCTATTGATGATTTTTCTATTGCAGCGCAAAAAGCTGTACAACTTTCAGAATAATGTCTATTTTAATTAATAAAAATACGAGAGTCATTTGCCAAGGATTTACTGGTTCTCAAGGAACCTACCATTCAGAACAGGCAATAGCTTATGGAACTAACATGGTAGGCGGCGTAACCCCAGGCAAGGGTGGGCAAACCCATTTAAATTTACCAGTATTTAATACAGTAGCAGAAGCAGTCAAACAAACTGAAGCAAATGCAACAGTTATTTATGTTCCGGCTAAGTTTGCAACTAAAGCAATTCATGAAGCTTTAGATGCAAATATTGAACTAATAGTTTGTATTACAGAGGGTATCCCAGTTTTGGATATGATCGATATTAAAAAAAGAATAATAGAAAAAAAAACATATCTTGTCGGACCTAACTGCCCAGGTCTGATTACACCTTCAGAGTGTAAAATAGGAATTATGCCAAGTTTTATCCATAAAAAAGGTAAAATTGGGATTGTGAGTAGATCAGGAACATTGACTTATGAAGCCGTAGCTCAGACAACAGAAGTAGGACTAGGACAATCAACATGTGTAGGAATTGGAGGAGATCCAATACATGGAATCAATTTTGTAGATTGTATAAAATTGTTTTTAGATGATGACGAAACTGAAGGAATTTTAATGATTGGTGAAATAGGAGGTGAAGAGGAAGAAAATGCTGCTGAATTTATTTCTAATTCAAAAATCAAAAAACCCATCTCTGCATTTATAGCTGGACAATCAGCACCAAAAGGCAAACGAATGGGTCATGCCGGTGCGATAGTTTCAGGTTCAAAAGGCACTGCTCGTTCTAAAATTGATTCTTTAGAAAAAGCAGGTGTATTTGTATCAAAATCACCAGCTTCTTTAGGAAGAATAATGAAAACAGCAATGCAAAATGGGAATATTTAAGTTCTATTTCTTCAATTATCCTTTATTAAAAATAATAGTAATGAGCCTATATGAATGATTCTTTTTTAAATAGTGCAAATGCACCTTATGTTGCAGAATTATATTTTAAATACAAAGACAATCCTGATAGTGTTGATAGTAACTGGAAAGATTTCTTTAGCAATTTAAATGAAGACGACTATTCAGTATTAAAAGACTTTGGTGGACCTGAATGGAAACAGAGACCATCGAACGTAATTGATGATATTTCTTTTGATAAAAAAATAAGATCTATTCAAAATATTGATTTTGATAGTTTTAAAACATCAACTTTAGATTCTATAAGAGCATTAAGACTGATAAGAGCTTTTAGAATAAACGGACATTTAATTGCAGATTTAGACCCACTTAAAATCTTAGAAAGAGACTACCCACCTGAACTTGATTATAAAAGCTATGGTTTTTCTGACAGCGATTTAAATAGAGAAATATTCATTGATGGCAGTCTGGGATTGGATAGAGGCAAGCTAAAAGATATAATTAGAATATTAAAAGAAACATATTGTTCATCAATAGGTGTAGAATTTTTGCATATTCAACAAGCTGATCAGAAGCAATGGGTTCAAGAAAGAATAGAAGAAGTTAGAAATAAAACTAACTTTACAAGTGAAGGAAAAAAAGCAATTTATAAAAGAATAGTTGAATCTGAATTGTTTGAACAATTTTTAGATAAGAAATTTCTAGGCACAAAAAGATATGGTATCGAAGGTGGTGAGTCAATGATCCCTGGTATCGAACAAATTGTTAAACAAGCATGTATATCAGGTATTGAAGATATAATTATCGGTACTGCTCATAGAGGACGATTAACCTTGCTCTCAAGCGTTTTGGAGATGTCCTACAAAAATATTTTATCAAAGTTTCAAGGTTCAATTAATGATCCAAATGAAGTTCTTGGATCAGGTGATGTAAAATATCATTTAGGAGTATCTACAGATAGAGAATTTGAAAGTAAAAAAATCCATTTATCTTTAACATCTAATCCATCTCACCTTGAAGCAGTAAATCCTGTAGTTGTTGGAAAGGTAAGAGCTAAACAGACTTTATCCAAAGATAAAAATACAGATAAAGTAATTGCTTTATTAATTCACGGAGATGCTGCTGTGGCTGGTCAAGGTGTAGTAGCTGAAACATTTGCTATGTCACAACTAAGGGGTTTTAGGACAGGTGGTACTATACACTTTGTTATAAACAATCAAATTGGGTTTACTACAATGCCTCAATATGGAAGATCGGCACCATATTGTACTGAAATTGCGAAAATGGTTCAGGCTCCAATATTTCATGTTAATGGAGATGATCCTGAAGCCGTAGTTCATGTTTGTCGTTTAGCAACAGAATTTAGAAATAAGTTTAAAGTTGATGTAGTTGTAGATATGTTCTGTTATCGAAGATCTGGTCACAATGAGGCTGATGAACCTTCATTTACTCAACCGTTAATGTACAAAGCAATAAAAAGTCATCCAACAACAAGAAAAATTTATGAAAAGAAATTAGTTGATAACTCTACTATGACTGAAGAAGAATCAAAAAATATAGTTGATGATTTTAAATCTTTTTTAGATCAAGAATTTGAAGCAGCAAAAAATTATAACCCCAATAAAGCTGACTGGCTTGAAGGTACATGGACCGGTCTATCAACTGCAACTTTTGATGCAAGACGAGGAAAAACTTCTGTAAAGAAAGAGGAACTAATTGATATAGCAAAAAAAATACATCTTATTCCAAGTGAATTTAATGCACATAAAAGAATCCAAAAAATCTATAGTGAAAGATTAGAGTCAGTTGTTAATGGAAAAAATATTGATTGGGCAACTGCTGAGAGTCTAGCATTTGCTACACTTCTAAACGAAGGATATGGAGTTAGGCTTTCAGGTCAAGATGTTGGACGTGGAACTTTTAGTCATCGACATGGAGTCTTATATGATCAAGTAAATGAAAAAAGACATGTACCTTTAAGACATTTCCAACAAAAACAAGGTTACTTTGAAATAGTTGATAGTTTTTTATCCGAATTTGGAGTTCTTGGTTTTGAATACGGTTACTCACAAGCAGATCCTAAAACATTGGTAATTTGGGAAGCTCAATTTGGTGACTTTGCTAATGGAGCACAAATTATGATTGATCAATTCATTAGTTCTGGTGAAAGAAAATGGTTAAGAATGTCAGGCCTAACTTTGTTATTACCTCATGGTCATGAAGGTCAAGGGCCAGAACATACAAGCGGACGATTGGAACGATTTCTCCAAATGTGTGCTGAAGATAATATGCAAATAATTAACTGTACTAGTCCTGCAAACTATTTTCATGTTTTAAGAAGACAATTGCATAGAAACTTCAGAAAACCACTAATAATTTTTACACCAAAATCAACCTTGAGACATAAGAAAAATACATCTGATATTGATCAATTTATAAATGGCTCAACGTTTCATAGAATATTAACTGACTTGATTCCTAATAGTGAAAAAAAGAAAAAAAAGAGATTATTATTATGTTCTGGAAAAATATATTTTGAAATTCAAGATAGATTGGAAAAGTTAAATATTAAAAACTTTGCAATTATTCGTCTTGAACAAATATATCCATTTCCATATGAAATATTTAAGGATGAACTTATAAATTACAAAGATGCTGAAATATTATGGGTTCAAGAAGAACCAAAGAATATGGGTGCATGGGGATTTGCTAGAAGTAGAATTGAAAGTGTGATGTCAGAAGCTGGTGTTAAACAAAAAGAACTTTACTACGTCGGCAGAAGCCCTGCTGCTTCACCTGCTGCTGGATCACTCCCAAGGCACATAACAAATCAGGAAAATATTATTAGTCTTGCAACCGAAGGAGATATTAAAAATGTTAAAAAATCCTGGGCAGGCGTGTCAACAAAATTAAAAACAAATCTGCCAATTGAATAAATATAACTAAATGTTATTAAAGTAATATAAATGAGTACAGAATTAATTGTTCCAACACTTGGTGAGTCGATAACAGAAGCAACTGTTTCAAAATGGCTAATAAATATAGGCGACAGTTTCGAAGCTGATCAGCCGTTAGTTGAAATTGAAACTGATAAAATAACTGTTGAAGTACCAGCTCCTCATGCAGGTTCTCTAAAAGAAATTAAAGTTAAAGAAGGCACTGATATAAATATTGGAGGTATCTTAGGTATATTGAATGAAAGCAAAGGTGACAAACCAGTTTCACCTAAAATCAAGCAACAAAATAAAGAAGTAGAACCTAACATTGAAAAAGAAAAAAAAGAAAACCCGCAAGTAGATGCAAATTCTAATAAATCTTCTCCATCAGCTAGAAAAATGGCAAAAGAAAATAATATTAGTATTGAGGATATCAAATCATCTAGATCTGATGGAAGAATAAATAAAGAAGATGTAGTTAAACATATTAATTCTTCAGGAAAAGACCCAAGAACATCTAGTGAAAGAGAAGAAATTGTTAAAATGTCTAAAATTAGACAGACGATTTCAAAAAGACTTAAAGAAGCGCAAAACACAGCTGCAATATTAACTACGTTTAATGAAGTTGATATGTCTCATATTATGGAAATTAGAAATTCTAAAAATAAAGAATTTCAAGAACGATATGAAGTTAAATTAGGCCTTATGTCTTTCTTTGTTAAAGCTGTTACAGAAAGTTTAAAAGAATTTCCTGCTGTTAATGCGGAAATCAAAGATGAAAATATTATTTATAAAAATCACTTCGATATTGGTATAGCAGTTGGAACTGAAAAGGGACTTGTGGTTCCTGTTTTAAAAGATGCTGATACAATGAATTTTGGACAAATTGAAAAGAGTATTATTGACTTAAGTACTAAAGCAAAAGATGGAACATTATCGATGGACGATTTATCTGGAGGCACATTTACAATTTCTAACGGTGGAGTTTATGGATCTATGCTAAGCACACCTATTATTAATAGACCACAATCAGGTATTCTTGGAATGCATAATATCCAAAAAAGAGCAGTAGTAGTGGACGATGAAATTGTAATTAGACCAATGATGTATGTAGCATTAAGTTATGATCATAGAATTATTGATGGTAAAGAGAGTGTTGGTTTTTTAGTAAGTGTTAAAAAATTGTTAGAAAATCCATCACAACTAGTATTAGGAATTTAGTATGGAAGATTTTGATTTAATTATTATTGGCGCAGGACCAGGTGGTTATGTTGCTGCAATTAGAGCAGCACAACTTGGAATGAAAGTTGCCTGCATTGAGAAAGAATCCTCACTTGGTGGTACGTGTTTAAATATAGGATGTATTCCTTCCAAGGCTCTATTAAATTCTTCTGAAAAATTTGTAGAGATATCAAATCATGCAGCTGAGCATGGAATTAAAACTTCTAAGGTTGATTTAGATTTAGATGTATTGATGCAAAGAAAGACTAAGATTGTAAAAAAATTAACAACTGGAATTGGTTTCTTATTTAAAAAAAATAAAATTACCCATATCCCGGGTTCAGCATCATTTGTTGATTCCAAAACAGTTTCAATTAAAAATGGAAAACAAGAAATTACTGCTTCAGCAAAAAACTTTATTATTGCTACTGGGTCTACTTCTATAGAGATTCCAAATATTCCTGTAGATGAAAAACAAATCGTATCTTCTACTGGGGCTCTCTCTTTATCTAAAGTTCCTAAATCGCTACTGGTGATAGGTGGTGGCTATATCGGATTAGAAATGGGTTCAGTATGGAGTAGATTAGGTTCAAAAGTAACAGTTGTTGAAGCTCTAGACAGAATTGTTCCAACGATGGATGGTGAAATCGCAAAAGAGTTTATGAAAATGCTTACTAAACAAGGATTAGAATTTAAACTATCACATAAGGTTAGTTCTGCAAAATCTAGCAAGTCTGGTGTAGATGTTGAAATGGAAACATCAGATAAAAAGAAATTAAAAGAAAACTACGAAATAGTTTTAATGTCAGTAGGAAGAAAACCAAACACTGAGGGACTGGATCTCGAAAAAATTGGAATTAAACTAACGGATAAAAAATCTATTGAAATTAAAGATAACTTTAAAACTTCTGTAGAAGGAATCTATGCAATCGGTGATGTAGCACCAGGTCCAATGCTAGCACACAAAGCCGAAGAAGAAGGAGTGGCCTGTGTTGAATTTATAAATGGTCAAAAACCTCATATAAACTATGACGCTATACCAGCAATTGTTTATACCAATCCAGAGATTGCATCTGTTGGGAAAACTGAAGAACAACTAAAGCAAGAAAATAAAGATTTCAAAGTTGGAAAATTTCCTTTTATGGCAAATGGTCGTGCGTTAACTACTTCTGCATCAGAAGGATTTGTTAAAATTTTAGTCGATAAAAAAACGGATGAAATTTTAGGTGCTCACATAATAGGTCATGATGCAGGACAATTGATTGCAGAAATTGTTACAACAATTGAATTTGGCGGTAGTGCAGAAGATATTGCTAGAGTATGTCATGCTCATCCAACAACTAGTGAAGCAGTAAAAGAAGCAGCTCTAAGTGTTGATGGCAGAGCAATACATATTTAAATTTTAGTTAGATCCATTCCTTTTTTATATTTTTTTGATGAATGTTTTACAACTGCTTGACCACACCTCATAACTTTTCTTTTATGATCAAAAGTCATTTTTGGCTCTCCATGTAATTTCCAACCATTAGATAATGCCTCTGTTACTCTTTGACAAAAATCAACAGTATCATCATCAGTAATAAATCTATAACCTTTCATGTATGCTCCTTTTTGTATTAATTTATTTGATCTAGAATTTTTAATTGTTCCTTTGATTTTAAACCAATAAATGTTTCAAACTCTATTAGGAAATCATCATAACTCATATTAAAATTTTTCTTAAAAGATTCTCTCCATCCTTGGTGGATTTCTCCTTCCTCCCTTTTTTCTAATTCAAATTCAGCAATATCTTCATAAAAATCAAAGAATACTTTTTGATTAGATCCACTTAAAGAAGCCAGGTACGCTGTTGCCCACATACCACCATCATACTCGAAGCCTTGATCACATTTACTGCGCAGTTTCATGGCATTTTCTTCTCTTTCTACATCTTTGAGTTTAATTCCTTTTTTTGCACATTTGCGAAAGGACTTTAGTGTCTGTTTCATAATTTTTTTATAATCAGCTAAATTATTTTTTCCAATAATATAATAACCAAAATATTCTGCCCCACCTTCTTCAATCCACATTGGCATATCATCATTAAATTTATACTGGGCAACACCAAAACGTTTCTCATCTTCAAAAAAATTTTTTTTCATATTTTGATAAACATGAAAATATTCATGTGCTACTATTTTTGCAACACTCCACGCTTCATTCTTATAACCTCTCCACCAACATTTATTACCCTCAATACTTCCTTTTAATGTTTCAGGTGAAAAATAGGCAGATGCTACACATTCTTTGAACCATTTTTTGTTATCACCACCACCTACTTTTAAACATTCTTCATTAAAATTTTCCCCACGATTTACTTCACACCAATTTTGAGCAACTTTTTTTAGATTAGATTTTTTTTCATTCCAGATAATAACATGAGTTTCCGCAATTGGTTTTTCACCAAGCTCAAGGTAGGAATATTCAAGGGTTTCCATAAATAAACTGTGAAGATCATCAGGGACTCCTTTATATTTTGGAAATATAATTTTTTCCTGCCCATACCAGTCAGGAATTCTATATTCATATTCAACCATATTGGCTGAATTGTCATATTCTGTTTCTCCTTCATCATTTGTAACAAAGGCAACATTTTCCCAAATAATTTTGTCGTTAACAGCAAAGGGTTCACACTTACCAGAAATATTATTTTCTTTTCTCCATTTCTCACAATCTTTAAAAGCTACTTTTTTTGCTTTATCTTCTGAATTTTCACCAATTGTCATTCCATATTCACATTCACCATCGTTGACTACAACATAAAACGCAGCATGTTGATCTTTTGCCTCTTCTTGATATTCTTTAAATGGTTCGTCTATTATCCAACTACATATTTGTGGATTGGCAAATAAATTCTGAGAATTAACTAATAAAAATAAAATTATTAGTAATATTTTCATTTTATGTTTAGTAAATTTACTTCTATAATTTTAATTAAGTATTCAACAAGATCAGTTTGCATATCAACTGTGAATTTATTTTTATCTTTTGATCCCATAGCCAATATTATACTATCTTCACGAAATTTAACTTTTAACAAAATATATGATTTTATTGTTGCTGATTTATTAGGAAAAAATAAAAGTAAACCTTTAGGATTTTGATTTAAATTTGTAACTATTTTGTTTTTGAAATAACTATTTGCTATTTTAATATCCAGTTGTGATAAGTTTTCTGCTCTAATATTTTCATTTGTAACAAAACAATTCATTTCATCACAACCTAAAATTGTTTTAAGGTCATTTTTAATTAAACTTATTAATTTTTGTAAACTTTTTACATTTAAAATTCTAATTGTAGATTTAAGAATTCTTTTTTGAGCATTTAAATGACTTTTTCCAGCAAGTAATACTTTTGTCATTTGATTTTGTAGATCTATATTTTGTTGAGATATTTTTTTATATCTGTAAGCTTCTAAATCAACAACCTTATCTGAACTATTATCAAGGGTGGGAAAATTTAGTTCATTAACTAATTCTGAATTTTTTATAAAAAAATTTTTATTTTTTCTTAAAAAATTTATTATTTGTTCTTCGCTAATTTCATCTTCATGCGCCATGACGATTATTTTGGTAAGATTTGCTGTCCTGTTTTTGCCCAATCATCAAGAAATGCTTTGAGCCCTTTATCTGTTAGAGGGTGTTTATATAATTCATGAATAACCTTAGGTGGTAGTGTTGAAACATGTGCACCAATCACAGCTGCATCAATCAAATGTTGCGTGTTTCTTACTGAAGCAACTAATACTTCAGTATCAAATCCATAATTTTCATACATTATTACTATATCTGAAATCAGATCCATTCCCTTTTCACCAATATCATCGAGTCTTCCCACAAAAGGAGAGATAAATGTTGCACCAACCTTAGCGGCTAGTAATGCTTGTGCAGCACTAAAACATAATGTTACATTTACCATGATATCTTTTTCTCTAAGAGCTTTGCACGTTTGAAGACCAGCAGGTGTGAGAGGAACTTTTACAGCAACATTCTTAGCTAATGATGCTAAGTACTCACCTTCTTCAAGCATTTTGTTATATTCCGTTGCCGTCACTTCTGCGCTTACTGGACCAGATACAATAGAGCAAATTGTTTTAATAGTTTCTCCCATATCCTTTCCACTTTTTGCAATTAGAGATGGGTTTGTCGTAACACCGTCTATTAATCCACTAGGCAATAGTTCTTCAATCTGAGGTATATCAGCAGTGTCTATAAAAAATTTCATTGTTTGTTGTATACCATATACAAGTTATTTAGAAAGTTAACATATAAAAAATACATAAATATAATGTTGTACGATGTAGTAGTAACAAGACCTTTTGACAAAGTTTTCACTTATTCTTCAACAAATGAGCAACTTGAAATTGGTCAAATAGTCTTAGTTCCATTTGGAAAAAAAATAGAAGCTGGAATTATTTGGAAGAAGAATGTTAAAAATCCTGGATACGAAATTAAAGCGGTTACAAAAATTTGTAATGATCTCATCCTTCAGAATTCTTCTATTGATTTTATAAATTGGATCGCAAGTTATACTTTAGCTCCACTAGGAGCAGTTTTAAAATTATTTCTTATTAACAATGATATAGTTGAATTTGATAAAGAAAAATTAGATATCTTCAAAAACACCGAACCATCATTAGTATCCTTAAGTGAAGAGCAAGAAAATTCATTTAAAGAAATAACCAAGTCATTTAAAAAATCAAACAAACCTGTTTTATTAGAAGGGGTAACAGGTTCTGGTAAAACTGAAGTATATTTTGAAATAATAGATAAATTTTTAAAGGAAAAAAAACAAATATTAATAATGGTTCCAGAAATTAGTTTAACACCGCAATTAGAGACAAGGGTAAAGAAGCGTTTTGGAATGGAAGTGTGCTTGTGGCATTCTAAAATTACAAAAAAAAATAGGCAAAAAATTTGGCATCAATGTTTTGCAGGTGATACGTTCATTGTTATTGGTGCTCGATCAAGTTTATTTCTTCCTTTTACAAACTTAGGATTAATTGTTGTCGATGAAGAACATGATTCTAGTTATAAGCAAGAGGACAATATACGTTACCAAGCAAGAGATCTTGCAGTTGTAAGAGCTAAAATTGAAAAAAATTTCATATTATTAGCTTCGGCAACACCGTCTTTAGAAACAATAAATAATGTTAAAATTAAGAAATATGATCAAGTCTATTTATCAAAACAATTCTCTGGAACTCCGTTACCTGAAATTTCAATAATTGATTTAAATAAAGATAAACTTGATAAAGATAAATGGATATCACAATCAATTATAGATTCTATTTCGCAGTGCTTAGACAATAATGAACAAACTCTTATTTTTTTAAATCGCAGAGGATACTCACCACTAACCTTGTGTAATAGTTGTGGATTTAGATATGAATGTGATCAATGTTCATCATGGATGGTTATGCATCAACACAAAAAAGTTTTTTTATGTCATCAATGTGGAACTATTAAAAAATTAAATTTCGATTGCCCTCGATGTAATGAAAAAGATAGTATAAAATTTGTTGGCCCTGGTGTTGAAAGAATTGCAGAAGAGTTAAAAGAATTCTTTCCTGAGAAAAATATTTCCATCATGTCTAGCGACAACGTTAACACACCAAACAAAATTAAAAAATTTATTACTGATATAAATAACAAAGATATAGATATAATTGTAGCCACACAAATTATGGCAAAAGGATATGATTTTCCAAATTTGTCATTAGTAGGAATAGTTGATGCGGATGCAGGTTTATTTGGTGGCGATCCAAGAGCAATAGAAAAAACTTTTAACCTACTTCAGCAAGTTGGAGGAAGAGCTGGTAGAGGAAAAAAAATTGGTAAAGTTTTTCTTCAAACATATTTTCCAGATCAAGAAATAATTAAGTCGATTCAACTTCGAGAGAGAGAAACTTTTATTGAAAAAGCTCTAGAAGAGAGAAAGAATTTTAATATTCCACCTTTTGGTTTTATGACTTCCATAATCATTTCTAGTCATACGAAGGCTTTAGTTCTTAAATATGCTTCAAGACTGGCTCAAAAAGATAAAAATAGTGAAAATATTAAAATTCTTGGTCCAGTTGAAGCTCCAATTTCTTTGCTTAGAGGACAATATCGATACAGAATATTATTGAAGAGCAAAAGTAGAAAAAATCTGAATAAATTCACAAAAAAAATTGTAGAAAAGACCAAACTACCTTCTTCTGTAAAGTTAATTATCGATGTCGATCCCTATTCATTTATGTAATTTACCCACAATTTTAAAAATATCTTCAATTTAACTCATTTGACGCACAAACTGACAGTTTACCTACTTTTTCTGATGTGTTAATAGCCTATTTCTAAACTTCTTATGAACTTAATTTATGGCATCTAATACATTATCTGGAGATCTTATATCTGAAAGGTACGGAGCAGCTCTCTATGATCTTGCTTCTGAAAAAAAATGTATTGATGATATTCTAAATGACTTTGAATTAGTGCAAACAGCATTGAAAGAAAGTTCAGAATTGAGACAAGTAATTAAAAGTCCATTAGTAAACTCAGATGAGAAGCTTAATATTTTGCTAAAATTATTTTCTAAAGCAAATTTACATAATCTTACGACAACTTTTTTAAAAGTTCTTGATAATAATAAAAGAATTTCAAATATCGCTTCTATTATTTTACAATTTAAAAAAATAAACTCTGAAAAAAGAGGTGATATTACTGCTGACATAACATCAGCAAACACATTATCTGACGATGAAAAAAATAATATTACAAATCAACTTAAAAAATCTTTAGGTGAAAAATTGTCTTTAAATTTTGATGTTGATGAAGACATTATTGGTGGTTTAATTGTTAAGGTTGGTTCCAAAATGATTGATACATCTATAGCGAATAAACTTAATAAACTTAAAATTGCAATGAAGGGGGCATAATGGAAATTAAAGCTGCAGAAATATCGTCTGTAATTAAAGACCAAATAGCTAATTTTGAAACTAAAGCGGATGTAGCTGAGGTTGGAACAGTACTAAGTGTTGGAGATGGAATTGCACGTGTGTATGGTCTTGATCAAGTACAAGCTGGAGAGATGGTAGAATTCCCAGGCGGCATTAAAGGTATGGCCCTCAACCTTGAAATGGATAACGTTGGTGTTTCAATCTTCGGTGATGATACTGGAATTAAAGAAGGTGACACAGTTAAACGTACAGGAGAAATTGTTGACGTTCCTGTTGGAAAAGAATTGTTAGGACGTGTTGTTGATGGTTTAGGAAATCCTATTGATGGTAAAGGCCCTATTCAATCATCTGAAAAGAGAAGAATTGAATTAAAAGCTCCAGGTATTATTCCTCGTCAAAGTGTATCTGAACCTATGCAGACAGGTATTAAAGCACTTGATGCTCTTGTTCCAGTTGGAAGAGGGCAGCGTGAATTAATAATTGGTGACAGACAAACAGGTAAAACTGCTGTAGCTATTGATACAATCTTAAATCAAAAATCTGTAAATCAATCAGACAATGAAAAAGAAAAGTTATATTGTATATACGTTGCGATTGGTCAGAAAAGATCAACAGTTGCTCAAATTGTAAAAACGCTAGAAGATAATGGCGCAATGGAATATACAATTGTTGTATCTGCAACTGCATCAGAGCCTGCTCCGTTGCAATTTTTATCTGCTTATACTGGCTGTACGATGGGTGAGTATTTTAGAGATAATGGTATGCATGCGTTAATTGTTTATGATGATTTATCAAAGCAAGCTGTTGCTTACAGACAAATGTCTCTTTTGTTAAGAAGACCTCCTGGACGTGAAGCATATCCTGGAGATGTATTTTACATTCATAGTCGTCTTTTAGAAAGAGCTGCCAAAATGAGTGATGAACATGGTGGTGGAAGTTTGACCGCTCTTCCAATTATTGAAACTCAAGCAGGAGATTTATCTGCTTATATTCCAACAAATGTTATTTCCATTACTGATGGACAAATATTTTTAGAAACAAACTTATTTTTTGCTGGTATTCGTCCTGCTATTAACGTTGGTCTTTCTGTAAGTCGTGTTGGCTCTGCAGCGCAAACAAAAGCAATGAAAAAAATTGCTGGTCCTGTAAAACTAGAATTAGCTCAATACCGTGAGATGGCTGCTTTTGCACAGTTTGCATCAGACTTAGACGCTTCAACGAAACAATTACTTGATCGTGGTGCAAGACTAGTTGAAATCTTAAAACAAGGTCAATATTCACCACTAACGGTCTCAGAGCAAGTTGTATCTATTTATGCAGGTGTTCGCGGATATCTTGATAAAGTTGCAGTAGGCGATGTAGTCAAGTTTGAAGCAGAAGTTTTAAATGAAATTAGAACTAAGCATAGTGATTTATTAGACGCGATTGCTAATGAAAAAGAATTATCAAAAGAAAATGATGATAAATTAAAATCGATCTTAGATGAAATGGTTGGAAAGTTTGCTAGTAACTAATTTATGCCAAGTTTAAAAGATATAAAAACTCAGATCAATTCAGTTGGATCTACAAAAAAAATTACATCAGCAATGAAAATGGTTGCTGCAAGTAAGTTACGTAGATCTCAAGAAAAAGCAGAAGCGGCAAGACCATATTCATCAAGATTAGAGGAAATGCTCTCCTCTCTTGGATCATCTGCTGCATCTGGAGAGGGTATAATTAAACTCTTAACTGGTACTGGCAATGATCAGAATTATATAGTAGTTCCAGTAAGTGCTGATAGAGGTTTATGTGGTGGATTTAATAGCAGCATAAATAGAGAAACTTTTAAATTAGTTAAATCACTTGAGGGTAATGGAAAAAAAGTTCAACTAATGCCAGTTGGGAAAAAAAGTAGAGACTTTTTTAATAGATTAATGAAGGATCAAATTATAGAGAGTTTTGTTGACTTAAATGTTTCAAATATTGGATACGAATCTGCATTAAATATTTCTAATAAGCTTCAAGAATTATACTTTGATGGTAAATTTGATAAATGCATATTAGTTTTTAACAAATTTAAATCAGCTATTTCGCAAGAAGTAACACAACAACAATTAATACCATTAGACGTTTCAAATTCTGAAAAGGAAGAAGAAAAAGAAAATTCTTCAAATGCAATTTACGATTATGAACCTGATGAAGAAACAATTTTAAAAGACTTACTTCCAAAAAATGTTTCCATTCAAATATTTAAAGTACTTTTAGAAAGTGATGCAGGAGAGCAGGGAGCAAGAATGGCCGCAATGGATAACGCAACCCGAAACGCTGGTGAAATGATAGATAGTTTAACGTTAAAGTATAATAGAACGCGACAAGCGTTCATTACAAAAGAATTAATAGAGATTATTTCTGGAGCTGAATCAATATAAAGGGGGATATATGGCTAACAATTTAACTGGAAAAATATCACAAGTTCTCGGAGCTGTTGTTGATGTAGAGTTCGACGGTGAACTTCCTGCAATCATGAACGCTCTAGAAGTTGACAACAACGGAACAAGATTAATGCTAGAGGTTGCTCAGCATTTAGGAGAAAATGCTGTTCGTACAATTGCTATGGATACAACAGATGGACTAGTTAGAGGTCAAACAGCTACTGATACAGGTGCCCCTATTTCAATGCCTGTAGGCCCGGAAACTTTAGGTAGAATTATGAATGTTGTAGGAGAGCCAGTTGACGAAAGAGGCGACATTGGAACAAGTAAATCTTATCCTATTCATAGACCAGCGCCAGAGTTTGTTGATCAATCTACAGAGACCGAAGTTCTAGTAACAGGAATTAAAGTAGTTGATCTACTAGCACCTTATGCAAGAGGTGGTAAAATTGGATTATTTGGTGGAGCTGGAGTTGGTAAGACAGTTTTAATTATGGAATTAATCAATAACATTGCAAAGGCACATGGAGGATATTCAGTATTTGCTGGTGTTGGAGAAAGAACTCGTGAGGGTAACGACTTATACCACGAAATGATTGAGTCAGGAATTATTGACCTGAAAGGTAAGGATTCAAAAGTTGCACTTGTTTATGGACAAATGAATGAACCACCAGGGGCAAGAGCAAGAGTAGCCTTATCAGGTTTAACTCAAGCTGAGTATTTTAGAGATGAAGAAGGGCAAGATGTGTTATTCTTCGTTGATAATATTTTTAGATTTACGCAAGCAGGATCTGAGGTTTCGGCACTTCTAGGACGTATCCCATCTGCCGTTGGTTATCAGCCAACACTTGCAACTGATATGGGTGCATTACAAGAGCGTATCACGACTACTAAAAAAGGATCTATTACATCAGTTCAGGCTATTTATGTTCCTGCCGATGACTTAACAGACCCTGCTCCTGCAACATCTTTCTCTCACTTAGATGCAACGACAGTTTTGAATAGAGCAATTTCTGAAAAAGGTATTTATCCTGCAGTTGATCCACTTGACTCAACATCAAGAATTCTAGACCCGCAGGTTGTGGGTGATGATCACTATAGAGTTGCAAGAGAAGTGCAAAGAGTTCTTCAAACTTATAAAAGTCTGCAAGACATTATTGCAATTTTAGGTATGGATGAATTATCAGAAGAAGATAAACTCACTGTAGCAAGAGCTAGAAAAATTGAGAAATTTTTAAGTCAACCTTTCTTTGTTGCAGAGGTATTTACAGGTTCCCCAGGAAAATATGTAGACCTTGAAGATACAATAAAAAGTTTTGATGGTTTGGTAAAAGGTGAGTATGATCACATGCCAGAAGCAGCATTTTATATGGTTGGTGGCATTGATGAGGCAATAGAAAAGGCTAAAAAATTAGAAGCTGAAGCGGCATAATGGCAACAATTTCTTTTGATTTAGTTTCACCTGAAAATCTCATATTTAATGATGAGGCTGGAATGATTATTGTTCCAGGAAAGGATGGCGATCTTGGTGTTCTTCCTGGACATAGCAAAGTGATGTCTTCATTAAGACCTGGAAGAATTATGGTTTATGGTGAAGATAAAAACTTGCTTAAGGCATTTTTTGTATCTGGTGGTTTTGCAGAAATAAATCCAGAAAAATGTATTGTTCTCGCAGAAAGTGTTGTTGAATTAAATACTCTTGATAAATCTTCGATAGAAAAAGAGATACAGAATTTAGAAAATAAAGATGAAAAAAATTCTGAAGAAAAACTTTTAGTTGCTAAAGCTAAATTGGAAGCTTTCAATTCAAAGTTTTACGAAAAAATTTAATTAAACAATTCTCTAAATTCAATTAAGATTTTTTCATAAACAACCCTTTTAAAAGGTACAATATTTTCAACTAATAAATTATGATCTGACCATTTCCACTCACTAAATTCTGGATTTTCTGTGCCAACATCAATTTCTTCGTCATTACCTTTAAACCTGAACGCGAACCACTTTTGAGTCTGACCGATATATATATTGCCCCAAGGTAATGTAGCTAGAGTTTCAGAGGGAATTTCATAATTTACCCATTGATTAGATTGTTTAATCATAGTTGCATTATCAGTTCCTATTTCTTCTTTCATTTCGCGCCAAACTGCTTCTTCAGGATTTTCATTCTCATCTATGCCTCCTTGAGGCATTTGCCAATGACCACTTGGATGATCTAATCTTCTACCAACTAAAATTTTATTATCTGAGTTGAGAATCATCATTCCGACACATCTTCGGTATTTAGACTCCATATTTATTGAATTGTTTCTTTATAAAGACTAACTCCCCGAATTAAATCTATTGCTCTTTGTAGCTGGTAATCAACTGCAAGTCTTTTTTCAAATAATGTTAGTTCCTCTTCGATATTTTGTTCATTATTTTCATTTTCGTCATTACCATTGTCTAAAGAATCTTTAAGATCAGCTTCTGAAAATCTTTTATATTCAAATGACTCAAATTCACCCTGCTCAATTATAATGTCAGGTGTAATACCTTTTCCCTGTATAGATTCTCCAGACGGAGTATAATATCTTGCTGTTGTTAATCTGATCCCTGTTAAATCGTCAGTGTTTGAAACTTGAAAGGGCATAATAGTTTGCACTGAACCTTTTCCAAAGGATTGTGTTCCAATAATTATTGCTCTCCTATGATCTTGAAGAGCACCAGCTACAATCTCTGAAGCTGAAGCTGATCCTCCATCTATTATTACTACAAGAGGTTTACCGTTTATTCTATCACTTTTTTTTGCCCTGTATCTTCTAATGTCTTTTTTATCTCTACCTCTAGTTGATACAATTTCTCCTCTCTCGAGAAAAATATCTGTTACCTTAACTGCTTGTGTGAGTAAACCACCAGGATTAGATCGAACATCTAAAACATATCCACTTATATTTACATCAGCATTTGATTCTATTTGTTTAATTGCATCAATTAATCCCTTTTCAGTTTGTTCATTAAATGATGTAATTCTTAAGTATCCTACATCATCAACTATTTCACTTTTAACTGAGCGAATTTTTATAAAATCTCTAATAATTTCCAATTCAAAAGGTTCTGTATTTTCTCGTGATATTGTAATCATTATTGGCTCACCTTTATCTCCACGCATTAGTTCAACTGCTTCATTGAGAGTTAGTCCAAAAACTGGTGTGTCATCTATTTGAATAATGTAATCTCCTGCTAAAACACCAGCTTCATATGCAGGAGTGTCTTCAATAGGTGCAATCACTTTCACAAAACCTTCTTCCATAGTAATTTCAATACCAAGTCCACCAAACTTACCTTTTGTATCCATTTGCATTTCCTGCCAGACTTCTTCATTCATATAGCCAGAATGTGGATCTAAACCAGATAACATACCATCAATAGCTTTCTCAATTAGTTCTTTGTCTGAAACTTCTTCCACATAAGATGACCTTACTCGATCAAACACATCACCAAATAGATCTAAGTATTTATATTTTTCTTCATCATTTGAGGATGCTTTGGATGGTAAGGTAAGTATTACTGATATTACTAAAATGATTTTTGAAAACTTTAAAAAATTATTACTAACGTTCATATTATTAAGCTAGTTTAATTTCTGACGATTCAAAGCTTACTTCCCACAATTTTTCTAAGTTATAAAGCTCTCGTGTTTCTTGCCTAAATAAATGAATGATTATAGACCCAGCGTCTACAATGATCCAATCACATTGAGGTCTCCCTTCAGGATTTGGACATCTAACACCAAATTTTTTTAGCTTTCTTACAAGATCATCAGCCGTTGAGTCTGCATGCCTAGTAGATCTACACGTTGCAATAATAAAACAATCTGCAATTGAAGATTTATTTGATAAGTCTACTACTTTAAGATTCTCTGCTTTTGCATCATCTAAAATAGACAAGATATTATCTGATAATGAAAAAGTACTAATTTTTGCCTCTAAGTCTGTCTCTTTGATTTCTAATTTCTGTTGAAGATATTTTTATTTCTTTGTTTTCTATAATTGTCCAGGAAGGTAGTTTATCAAAGTCCTCATAATTGACGTGAGATTTAAATATTCTTGCGTGATTATATTTTGTTGAAGCAATACTTTTCAATGCACTAGTATTATAGCCGTGTCTT
Source organism: uncultured Alphaproteobacteria bacterium (assembly GCA_902630465.1). Lineage (GTDB taxonomy): Bacteria > Pseudomonadota > Alphaproteobacteria > HIMB59 > CACPNW01. The sequence continues at coordinate 15,851 of CACOVJ010000004.1, read as the reverse complement.
TTAAAAATAACAATAGACATATTACTAAATATTTTTTGCCATTTTTGCCATTTATGAAAACTTATAAGATTATCTGCACCCATTAACCAAAAAAATTTAATATTTTTATAATGATGTAAGATATAATTAATAGTTTTATAAGAGTAATTTGATCCTATTTTCTTTTCTATTTCTTTTATATTTATTGGATAATTTCTTGTAATATTTTTGCAATTACTTACTCTTTCCTTATAAGTTGCAGGTTTTACTATCTTTAGTGGATTTTGTGGAGTGACAATCCACCAAACTTCATCAAGTTTTAAGAGTTTTTTTGCTTCAAGAGAAATAAATAAATGCCCTTTATGTGGAGGGTCAAAAGATCCACCAAGCAAACCTATTTTTTTCAATTAAGGTCTTTCCTGACCATTTCCATCTACAACATATTTGAATGTTGTAAGATGTTTTGTCCCAACTGGTCCTCTTACATGTATTTTGTCAGTGGATATACCAATCTCTGCGCCAAAACCAAATTCTCCACCATCAGCGAATTGTGTGGATGCATTTTTTAAAATTATTGCACTATCAATCTTTTCATAAAATGTTTTAAATGTTTGCTCATTATTAGTAATTATTGATTCTGTATGTCCAGATGAATAATTATTTATGTGATTAATTGCTTCTTGTACTCCTGAAACAATCTTGACTGATAATATTTTATCCAAATATTCAAGTGACCAATCTTTTTCATCAGCTTTTTTAAAATCTTTATCCAATGATTGAATAAATTCATCACCTCTAATTTCACAATTTACATTTTTTAACGGTTGTAAAATTTCCATAGCCTTATCTTTTAAATTACTGTCTATCAAAAGTGTTTCAGCGGCTCCACAAATTTCAGGTCTTCTCATTTTACTATTAAATACAACTTTTTCTGCAATTTTTAAGTCAGCATCTTTATCTATGTAAACATGACAAATACCATCCAAATGTTTTATCACTGGTATTTTGCTTGCAGAATTTATTTTTTCAATGAGACTTTTCCCTCCTCGAGGAATAATAACGTCTACATAATCTTGCATACTAAGTAAGTAATCAACAGCTTCTCTTTCAGGAGTGTCTATCATTTGCACACAGTGATTTGGAAGGCCTGCATCACTAAAAGCTAAACTTATATTATTCACAAGTTCTTTGGAGCTATAGAAACTATCACTACCACCTCTTAAAATTATACAATTTCCAGATTTAATTGACAAACATGATGCATCAACAGTTACATTTGGTCTAGATTCATAAATTACACCTAAAACTCCTAACGGTGTTGATATTTTTCTAAATTTTAAACCATTTGGCCTTTCCCATTCTTCAAGTGTTAAACCAATTGGATCGGGTATAATAATTATATCTTCAATACTCTTTACCAAACCTTCAATTGATTTATCTGTGAGAGTTAACCTATTCATAAGTGGGTTTGATAGTGATTTTTTCTTCCCATTTTCTAAATCAATATTATTTGCTTCAAGGATTCTATTTTTATTCTTTAAAATATTTTTTATTAAATTAGATAAAGCTTTATTTTTCTGATTATTACTACATAATTTCATTTGAACTGAGGCGTTTCTAGCCTGTTTGCCTAATTCAAAAATATTGTCTTTAATATTCATGCTGAAAATTTAACTAAGTTATCTTTATGTACCACTTCATCTTGTCCTTCGAAACCTAAAATTTTACTAATCTCACTACTATTCTTACCAATAATTTTTTTTGCATCATTATAGTCATAGGCAGAAATACCAAGAGCAATTTTTGTACCACTTTTAATTAATATAGCAATTACATCACCCTTTTTAAAGTTGCCTTGAATATCAATTATCCCAGCAGGAAGTAGACTTTTATTTTTTAAGATCGCATTTTTTGCACCTCCATCAACTATAAAAGATCCAATAGGATTTAAATGATTTAGTAGCCACTTTTTTTTAGATGAGTTTGTTGAAGTAGAAGGATAAAAAAAGGTTGAATTGTCTCTTTTTATAGAACTTATTGGATTTTTTTTATTACTATTTGTAATAACTGTAGTGCATCCATTATCTGAACATATTTTTGCTGCCACAATTTTAGTTGTCATTCCTCCACTTCCAAGCTCTGAGGTTTGGCTTTTTGCTAGATTTTCTATTTTTCTATTAATTTTAAAAACTTCAGATATTTTTTTTGCATCACGTACTTTTTTAGGATTATTATTATACAAGCCATCAACGTCACTGAGAAGAATAAGAAGGTCTGCTCCAATCATCTGTGCAACACGAGCTGCTAACTTATCATTATCTCCATACTTTATCTCTTCTGTTGCAACAGTATCATTTTCATTAATGATTGGTATTATACTTCTATTATGAAGAGAAGAAATTGTATTTCTTGCATTTAAAAATCGACGTCTTGTTTCACTATCTTCTAAAGTTAAAAGTATTTGTGAAACTTTTATTCTATGTTTTTTTAACTTTGTTCTCCATTGATATGCCAATTCAATTTGACCAATAGATGCAGCGGCTTGTTTATCCTCTAATTTTCTTAAAGCTGATTTAGAGATGCTTTTTGAACCAAGAGCAATAGCACCTGAGCATACCACAACAATTTTTGATGTCTTATGAATTTGTGCAACATCTCTACACAATCTCTCTAACCATTTAGTTTTAATTTTTTTCAATTTAGGATCCACTATTGAATTAGAACCTATTTTAATCACTATTTTTTTAAATTTTTTAATCATCAACAATATTCTTATAAGTAAATAAATTATCCATTAACTTTTCTACACCTTCATAATTTAGGCTTGAAATGACAAATATATCAGAATTTATTAAATTTTTAATTTCTTTGACTATATTTTCACTAGCGGAGCTTAATAAATCAGATTTAGATAATACTATTACTTCTTTTTTAGATGAAATTTTTTTACCATATTTTGAAATTTCATTTCGAACAGTCTCATAATTTTTCAGCCAATTTTTATCAGTTGCATCGATTAAATGAAGCAAAATTTTGCATCTCTCAATATGAGCTAAAAACTTGTCACCTAACCCCTTTCCTTCGTGGGCTCCTTCAATTAAACCAGGAATATCGGCTAAGACAATTTCTTCATCAAACCTCTTAACCGTTCCAAGAACAGGATTCAGTGTTGTAAAAGGATAATTTCCTATTTTGGGATTAGCATTTGAGACTTTAGATAAAAAAGTAGACTTCCCTGCATTAGGTTTGCCAATTATTCCCACGTCAGCAAAGAGTTTTAGAGATAACCAAATCCACCTCTCTTCCCCTTGTTCTCCTTTAGTAAATTTTCTTGGAGCTTGATTTGTTGACGACTTAAAATGACTATTTCCAAGACCACCCTTACCTCCCTTTGTAAAAATTATTTTTTGATTTTTTTCTATTAAATCGAACAATAATACTGATTTATCTTCATTATAAATTTCAGTTCCTGGTGGAATTTTTATTATTAAATTTTTTCCATCAGCTCCGGTTTGATTTTTTCCCTTCCCATTTTCACCTCTTTTTGCCTTGAAGTGTTGCTGATATCTAAAATCAATTAATGTATTTAAATTTACATCTACTTCAAAAATAATATCTCCACCTTTTCCTCCATCACCACCATTTGGTCCACCGTACTCTATATATTTTTCTCTACGAAAACTTGCACATCCATCTCCACCGTTACCTGATGCAATAAATATTTTTGCTTGGTCTAAAAATTTCATTGAAAATTTATGAATTTAAAAGTTTAATTATTGTGTGGGAACAACAGATACAAAAGTTCTAACTCTTGTTTTTTTAAAAGTTACTTTTCCGTTTGTAGTTGCAAAGATAGTGTGATCTTTCCCAATACCTACATTATTACCAGGATGAAATTTTGTTCCACGTTGTCTGACTATTATATTTCCAGCAAGAACATTTTCACCACCAAACTTTTTAACACCTAATCTTCGTCCTGCCGAGTCTCTTCCATTCCTCGAACTACCACCTGCTTTTTTAGTTGCCATTACTTATCTTCTTTACTCTTTGTTGTTTTTTTTACAGTTTTCTTTACTGATTTTTTCTTAACAGGTGAAGCCTTATTTAATGTTTTTTTTGTAACATTTTTCTTTTTGGTTGGTTTTGCTTCCTTTGTTTCAACTTTTTTTTGCGATTCTTTACTTTCTGTTTTTAAGTTTTTTTTAACTACTGGAGTTGCTGTGCTTTTTTTTCCATCAAAAGAAATAGTTTCTATTCTTAGCACTGTTAGATATTGTCTATGCCCTTGCGTAAGTCTATAGTTTTGTCTTTTTCTTTTCTTAAAAACAATAATTTTTTTATCTCTTATTTGATCAATAATTTTTGCTTCAACCAGTGCATCCTTAAGTAATGGTTGGCCGATACTATTTGTTTTATCATCGGAAACTGCTAACACATCGGTAAAAGATATTTTATCTCCTTTAGCTCCATTAAGCTTTTCAACTTTAAGTATTTCTCCAGCTTTTGCTGAATACTGTTTTCCACCTGTTTTAAATATTGCTAGCATTTCTACCTTTTTGGCGGGGTTTATAGTGAACCTTCTTAATAGTCAAACTAAAAATTTGGCTATTTTTCTAAATCTAATAGAGATTTAAAAGTTATCCTTCTTTTCTCTAAGATGTTGAAATAAATCGAAATTATTTAGTCCTAGCTCTTTTTTGATTAAACTGCCTATCTCAGAGTTTTGGTTCAAAAACAAATTATATGATTTTTCTTCGATTAAATTAAAAGGCACTGACTTTTTACTTAGTCTTAATTCTTCTTCAATTTTTTGTCGAATATTAAAAAATAACTCTTTTTTATTTAAAATACTTTCAAGAAATTTTAAATTATTTAGTGTGTACTCATGCCCACAATAAACTTTCAGGTTGTCATCTAATTCATTTATTTTTTGTAAACTTGCAAACATTTGTTTTAAATCGCCCTCAAATACTCTACCACATCCAAGCCTAAATAAAGTATCACCACAAAACAATATCTTATGGCTATTATCTAGGTAAATTATATGGTCTAAAGTATGTCCTGGTGTTGAAATAATCTTAAAAGTGTTAATTGCTGTTTCAATTTCATCATCATTACGTAATACAAATCTAGTATATTCAATATGAGAGCTGGGTGAATGAATATTAACATTTGGAAAATTTTTTAATATACCTTCGGTACCAGCAGTATGATCTTTGTGATGGTGTGTAATAAATATATCTTTTATTTTTAAACTATATTTATTTACATATTCAATAATTGGATAACTATCTGCTGGATCAATCACACATGCATCTTTACTTCGATTAGACAATATAAAAGAATAATTATCTTTAAGTTGGTTTATTACTTTTACACTAATTGAGTTCATCAACTAGCTATTACTGAATTTTTGTTGAAGATTTTTTTCGTTGATTTTATTTTTATTGGTTCAAAATTTTTATAACTTAGCAAGAATATTGCTTCATGAGTAAAAAAATTAACACTTGTTAACGACTCACTAATATCAAATTGTTTACCTTTAGAAGTTAAGCCAATACTTTTTTCGACTACAATATTCATTTCATTACAAAGGTTTAAGAAATCCTTTATCGTAAAAAAATGAATATTTGGAGTATCATACCATGTATAAGGCAGACTTTCTGTAACTGGCATTCTACCAGATATTAATAATTGAAATCGAATTTTCCAGTGGCCAAAATTAGGAAATGAAACAATGGCTTTTGAGCCAATTCGTAAAAGTTCAGATAATATATCTTTTGGCCTCATCATTGCTTGTAATGTTTGACTCAAAATTACATAATCAAAGCTATGATTTGAGTATTGTGCAAGATCAATTTCAGCATCTCCATGAATAACATTGAAACCTTTGGCGATTGCTTTAGATGCTAATTCTCTATCTAGTTCAATACCGTGAGTCTTAGCATTTAAATTTTTCTGAAGTTGCTCCATAAGCATGCCATCACCACAACCTATGTCCAAAATATTTCTATTTTCTTCAATTAAAGTTTCAATTAAACCCCAATCTTTTCTTATGCTTGCTATCTTATTCATTTAATTCCTTAAAATTACTCACTAAGAAACCGTTAATCAATGTATCCAGCTGAGGTTCATCTAATAAAAAACTATCATGACCTTTGTCAGTCTCTATTTCCAAAAAACTAACCTGTTTTGAAAGTTGATTAAGATTATTAACTATTATTTTACTTTCCTGTGTAGGAAATAACCAATCAGAAGTAAATGATACTATCAAATATTTTAAATGATCATTTGAATTTTGACTAAATTCTATCTTTTTATTAAATGTTTCATCGTAATCAAAATAATCCATCGCTCTAGTTAAGTACAAATATGAATTTGCATCAAACCTTTCAACAAATGATTTCCCCTGATAGCGTAAATAACTTTCAACTTGAAAATCAGCATCAAAACCAAAAGATATTATATCTCTAGATTGTAACTTTCTACCAAATTTACGGTGCATTGCATCCTCTGAGAGATATGTAATGTGCGCAATCATTCTCGCAACAGATAAACCTCGCTCGGGCCTTTCACTATTATCAGAGTATGTACCTTTTTTCCAAACTGGATCATTCATAATTGCTTGTCGCCCTACTTCATGAAACGCAATATTTTGAGCTGAATGTTTTAAAGCACCAGCAATGTGAATTATATTTGATATTTTTTCTGGAAAATCAATTGCCCATTGTAGTGCTTGCATAGCTCCCATAGATCCTCCGATAACTGAAAATAATTTTGAAATATTTAGGGCGTCAACAAGTAGAGATTGAGCTTTAACCATATCTTTAATTGTGACAGATGGAAATTCACCACCATAAATAATATTTTTATCTTCATTTAATTCTTTTGGCCCTGTTGATCCAGCACAACCGCCAATTACATTGGAACAAATTACAAAAAATTTATTTGTATCAATTGGTTTGTTAGGACCTACCATACGAGACCACCAACCATTTTTTTTAGTAATAGGATTATTTCCAGTTACGTATTGGTCTCCCGTAAGTGCATGACAAACTAAAATACCATTCGATTTTTCACTATTTAGTTTTCCAAATGTCTTAAATGCAATTTTTAAATTTTTTAATTTTTCTCCTGACTCCAAGCTGAAGTCAATGTTATTAAAAAATATAATATCACAATCAAGTTTGTTATCTGTTGTAAATTTAATATCACTCATAATTTGTGACCAATTAAACAGATTTTAATGGAGATATAACGCTTTAGCTGATTATTGCTCCACCCGCAAGCTGTCTCAAATCGGTGTAATGAGGCTTATATTTATATATTTATTTAAGTCAACATTTGCCCAAAATTTAAAAAAATTTCTACTTTATTTTGATTTATTCATTATTAATTTGTAAAGGAACCTGCCAAATTATGAAAAATGAAGAACTTGAAGCTTTAAGACTAAAAATCAACTCTATTGATGATGAGATACTCCAGCTATTATCAAATCGATCAGAAATAGTATTACAAATTGGAAAACATAAAAATGAAGAAAAAGTTGTTGATTTAGATAGAGAGCAAAAAGTTTTAGACAGATTATTAGCTAAGTCAAAAGGGTTATATTCTAAAGATACAATCGTAAGATTATGGAGAGAAATATTTCAATCATCAGAGAAATTACAAAAAATTACTGACTCTCATATTCAATCAAAGCGTTCAATTGAGAATATAAATATTTATAAAGGTGGAAAATCAACTTTAGACACAGAAAAAAAAATAATAAAATTGTCATCTAACGAAAATCCATATGGGCCGTCACCAAAAATAATTGAAGTACTCAATAATGAAAATTTGAAAAGAAATCTTCATAGATATCCTGAGATTGATGGATCAACTCTCAGAAACGCTATTGCAAAAAAACACTCATTGCAAGAAGAAAGAATTATACTAGGCTCAGGCTCTGATGAAATTTTATTATTTGCTGCTTTAGCTTTTTGTCAAGATGGTGATGAAATTTTACATGCTACGCATGGCTTTGAAATGTATTCCATTGTAAGCAAAGTTGTTGGAGCAGTACCTAAGAAGGTAAAAGAAGATCAAAATTTTAATCTAGATATTAATACAATAATGGATAGTATTACAGATTCAACAAAAGTTATATATATAGCATCTCCGAACAATCCTACGGGCACATATTTGCCAAGAGAAAAAATTGTAAAATTAATGCAAACAATTTCAAAAAATATAATTGTTGTTATAGATGGTGCCTACGTTGAGTATGTAGATAGAGTAGATTACGACAAAGGATTTAGCCTCTCGGAAGATTTTGACAATTTAATTCTGACAAGAACTTTTTCAAAAACTTATGGCTTAGCAGCATTGAGAGTTGGTTGGTGTTATACAAGTAAAAAAGTTGCTAATATTATAAATAAAATAAAACCACCTTTTAATACGACATCCATATCTCAACTCATGGCAATAAAAGCACTAGAAGATCAAGAATATATTGAAAAAGTAGTTAAACTAAATTCTGAGATAAAAACTTGGTTTGAAAAAGAATTAAATAAATTAAACATTAAAATAAAAGAAACAGAGGGCAATTTTTCTTTAATTGAAACTACTGTTGATGGTGCTAATAAAATAGCTAACCAATTAGCAAGTGATGGAATAATTGTAAGACGCTTAGATAGCTATAATATGGCTAATTTCATCAGAGTTAGTATTGGCACAAAAGAAGAAATGGAACTTACTATTAATAGTTTAAAGAATTTTAATGAATAATAAATCTTACACATCTGTTTTGATTATAGGAATGGGACTGATTGGTTCTTCAATCGCAAGAGTTATAAAACAAAAAAAAATTTCTGAAAAAGTTTTTGCAATTGATAATGATAAAACAATAATAAATCTTACAAAAGATTTAAATATAGTTGATGAGATTTTTGAAAATTTACAAAATTTTTCTGAACAAGTGGATTTGATCTTTATATGTACTCCTCTTAGTTCATATAAAAATATTTTTAATGAACTTAATACTTTTATTCAAACACCAACTTTAATTACAGATGTAGGATCTACTAAAGTTAGTGTTATTAATGATTTCAAATCTGAGATAGACAATGATAAAATATCTTTTTTGCCTGCTCATCCTATTGCAGGATTAGAAAAAAGTGGTCCTCAATATGGTTTTGCAGAACTATTTGATAATAGATATTGTATTGTAACACCAATAAATTCTAATGATAACTTTATAGAATCCATTTTAAGTATCTGGAAGTCTTTTGGAATGACTGTTGAAATAATGGATGCAGAACGTCATGATAGAGTATTAGCTATGACTTCACATATTCCACAACTAATTGCCTATTCTGTTGTAGGAACTGCCACAGAACTTGAAACTCAGATGAAGGACGAGGTAATTAAATACTCAGCTGCTGGATTTAGAGATTTTACAAGACTTGCTGGTAGTGATCCAGTCATGTGGCGAGACATTTATGATAAAAATAAAGAAGCTGTTTTAGAAATGTTAGGGCGTTTTAGTGAAGATTTGTTAACCTTCCAAAAAGCAATAAGAAATAACGACCTTAATTTTTTAGAAAATAAATTTTCTAAATCTAAACAAATAAGAAAAATAATTGAGCAAATAGGACAAGCTGGTACTTTTGACCCAACGGAAAAAACTAAGAAGTAATAAGTTTATCTGAAGCAACTTCAATTTGCTCTTGAACTTTGTTTAATACAGTTTGTTTATCATAGTTTTCATTAATTATAGGTAAGATTTTAATCGTAATAATTCCATTTTTTAATATCCAGGTGTGTTTTGGCCAATACAAACCAGAGTTTAACGCAACTGGCAGAATTTTCTTTTTTGAATGATTATAAATACCTATAAATCCAGTTTTATAATCAGGTTTACTGCCAGGAATCTTTCTTGTGCCCTCAGGAAAAATAATAATCGAACTGCCTCTGTCCAGTTTTATTTTTACTTCTTCTAACATTTTCCGCATAGTTTTCGTTCCACCAGACCTATCTATTGAAACCATATTTGATTTGTACAAGTACTGACCAAATACAGGAATTAAAAATAGTTCTTTTTTATGAACAAAAAAACAGTCTTTTAAATAAAAGTACAAAGCAAGAGTTTCAAAAGCAGATTGATGTTTAGATGCAATTAAAACTGACTCATCAGGCATGTTTTCCATACCCTCAATTCTATGTTTTATATTGCAAATATTTTCCAAAAAAATAAAAATTACCTTAATCCAAATTTTAGTCGGAAATTTTAAGAACTTACTTGGGAGTATGAGAAAAGGTATACAAATTATTCCCATAAATAATGTCCAAATTATTAGAGAAATATAAAAAATTATACTTTTAAAAATCAACATAAGATATATTTTTGTTTTATATACTAGCCTGAGTGATCTATATATAATTTATGTTCATTGAATGCTCAAATTGTAAGCTCAAATATTTAGTAAATTCTGCCGATTTAAAACCTAATGGAAGAATGGTAGAATGTGCAAATTGCAATCATCAATGGTTCCAAGATTTAAATAACACAGAAGTATTCTCTGCAGTTCCTTCATCAAAAAAAGAGAATTCAGTAGATAATGAAAAATTTAATAAAAATATCGAACATAAAAATGAAATTGTAAAGAATTTACCAAGCACCATAGTCAGACAAGAGAAACCAAGCGTATTAAACTCCATTGCAGCTGTGTTATTAATATTATTTATTTTTTTAGGAATATGGATATCAAGATCTTTTGAAATCAATACCTTAGTATTAATTGATTTTTATATAAAAGAATTTTTTTTTAATTTAAATTTGATTATTTCTGATTTGGCAAAAATTATTTATAATATTCTTAATTGATTTATAACCAACTAGGAATAATATCTTCTTCAATATTTTTTTCAATTTTCTCTGGAATGTAAATCATCGCAAAATTTTCTTTGTTAACAAGAACCTCAGCAGGTAAAGATCTAGTATTATAGGTTGATGACATTACTTTTCCATACGCTCCAGTATTTCTTATAATTAGAATATCACCCACAGTTTGTTTAGATAGCAATATATTTCTAACAAAAATATCAGTACTCTCACAAATTGGTCCTGCAACTGTATATTGAATAGAATTATCAGTTTTTTTAGTTATTGTCTCAATATCATGATGGGCATTATACATTGCAGGACGCACAAAAGTATTCATTCCTGCATCAACAATTAAATAATTTACCCCTCCATTCTCTTTAGTATTTATAATAGAAGTTACTAAAATTCCTGCTTCAGCAATTAAATATCTACCAGGCTCAAACGATAATTCATATTTAGAGGAATTAAATTGTGAGTCTAATTCACTCTTTACATCTTCAATTCTAAATTTTGGATCATTTTTACCGTATGAAACATGAAACCCACCACCTAGATCAACATGTTTAATATTAATTCCTGATGCCATAAACTTATCTGCAGCTTTTTTCATCTCAATAAATGTATTTTTATAAGCATCAATATTACTAATCTGGCTACCTATATGACAACTTACACCTATCAAATTTAAGTTATTACAATTTGAAATTAAATTAACAATTTTTTCAATTTCATTTATCTCAATGCCAAATTTATCAGTTTTCTTTCCTGTTGAAATTTTACTTATTGTTCCACCATCAATATTTGGGTTTAATCTAACACCAATATCTATAATCTTATTTTTTTCTAATGCTAATTTTTGAAGCAGTTTAATTTCTTCTAATGATTCTGTGTTTATTAATCTAATATTTTTTTGTATTGCATAGATTAGATCTTCCTTTGACTTACCCACACCCTCAAAGATAATTTTATTTGGTGGAAAGCCTGCATCTAAAGATCTTTTAAGCTCTCCAACTGAAACTACATCAGCACCAATACCTAGTGAATTCATTAATTTTAGAATTGCTTGATTAGAATTAGCCTTTACAGAAAAAAAAATATTTTTACCCAAGATCTTTTTTGTCATCTCAACTTTATGTGTAATCATTTTTTGGGAATAAACATAGAATGGTGTTTGACATACTTTTATAATATCATGTAAAGATGTATCCTCTACAAAAGGAAGTTTATTTTTAATTTCTAACATTTATTCAGTATCTACAACTACAGATTGTTGACGTTTTTTCTCCTCTTCTAATCTTTCTAAACACGCTTCATCACAAGGATAAGTAATAACAGATTTATCTACTTGGTCCTCTGGAAGACTCAAGGGGCCAACCTTACCGCACCCTGCAAGAAAGATTAAAAAAACAAATGCAAAAAATCTATTCATTATTTTAAATATTTTTTTATAACAAATTTTATCATTTTCTTAGTATTTTTAGGAGAAGTGCCTCCAAAACTTGATTTTATAACTACGCTATCTGTTGCTGAAAGTAGTTTTTTTGCATTAATATTAATTTTTTTATCAAAACTTTGTAACTCTTCTAATGTTAATTGCCCTAAGTTTAACTTTTTTTTACTGCAATAATCAACTATCGTTCCTGTTGTTTTATAGGCATCTCTAAAAGTATAATTTAGATTTTGTACCAACCAATTAGCAAGATCTGTAGCTGTCGAATCTGAATTCTCTACCACCTCTTTCATTTTAAGTTTATTAAATTTTGATTTAGACAAAATTTCGTTAATTACTTTCAAAGATAATAGCAAATTATCGTATGAATTAAAAATAAGGTTTTTATCGTCCTGTAAATCTTTGCTATATGATAGAGGAAGTCCTTTTAAAATATTTAATATTGTTCCTAGATTGCCAATTATTAAACTCGCTTTTGCTCTCACAAGTTCAGCACCATCAGGATTTTTCTTTTGTGGCATTATTGAACTGCCAGTTGAAAGTTCATCTGGCAAAAAAATAAAATTAAATTGTTGATTAGACCATAAAATTATTTCTTCAGCCATTCGTGACAAATGCACACCTATTAATGAAAGAGAAAAAATAAACTCAATTGCAAAGTCTCTATCTGAGACACTATCCATTGCATTTCTTGTTGGTTCTCTAAAACCAAGTTCTTTAGTTGTATACATTCTATCAATTGGATATGATGTACCTGCTAAAGCTGCTGAACCCAAAGGATTTTCATCCAGACGGTATATACAATCTTTAAGTCGTGATCGATCTCTACCAATCATTTCAACATAAGCTAATAAATGGTGTGCTAAAGTAACAGGCTGAGCAATTTGTAGATGAGTGTATCCAGGCATTATTGTATCAACATTTTTTTCTGAAATTTTGATAAGTGTTTTTTGAAAATTCTTTAATTCTTTATCAAGTTCGACTGAATTATTTTTTATCCATAATTTTAAATCTGTAACTACTTGATCATTTCTTGATCTTGCAGTATGTAATTTTTCTGCAACTTTACCAATTTTTTTTAATAAAAGATTTTCTATATTCATATGAATATCTTCAAGACTTCTTGAAAACTTTACTTTGTTTTTATCTATGTCAGTTTGTATAGATTTTAATCCTTTTACTAATCTATCTGAATCTTTTTTTGAGATAATTTTTTGCTTACCAAGCATTTTAGCATGAGCTATTGAGCCACTAATATCCTCTTTATATAAACGCTGATCTACATCAATAGATGCGTTTATCTCATCTAAGAGATCACTAGGATCTTTAGAAAAGTGTACATTTCTTGAAGGATTTTTTTTCATTTTTTCGGCCTATAAGAGATATTTATATTAATTTCCACCCTTATGATTAAATTATTTTCATACTTCAAATTTTTCTTATATAAGCTCAACTTTATACATTAAAATGAAATTCAAAAAAGTAGTAGTAATAGGATCAGGAACGATGGGAAGTGGAATTGCAGCCCAAGTTGCTAATGCTGGAATAAATGTTACTTTATTAGATTTACCATCAAATGAAGGGTCTAGAAATCAAATTACTGAAAACGCAAAAGAACGAATCATTAAATCTAGACCTCCATTACTAGTAGAGAGAGAAAAATCCCAATTAATCACAACTGGTAATATCGATGATGATTTTGATGAAGTCAAAAAGGCTGATTGGGTCGTTGAAGCTGTTGTTGAAAGAATTGATATAAAACATGAAATATATTCAAAAATCCAAGCAGTAAGAAAACCTGAATCAATTATTTCCTCAAATACTTCAACTATACCTCTTAAAATATTATCAGCTAATATGTCAGATGATATGAAAAAAAATTTTTGCATAACACACTTTTTTAATCCTGTTCGCTATATGGCCTTATTGGAAATTGTTACTGAACCAATAAATGATGTTGAAAAAATAAACTCACTCAAAGCGTTTTGTGATGAGCAATTAGGAAAGGGGGTAATAATTTGTAATGATACCCCTGGCTTTATAGGAAATAGAATTGGTGTTTACGCCATGCAGGTTGCTATGACTGAAGCATTCAAAATGAAAATCTCAATTGAGGAAGCCGATGCTATATTTGGAAGACCAATGGGTATACCTAAAACAGGAATATTTGGATTGTATGACTTAATTGGTATTGATCTAATGGCTGATGTATTAAAAAGTTTTATTAAAGAATTACCTAAAAGTGATCCTTTTCATCAGGTTGCAAAAGAAATTCCATTAGTAAAAAAATTAATTGATACGGGTTATACTGGTAGAAAAGGAAAAGGTGGCTTTTATAGAATCAATAAAGCTAATGGAAAAAAAATTCTTGAAGCTATAAATTTGGAAACAGGTGAGTATCATGAAAGTAAAAAAATCAATTTAGGATTAGGAGATAAAATAGATATTAAAAAACTAGTAAGTAGAGATGATATATACGGCAAGTATGCAAAAGAAATATTAACCAAAGTTATTCGCTATGCAGCTTTTTTGATACCTGATGTATCTTCTAAATATATTGATATAGATGATGCTTTAAGACTAGGTTTTAATTGGACTGTTGGTCCTTTTGAAATGCTATCAACAATTGACTCAAGCAGTTTTATTGAAGATAACTTGGACATAGAATATTTTAAAAATCTCAAAAATAATTTTATTTTTGAAAAAAGACCAGGCTATTTGGATCCAAGTATTGATAACTTACGTTCTTTAAATTTAGAAAAATCTTTTAGTAATTCATCTGCAAATGTTAAAAATGCAGGATCTTATCAAATTGTTGAATTTACTACAAAAGCTAATGCACTTGATACAAATTCAATGCTTGCTTTAAAAGATGCGGCTC
Source organism: uncultured Alphaproteobacteria bacterium (assembly GCA_902630465.1). Classification (GTDB taxonomy): domain Bacteria; phylum Pseudomonadota; class Alphaproteobacteria; order HIMB59; genus CACPNW01. Next base: position 674 of record CACOVJ010000004.1, on the reverse strand, counting down.
AAAATGGTAAAAGCACAATTGTTATTAATGAAGCGATGCAATTTTCTGCTGGAGTAAATCTTAATTACGTAATGGATTTTGCTAAAAATAATGAATGGTCAAAGATTGAAAAATTTATTGTCGATTTTCAACAAACTTGTAAAACAATTAAATACGCAGATAAACCCTTTATTGCTGCACCATCAGGCTTAGCTATAGGAGGAGGGTTTGAAGTTGTACTTCATTGTGACTATTCAGTCTCACATACCAATGTTGTGTTAGGTCTTGTTGAATCTTTAGTAGGTTTAATTCCGGCAGGTGGAGGATGTAAAGAGATGTTATGGCGCTGGCTTCAAACACCAGAAGGTAAAGACAATTCCGATTTTGCATCAATGAAAGTTTTTGATTTAATAGGTTATGCAATTACTTCTAGCTCACCAAATGAAGCTAAACCTAACCAATTTTTTCTTGGTAAAGATAAAGTAGTGATCAATAGGGATAGACAACTCAATAGTGCTATAGATTTAATAAATGAAACCGAAAATGATTATATAAAACCAGAACAACCAAAGTTTAGATTGAGTGGCAACTCTGTTAAGGATCAAATGTTTGTAAAACTGGAAAAACTATACAATGAAAAGAAAATTATGGATCACGGTTTAGAAGTAGGAAAGCAAATCGCTTTTGTTTTAAGT